>DASZKX010000390.1:0-19818 GCA_035552735.1 Xanthobacteraceae bacterium
TGAATAGCGGTTCATTCCAAGCAGGATCTGCAATCAATCTTTGCAAGCAGGAATCGGCGAGACGACATGACGCCCGGGCGATTGTACCTGCTCTCACTGACGCGTCGGGACGACGGCGAGCGGCCGCCGTTTTGGTTGACACGGGGGTTGGGCTGGCCGAAATCCTTGTCCGACCTCGCCTGATCTCGGCGACCAAGGGCATGCGGCGCCTGCCGCAGGAGAGCGGTGGATGGAGCTGACCGAAGACGACGTGCTCGAAATCCTGAAGCTGTTCGAGCAATCCAAGTTCGATTTCCTTCAATTGGAGCAGGGTGAGCGCAAGATCACCGTCAGCAAGGGCGGCTATGTCTCGGCCCGCACCGATACCGCGCTCGCCATCGCGCCCGCACGTGCGCTGCCGGCCGCGGCGACAGCAACGGCGAGCTCGGCCGCCCTGCAGGCTGCGCCGGCCGTAAGTGCGGCACCCGAGCCCGGATTGCTGCCGGTGACCGCCCCCATGGTGGGCAAGTTCTACGCCGCGCCCTCGCCCTCGGATCCGCCGTTCGTGATGCCGGGCACCAAAGTGGCGGCGGGCGCCACGGTGGGGCTCATCGAGGTGATGAAGGTGTTCGCCAGCATCAAGACCGAAACCGCCGGCGTGATCGAGCGCATCCTGGTGTCGAACGGCCAGTTCGTCGAGTTCGGCCAGACCTTGTTCTGGATCAGGCCCGACCCCACGCTGTAGCATTTTTGCATGGTCGCATTTTCGGACGGAAAACCGGGTTCCACTTTTCCTGAAAATGCTCCAAGAGTTCCGGGAGACGCCATGGACGAGATCCAATTCGTCGACACCACGATCCGGGATGGCCACCAGAGTCTGTGGGCCGAACGGATGTCGACCGGCATGATGCTGCCGATCGCCAAGCGGCTCGATCAAGCCGGCTTTCTGGCGATCGAGCTCTTGTCGGGCTCGCACATCAAGAAGGCGGTGCGCGAGCTGCGCGAGGATCCGTGGGAGCGCATCCGGCGGGTCGCCGAGCTGGTGCCCAACACGCCGCTGCGCCTGATCGCCGGGCGGGTCAATACGTTCGGATTCGATCCGCCCTGCATGTACGAGCTCTTTATCGAGCGCATGGCCGCCAACGGCATCCGGCAGGCCCGCATATCGGAGCCCTGGAACGATCTGCCGGGCTGGAAATACCGGGTCGGCGTGGCGCGCAAATTCGGACTCGATCCGATCGTCAACCTGATCTACTCGGTCTCGCCGGTCCACACCGATGACTATTATGCGCAGCGTTGCCGGCAGGCGGCGTCGCTCAAGCCCTTCCGGCTGTGCCTCAAGGATCCGGGCGGCCTGTTGACGCCCGAGCGCACCCGCACGCTGGTTCCGATTATCCTGCAGAACAGCGGCGGCATTCCGGTCGAGCTGCACAGCCATTGCACCACCGGGCTCGGACCCCTGGTGGCGCTCGAGGCGGTCCGGCTCGGCATCCGGATCGTCAATACCGGGGTTCCGCCGCTCGCCGACGGCGCCGCGCTGCCTTCGATCTTCAACGTGGCGCACAACCTGCGCGCCATCGGTTACAAGCCGCTGATCGACGAGGACGTGCTGCGGCCGGTCACCGATCACTTCACGGTCATCGCCAAGCGCGAGGGCTTTCCGATCGGCGTGCCGGCCGAGTACGACTTCGCCACCTACCAGCACCAGGTGCCGGGCGGCATGATCTCCAACCTCGGCCATCAGCTGCGTCAGGTCGGCAAGGAAGCGCAGCTGCAGCAGGCCCTGGAGGAGACCGGCCGCGTGCGTGTCGAGTTCGGCCATCCCATCATGGTGACGCCGCTGTCGCAATTCGTCGGCAGCCAGGCGGCCATCAATGTCATCCTGGGCGAGCGTTACAAGGAGGTGACCGATCAGGTCATCCGCTACGCGCTCGGCCAGTTCGGCGAGGAAGCCGTCACCGCCATGGACCAGGAGGTGCGTGGCCGCATCCTGGACCGTCCGCGTGCGCGCGAGATCATCGCGCAGACGCGCCCGCAGCCCACGCTCGCGGACATGCGCCGCGAGCTCGGCGGTCCCGACGTCTCCGACGAGGAATTGGTGCTGCGCTGGCTGTTGAACCGTGACGATATCGCGCAGATGCGCGCCGCCGGACCCGCCAAGGAGTACATCACCCTCAAGCATCCGCTGGTCAGGCTGATGGCGGACCTCACCCAGCACGCCGACTGCGACCTGATCCAGGTGAGCAAGCCGGGATTCGCGCTGACGCTGGAGAAGAGCGCCGTAGTTTCGTAGGGTGGGTTAGGCGCCGTAAAGATTTGATGTTGGCACGGTGTAATATGGCGCTGTAACCCACCGGCTGGGTTTCAACTGCGCGGTGAGTTGGTGGGTTACGGCGCCATATTCCGCCGTGCCCCGCGTCAACGCTTTGCGGCGCCTAACCCACCCTACGGAACTACGGCTCACCTCCCCCGCAGCCGGCTGAGCAGCTCGGCGGTCGGCCACGAATCGGCCGGCAAGCCGAACTTGATCTGCATCTCGCGCACGGCGCTGCGGCTCTTGAGGCCGAGGATGCCGTCGGTGCGTCCGATGTCGTAGCCGCGCTTCTGCAGAATCTGCTGCAGCTCTTTGGTCTCATCGAAGCTGAGCTTGGGAATCTCGACGCCGCGATGCATGGCCGGCGCGCCGTCGAGCCGGGTGGCGTAATAGGCCGCCGTGAGCGCATACATCAGCGACTGGTTCCATTTCAGATAGACCTGGAAATTATCGTAGGCCAGGAAGGTTGGCCCGAATCGCCCCATCGGCAGGACCAGCGAGGCCGGCAGTTTGTCGGATGGCAATGGCTTGCCGTCGGCCCGCGTCACGCCCCAGCCGGCCCATTGCGCGCGCGGGTGCTGGATCGACAGATCGGCCTGATCCCAGGGAGCATTGGGGGGCGCATGCACCTCCTGCAGCCAAGGCTCGCCGCGCTTCCAGCCCAGAAAGTCGAGATATTTCCCGGTCGAGCCGATCACATCGGCCGCGCTCTTGATCAGGTTGCGCCGTCCGGCGCCGTCATAGTCGAGCGCGTCCCGATAATATTCCGACGGCATCATCTGGGTCTGCCCGAGCTCGCCCGCCCACGAGCCGATCATCTCCTCGGGCCGCAGGTCGCCGCGCTCGATCATGCGCAGGGCATCGAACAGATGGCCGCGGAACATGTCGCTGCGGCGGCAGTCATAGGCCAGCGTCGCCAGCGACTTGAGCGCCTGGTAATTGCCCTGGCCCGAGCCGAAATCGCTCTCCAGCCCCCAGAACCCCGTGATGACGGCGGCTGGCACCCCGAATTCCTTCTCCTCGCGCGCAAAGACCGGCTGATATTTCCTGATCTGGGCCGCGCCCGACGGGAGCCGGGAGCCGGCGAGCATCTTGTCGGAGAATTCGAGGAAGTTCTGCGAGAAGAAGCGCTGCCCGCGGTCGATCCCGATGATGCGCTGGTCGAGCACCAAGTAGGGCGACGCCGCGTTGATGGCGGCGGCCGAGATGCCCTGGGCGGTGGCCTCCTTCTTGAAATCGGCCAGCCAGCGGTCGAAGCTGCCGGTATTGCGGCAATTCGCGTTCTGGGCCAGCGCCGGCGCCACTCCGAAGGCCAAAAGGCCGGCGCCCAGGCCCGCGGCCGCGCATGCCATACGTGTCCACGCAAGAATCCTGATTCGCATCGGAATGTCCGCTGTTGGCGATGATTACGTCACCCGGAAAGGGCGCGATTGTCACCGGGGGAGGGCCTGCCTGCAAGCCCTCCTTGCTGATCTTGCGGCAAGTCGCCTATCCTGATCGGGGTTGGCCGGGCACAATCATCACTGACGACGTATTTTCGACCAGATGATGACGCGGAAGCTTCCGGCACGCGCCGCATTGGGAGATCGATATGCGAACTGCTGTTTTGACGACCTTGGCGACCGGGGCAGCCCTCTTGCTGGGCGTCTGCGCGCCAGGCGACCGCGCGCAAGCCCAACAGCCTCCGGCGGAATCGTCGGGGCGGCCGGTCGCCCTGCCGGCGTCGCCGCCCCCGGATTATGGGGCGCCGATCGACAATGAGCAGGCCAAGGCGGCCGCCGATGCGGCCATCACGGAAGCCAAGAAGAACAATTGGCACATGGCGGTCTCGGTCGTAGGGCCGGAGGGCGAGCTGATCTATTTCGAGAAGATGGACGGCGCGCAAAGCTCCTCGGCGGCGCTGGCGGAGGCAAAGGCGCGCACCTCGGCGCAGTTCCGCCGGCCGAGCAAGGTCTTTGCCGATCAGTTCTCGGCCGGCAATGTCGCCTTCATGACCTTTCCGGACGCGGCGCGGCCGATCGCCTCCGAAGGCGGTATTCCCATTGTCCTGAACGGCAAGCTGGTCGGCGCCATCGGGGTGAGCGGCGGCACCGCCGCGCAGGACAGCGTGGCCGCGGCCGCCGGCGCCAATGCGGTGAAAGCTTCGCCCTGAACGCGCCACCGGTTCCGCTTCTTGATCTAAGCTACCATAATATAATGCTTTTCCAGGATTGATCCCGGGCATGATGCGTGGCCCGGGACAGCCCCCTTCAGCCACCCGGTCGGCCGTCCGAGGCGATAAACTCTCCGCGAGCACGGGTAACCAGACGTCCTGCCGTCACGTATCTTGTGGAGGAACCATTCGGTTGGGCCGGCTGTTTTGCATTCCGTTGCCTGAATAGATTGCCGATTCCTCCAAACCCGGGATTGGGATGCCGCCAGCTTCGTCACCCGTCATTCGCCTCCGCGGCGAGCGCCAGGGCGCCCCGCCTCACCCCATCGGGCCCGTGCTCGGATCGTCTGATCCGCGCGGCGCTTGGCGCGAGGCGTTTCGCGCGGTGCGCGCCGAGACCGAAGGTCGCGCCGCGCCGCTGAGCCCCGAGGATCAAGTTGTGCAATCGATGCCCGATGCCAGCCCCACCAAGTGGCATCGGGCGCATACGACCTGGTTCTTCGAGCAATTCCTGCTGGCGCCGCATCTTCCGGGTTACGCGGTCTTCGACGCCGCCTTCGGGTATCTGTTCAATTCCTACTATGTGGCGGCCGGGCCCCGGCATGCGCGCCCGCTGCGCGGCCTGCTGACCCGGCCGGACTGCGCCGAAGTCGCCGCCTTCCGGGCGCATGTCGACGAGGCGGTCGAGCGTTTGCTGGCGAGTGCCGACGCGGCGAGGCTTCCGGAGGTGCTGCGCATATTGGAAATTGGCCTGCACCACGAGCAGCAGCATCAGGAATTGATCCTCACCGACATCCTGCACGCTTTGGCCCAGAATCCGACCGCGCCCGCCTATGATCCGCAGTGGCCGGAGCCGCCGCCGGTCGCCGCGACCGGTTTTGTCGAGTTGCCGCGCGGTATCCACCGCATCGGGTGGGCCGGCGAGGGCTATTGCTTCGACAACGAGTGCCCGGCGCACGAGGTGTTGCTGCCGCCGGCGCGGATCGCCCGCGGCCTGGTGACGAATGCGCAATGGCTCGAATTCATGGCCGACGGCGGCTATGCGGCGCCGAGCCTGTGGCTCTCGGACGGCTGGGCGGCGGTCGAGGCCGAGGGCTGGAGCGCGCCCGGCTATTGGCGTGAGCGCGACGGCGCCTGGTGCACGCAGACGCTCGCCGGCCTCGCGCCGATCGATCCGGGCGCGGCGGTTCGCCATGTCGGCTACTACGAGGCCGATGCGTTTGCGCGCTGGGCGGACAAGGACCTGCCGACCGAGGCGCAGTGGGAGATCGCCGCCAATGGCGGCCTCATCGACGACGCCTTCGGCACCGTGTGGCAATGGACGCGCAGCGCCTATTCGCCCTATCCGGGCTATCGGGCGGCGGCGGGCGCGCTCGGCGAGTACAATGGCAAGTTCATGATCAACCAGATGGTCCTGCGCGGCAGCTCGCAGGCGACGCCGGCGGGCCATGCGCGCGCGAGCTACCGCAATTTCTTCCATCCGTCGGCGCGCTGGCAGTTCAGCGGCGTCCGTCTCGCGGAATATCCGGATTGAGCGCCTGCGCGCATCACCAAACGGAGTTGCTTATGAGTGTTCAATCAGTCGTCGCCCGCCACCCCGCCGAGGATCGCTATTCCGCGTTCGCGCGCGACGTGATCGAGGGGCTGACGGCGCGCCCCAAGCGCCTGTCGCCGAAATATTTCTACGACGAGACCGGCTCGCGCCTGTTCGAGGAGATCACGGCGCTGCCGGAGTATTATCCGACCCGCTGCGAGCTCGCGATCCTGCGCCGGCACGCCGCCGACATGGCGGGCCTGCTGCCGCCGCAGACGGCATTGATCGAGTTCGGCAGCGGCTCGAGCCGGAAGGCGCGGCTCTTGCTCGACGCGGCGTCCGCCATCGCGGCCTATGTGCCGGTCGACATCTCGGCGGAATGGCTCAGCGAGGAGGCGGCGCGGCTGCGGCGCGACTATCCGCGTCTGGCGGTGCTGCCGGTCGCAGCCGATTTCACGCAACCCTTCCGTCTGCCACTATCGCTCGCCGGGCTGGCGCGGGCCGGATTTTTTCCGGGGTCGACCATCGGCAATTTCGAGGCGCACCAAGCTTGCGCGTTCCTGCGGCACGCCGCCGGCATCCTGGGCGAAGACGCGATCCTGATCGTCGGCATCGATCTGGTGAAGGACGCGAAGGTCCTCACCGCCGCCTACAATGATGCGGCGGGCGTGACCGCGAAGTTCAATCTCAATCTGCTGGCCCGCATCAATCGCGAGCTCGGGGCCGATTTCGATCTGGCCGGCTTTTGCCACCAGGCGTTCTACAATCGCGAGCGCCAGCGCATCGAGATGCATCTCGCCAGCCGGGTCCGCCAGCGGGTCGAGGTCTGCGGCCGCGTGATCGAGTTCCGCGCCGGCGAGACCATCCACACCGAGAACAGCTACAAGTATACCGTCGAATCCTTCGGCGCGATGGCGCGCGGCTGCGGCTGGACGCCGGTCGCGGCCTGGACCGACGCAGATGGATATTTCTCGGTGCAGGCGTTGCGGGCGGCGAAACAATAAATCAGCTCAACCGCGCCTGATCCCTCGCGGTGGTCGACTGGAGATTCGCGGATGGTGTGGCCGATCGTCGTCGCCTGGATTCACTATGTCGCCGTCATGCTCCTCATCGCCAGCCTTCTGGGCGAGCATCTTCAGCTGAAGCAGGCGTTGACGGCCGCGGAGGCCAGGACCCTGCAACGCCTGGATATCATCTATGGCGGCTCGGCGACGCTGGTTCTGGTGACCGGAATCATGCGGATGTACCTGGAGAAAGGCACGGCCTATTACCTGCAGAATGGCCCGTTCCACGCCCTGCTCGGCGTGTTCGTGGTCGTGGCGCTGCTCTCGATCTATCCGACCGTCGTTTTCCTGCGCTGGCGCGCCGCTACCCGCGCCGGAAGTGGCCAGCAGTTGGCAGGCGGCCAATTCAAGAAGCTTCAAATGATCCTGCGGACCGAAATGACGCTCATACTGCTGGCGCCATTCTTCGCCACATGGATGGCACACGGGCCGCTTTATTAGCGGCGATCCAAATATCTCTTGTCTGCTTCGATCGGAAGCCGCCATACGGCAAAGGACGCAAACGACGTGATGGGCCAATTCCTGCCGTGACGTCGAATGGTGTTGCTCATTTGCCGCGTGTCACGCTTTTAGATATGTTACGTTTAATCGCAATCCTTACTTCCCTCGTGTGAAGAATAAGATGGATCGCGCCCGGGAGGCCCTCAGGCATGATTGTCCTCGGTCGTCATCGTGCGCTTACACACGACGCCTGGAGTGAATTGGCTGTCCGGGCTGCGATCGAAGAAATTGCGGCCGATGCAATCGCCCATTTCCATCCCGACACGTTCTGGCCGGGTCACCCTAGTGACGATGGGGTGGGAGACGGGAACCCCAGTTTCTACTGTGGCGCGGCCGGTGTCATCTGGGCGCTAGACTATTTGCATCGCATCGGCGCGACCCGTGTCGCTGAAGATTTTCGCCCTGTGCTGCCGAAGCTCCTAGAGCGGACAATCGTCAACTTCGAAAGCAATTCGCCGGTCGATTACTCGAAACATGGCTCGCTGCTTTTTGGCGACATGGGTGCCGCACTTCTCGCCATGCGCCTTGCGCCCACACCAAGCCTGGCCGATTTGGTGCATAGGCGCGCTGAAGCAAATATTGGACTGCCGATCCGAGAGCTTATGTGGGGCATGCCCGGGTCCATGGTGACCGCGATTCACATGGGCGAGATGACACATGAATCTCGGTGGCGCGGTCTATTCGAAATGCAGGCGGCTCGGCTGTTTGCCGACCTGGAGGACACGCCGCAGGGTCCACTTTGGACACAAAACCTATATGGTGCCAGCGACCGCTGGCTCGGGCCCGTTCACGGTTTCGCTGGCAACGTCATCCCGTTATTGCGCGGGTGGGATTGGTTGACGCCGCCGCAGCAAGCGCAGGTGACTGAGTTTGTGCCGAAAACTCTTGCAGCGAACGCGTGGCGGTCTGAAGTTGGGACAACGTGGGGGGTGAGAAGCCAGCGCGAGAAGCCGCCAAGGATATGTCAGCACTGTCACGGTGCGCCTGGTATGGTGACGACGTTTGCGGATGCGCCCTTCGCTACCCCTGAATTTGACGCACTCTTGTTGGATGCCGGTCGCTTCACCTGGGCCGCCGGACCGCTTACCAAAGGCTCGAACCTTTGCCACGGCACGGGTGGGAATGGCTACGCGTTCCTCAAGCTCTACCGCCACACCAACGACCCGATTTGGCTCGACCGCGCACGCCAATTCGCTATGACAGCCATCGTCCAGTATCGCGGCGCTCAGATAGTTGTTGACCGCGGTCGGTATTCGCTTTGGACCGGCGACATCGGCCTTGCAATCTACCTTTGGGATTGCATCACTGGGGAGCCTCGCTTCCCGACGATCGATGTGTTCTGACCCGCGTTTGTCTTGAACAGTCCCCTGCCGACCAATAGATGAGGCATAACCGGCAGGCCATGCTTCGGAGTGCGCCTCTATGGCGTTGGATTTACTTCGTTCCGGATACACAACTCTCGAATACGAGATCGCCCAGGAGAAGGCGTCAGCGCTCGGACGGCTTGGACGGCGGCTTGAGGCCGCGCTGACGGCACTTGCGGCATGCCCGCGGACGGCCACTTCCGATCGAAAAACCCGCGATAGTCTCGTCGAACAGGCGGGATATGCGCTCTGGCTCTTCGTCGTGCAGCGCGAGGCTTGCGGTCTCAACGACAGCGCGCAAGTGATGCAAGACTACAAGGTGCCGAACGAGGTGTATGCCCGCATGGGGCCATTGGCCATGCCGAGCATCCATCCGACGAAGACCATAGGGGGTTGAGGAAGCGCCGGCACCAATGTTCCGAAACTCGCCTTTCGCGGCGGGTCGCCGCTATCTTGGGGCATGCACTGGCGCAGCCCCTCCAAACACTCGTCGGCATGTCTGCAAGGGGTCAACTGCTACTATCCCGTCCCGGCACTCATGTCCGGATTGGCCAGCAGCGGACGATGAATGTGGCTCAGTGGGCTTCCGTCACCTACAGGCGCTGACTGAGTATGCCGACCGGAATTGACGGTCACGGCTCCGCCAAACCGGCGGCGCGCGCGAGGAAATGGGCGGCCTCCAGGGGAGTTGCCTTGTCGGCGTCGCGGTCGACCATGAAATTGGCCTCACGCATGGGCTCGACCGCAATCTTGCCGATGAGCGGCGCGAGCGCGCGGCGGAGAAGCTCATCCTTGGCGCGCCGCGGCGAGATCAGCAGGACCGCATCGTAGGACGGAATGGCATGCATGGGATCATCGAGCACCACCAGATCCTGCGCCGCGATGCGGCCATCGCTGGAGAAGGCGGTGATGACATCCACATCGGCGCTGTCGATCGCCCGATACATGAAGGTTGGGGTGTATGAGCGCTGCGCCCGGAAATTGAGCCCGTAGGCGGCCTTGAGGGTGGCCCATTCCGGCCGGCTCAGGAATTCCAGATCGGTGCCGAAGGTGAGCTCGCCCGCGTGGCGGGCGAGATCCTGGATCGTGCGCACGCCGAGCGCGGCCGCGCGCTCGCGCCGCATCGCCAGCGCATAGGCGTTCTCGAAGCCGAGCGGACCGAGCAGCACCACCCCGAAACGCTGCGCCAGCGCGCTCGTGAGCTCGCTCAGCATGGTGGCGCTCGCGGGCGTATCGGTGCGGCCGAGCACGTTCGCCCACAGGGTGCCGGAATAGTCCACATAGACGTCGATGTCGGAGCCTGCGAGCGCCCGGAAGGCGACCGCCGAGCCCAGCCCCTCCTTGCGCTCGACCGTGACCCCTTGGCGGGCCAATCGCTCCGAGATGAGCTCGGCCAGGATGAATTGCTCGCTGAAGTTCTTGGCACCGACCAGGTAGGCGCGCGAGCCGCTCGCCATGAGCGGCGTCAGCGCGGCCGTCACGCCCGCCGCCATCAAGGCGGCGCCGAACCAGACCCGCCTCGCATCGCGCTTGGTGGCGCCGGCTTCGATCAGGCCGAGGATCTGATCGACCACGAACGCGAACGCCGCCGCCACCGCGCAGCCGAACAGCACGAAGATCCAGTTCTCGGTCTGCAGCCCGGTGAAGATGTAGTTGCCGAGACTGGTCTGGCCGACCGAGGTGGAGAGGGTGGCGGCCCCGATGGTCCAGACCGCGGCGGTGCGAATTCCCGCCATGACGACCGGCGCCGCCAGCGGCACCTCGACCCGCAAGAGGCGCTGACGCGCCGTCATGCCGACCGCGCTCGCCGCCTCCATCACGGCCGGATCGAGGCCGGTCAGGCCGGTGACCGCGTTCCGCAGGATGGGAAGAATGGAATAGAGCGTGAGCGCCAGCAGCGAGGGCAGGAAACCGAGCGCCGGCAGGCGGAAGCCGAACAGCCGATCGGTGAAGGTCGAAAGCCCGAGCAACAGCGGATAGAACAGCGCCAAGAGCGCCAATCCCGGAATGGTCTGCACAAAGCCGGCCGCCGCCAATGCGGGCCAGCGCAGGCGCGGATGGCGAACCACCCAGAGCCCCAGGGGCAGGCCGAGCACGATGCCGAGCGCCAGCGCGGACGCGCTCAGCAAGACGTGCCGCGCCAGATAGTCCGGCAACAGCCGCAGCGCGCTTTGGAAGCGCTCATCCATGCGTGGCGGCTCCGCCGTTGTGCTCCAGGATCGCGGCGATGCGCTCGGCCTGCCGCTTGGGCATCGCCATGAGGGCCGTCACGTCGGGATCGGCCGCATTCGCCATGAGGGCCGCCGGCGTGCCTTGCGCCCGGATGCGGCCGGCACTCATGACCACGATCCGGTCGGCGAGCAGCACGGCCTCCTGCACGTCGTGGGTCACCATGATGGTGGTGAGGCCGAGACGCTCATGCAGGTCCCGATAGGCCGCCCCGAGCACGTCGCGGGTCACCGGATCCAGGGCGCCAAAGGGCTCATCCATCAGCACGATGCGGGGCCGTGCCGCCAGCGCCCGCGCCACGCTGACGCGCTGGGCTTCGCCGCCGGAGAGCGCGGCCGGAAACCGCGCCGCATAGCCGCGCGGCAGGCCGACCAGATCCAGAAGCTCCTCGACACGGGCCGCGATCTCCCTGGGCTTCCAGCCCAGGAGTTGCGGGGTGATGGCGATGTTCTCCCCGACCCGCATATGCGGAAACAGGCCGATGCCCTGGAACACATAGCCGATGCTTCGGCGCAGCGTCGGGGCATCCACGGTATCGACCCGCACGCCCGCGATCCTGACCTCGCCGCTGTCGGGCTCGACCAGCCGGTTGATGAATTTCAGCGTGGTGGTCTTGCCGGAGCCGGAAGCGCCCACGACCGCGATGAAGGCGCCGGTCTCGATGCCGATGGTCGCGTCGCGGACCGCAAAGGTGCGGCCGCCGTCAAAGGACTTGCAGACCCGGACGATCTCGATCAACGCAGGATTCGTCATGTCCCAGCCCCGCGCCAGCAACAAGCAGGTGGCTCAGCGCGCCTCCCCGATGTCGAACTCTCGGCCCCACCATAACGTCGCGCGCGAGATTTGACGACCGGATCAGACCACCCCCGAAAGTGGCGCGACTGAACCGAAAAGAGGGGTTGCGCGCCCCCGCCGGGCGCCGGTAGACGCAAGCGGCGGCATCCAATATGAACCCTGCGTGGTTCCGGCATCGGGGACCTGCCTCATATGACTAGGAGTACTTAGAGCCATGAAGATCGTCGGTTTTCAGACAAATGAAGGATTGCGTCTCGGCGTGATCGAGGGCGAAGAGGTGATCGACCTGCAGGCGGTCGACAAGAACGCGCCGAACGATCTGGGCGAGTGGCTACGGCGCGACAACGGGGACCTGAGCCCGCTCAGGGACTTGGCCCGACGCGCGCCGGCCAGCGCCCGCCGGCCGCTCAAGGGCCTCAATTATGCATTGCCGGTGGCACGCCCCGGCAAGATCATCTGCCTCGGCCTCAACTATCTGGAGCACGTCAAGGAAGGCTTCCAGCGCGACAATGTCCCGAAATTTCCGACCATCTTCATGCGCTGCCAGACCTCGCTGCTCCCGCACGGGAAGCCGATGATCCGGCCGCAGGTCACCGAGACCCTCGACTACGAGGCCGAGATGGTGGCGGTCGTCGGCAAGCGCGCCAAGCATCTCGACCTGTCCAACGCGACGTCTTGCATCGCCGGCTATTCGTGCTTCAACGAGGGCTCGGTGCGCGAGTTCCAGCGCAAGACCACGCAATGGGACATGGGCAAGAATTTCGACGGCACCGGCGCCTTCGGACCCTGGATGGTGACGGCCGACGAGCTGCCGCCCGGCGGCAAAGGCCTGAAGATCCAGACCCGGCTCAACGGCCAAGTCATGCAGTCGGACAATACCGACAATATGATGTTCCCGGTGGCGGAGACCATCGCCTATATCACCCAGGGCATGGCGCTCGAGCCGGGCGACATCATCGTGACCGGCACGCCGTCAGGCGTCGGTTTTGCGCGCAAGCCGCCGGTGTGGATGAAGAACGGCGATACCTGCGAGATCGACATCGAGAAGATCGGCGTGCTGACCAATCCGATCGCGGATGAGAAGCTGTAAGCTGGCGGTCCGAGCCGGGCGCTCGCGCGTCAGGTGAGTGGTCATGAGAGGTAGTTGTCATGGCAGGCAAGACGCTGAGCGTGATCACCATCTGCGGCTCGTTGCGCAAGGGCTCCTACAACGCCATGGTGCAAAGGGCGCTGCCGTCGCTGGCGCCCGAAGGCCTGGTTCTCGAGGAGGCGCCGTCCTTCGCGGCGTTTCCGCTCTACAACGCGGATGTGCAGAGCGCGACCGGGTTCCCGGACCCGGTCGTCGCGCTGGCCGATGCCATCCGGGCCGCCGATGGCGTGATCATCGTGACGCCCGAGTACAACTTCTCGATCCCGGGCGGCCTGAAGAATGCCGTCGACTGGGTATCGCGGCTGCCGAACCAGCCCTTCGCCGGCAAGCCGGTCGCGCTGCAATCGGCCTCGCCGGGTCCGCTCGGCGGCGGGCGGGTGCAATACGACCTGCGCCGCGCGATGGTGTTCCTCGACGCCTTCGTGCTCAACAAGCCCGAGATTTTCATCGGCGGCTGCGCCTCGAAGATCGACGAGAAGACCGGCGAGCTGAAGGACGAAACCACCCGCAACTTCATCAAGCAGCAGCTCGCCGCCATGGTGAAATTCATCGAGCATCTGGCGCCCAGAAGCTGATACTCAACAGAGCTGAAACACAACAGAGCTGATGCTCAGCCGAGCTGACGCTCGTCGGCCCCTCCAACGAACCGACCAAACATGCCCGACAAGCAGCTCGATGTGCTGGTGATCTGCGGCTCCCTGCGCGAGGGGTCATACAATGCCGCGCTGGCGCGGACGCTGCCTTCGTTGGCGCCGCCCGGCCTGGCGCTGCGTACCGCGCCCGGTTTCGTGGGGTTGCCGATCTATGATTTCGACCAGCATCAAGCCGACGGCATCCACCCGATCGCCACCGCCTGGGCCGATGCCATCCGCAGCGCTGATGCGGTGATCATCGTGTCGCCCGAATACAACTGGTCGATTCCCGGCGGCCTGAAGAACGCCATCGACTGGGCGTCGCGGATGAAGGATCAGCCGTTCGCCGGCAAGCCGGTAGCGCTGCAATCGGCGGCGACCGGTCTCCTGGGCGGCTCCCGGATGCAGTATCACCTGCGCCAGTCGCTGACCTCGATCGATGCGGTGCTTTTCGGCAAGCCGGAGGTGGTCGTGACCTTCGCGGCCAAGAAATTCGATGAAACCACGCTCGCCCTTACCGACCAGCCGACCCGCGACATGATCAGGTTGCAGCTCGATGGGTTCGAAAAATTCGTCCGCCGCGTCGCCCGAAGGGGTGAATGAGCCGCCAAATCCAGTCGGGCGCGCTGACGTCCCGGCCGCCGCCGGCGGTTTCGCCTACCTGATATGCAAGGTAAAATATCCGTGGCCGCGGCTCCGCCGGGCAGATAGTTACATTATATACTAATTCTCTTGTTTGGATTATTCTGAGCCGAAAGCGCGGATTCGACGCGACTGAAGAGCTTAAATCTCAAGGAGAACGCCATGGCGAGCGCGACTGCGGGCAAGCGGGCTCAAGGCAAGCCCAATGGCGGGCCGGACCCCAAGCACAACGTCGATGCGGTGCGGGAGGCCTATTACGACCGCATCTCGAAATTCGACATGGCGCCGCTCTGGAAGGTCATGAAGTCGGTCGTGACCAAGGAGCCGGTGACGCGCTGCGCCCCGGTGATCTGGCACTACAACGATGTGAAGTCGCTGGTGCTGGAATCAGGCGGGCTGATCTCGGCCGAGGAGGCCCAGCGGCGGGTGCTGATCCTGGAGAATCCAGCCATGCGGGGCGAATCGCGCGCCACCAACACGCTGTTTGCCGGCATCCAGATGATCCTGCCCGGCGAGGTCGCGCCGGTCCACCGCCATGTGTCGTCCGCCATCCGCTTCGTGCTCGACGGCGAGGGGGCCTATACGGCGGTCGAGGGCGAGAAGGCCTTCATGGCGCCGGGCGACTTCGTGATCACCGCGAACTGGGCGCCGCACGATCATGGCAATCCCTCCAAGAAGCCCATGCTGTGGCTCGACGTGCTCGATTTCCCGGCGGTCAATTTCTTCGAAGCCTCCTTCGCCGACTACTGCGAGGAGGGCATGCAGAACACCACCCGGCAGGATGGCGATTCGCTGACCTTCTACGGCTCCGGCGTGCTGCCCGACGGCGCCCCGGTCGCGCTCAACCGCAGCCCGGTGATCAATTATACCTATGCGCGGACGCGGCCGATCCTCGAGCGCCTCCGGAAATCCGGCGAGGTCGACCCGCGGCACGGCGCACGCGTGCATTACGTCAATCCCATCAACGGCGGCCCGGTGCTGCCCACCATGGGGGCTTCGCTCGCGCTGTTGCCGAAAGGCTTCAAGGGTGAGGATTATCGTTCCACCGACGGCACGATCCTCGTTTGCGTCGAAGGGCAGGGCGCCACGCGGGTCGGCGACCAGGTTTTCGAATGGGGTCCGAACGACATTTTCGTGGTGCCGCCCTGGAAGCCCTATGCCCACGGAGCGGCTAAGGACTCGGTGCTGTTCTCGATCTCCGACCGTCCGGCCCAGCAGGCGCTCGGCATCTGGCGCGAGGAGAAGCGCGCGTCATAGGAGAAATGGCCGCAGCGTCACGCCACCGGGGTGCCGCGCTTCTTGTTGTAGACGTGAATTTGAACCCGCTCCCACACGCCATTGACGTGATAGGGATCACTGCGGGCGAAGGCGTCCACGGCGGCACGGTTCTGCGCCTCGACGACGAAAATACTGCCTGCCGGCGTCTGGCCGTCGTCCGCCACCAAGGTGCCGGCCGTCACCACGCCGACGGCGTGGTCCTCCGCCTTGTCGAGATGGATGCGATGGGCGCGATAGAATTTGGCCCGGGTGGACATTGCATCCTTCTTGTCCGTCGCATGGACTACGAACAGCATGACGGGTTCCCTCGCGAGCACAGCTCTCGACTTTGCGGTGCGCGATCCTAGCCCATTCGCCGCGACGGTTCGACCCCGGCGCTTGGCCGGCTCGACCGGCGTGCGATCTTTTGCTACCGGAACCGGATGCCAAGGTTCGCCGCCAATCTCGCCTATCTGTTCACCGAGCGACCGTTCATGGAGCGGTTCGCGGCGGCCGCGGCCGCCGGCTTCAAGGCGGTCGAGCTGCAGTTCCCCTACGAATTCGCGCCCTCGGCCGTGCGGGCCGAGGTCGAGCGGCTGGGACTCACCATGCTCGGAATCAATACCCCGCCGGGTCGGCGGGAAGCGGGCGACTTCGGCTTGGCCGCGGTGGCGGGGCGCGAAGCCGACTTCGCCGTCCTGTTTCGTCAGGCGCTCGATTATGTGGTGGCCATCGGGGGCCAGCAGATCCATTGCCTTGCCGGTAAAGTGCCGCCCGAAGCGCGGCCCGCGGCCGAGAAAGCCTTCATCCGGAACCTGGCCCAAGCAGCCGATGCCGCCGCCGAGCAGAACATCACGTTGCTGATCGAGCCGATCAATCCGCGCGATCGTCCGGACTATTTCCTGGCGCGGGCCGAGCAGGCCGCCGACATCATCGCCAAGGTGGAGCGGCCGAATGTGCGCATCCAGTTCGATTTCTATCATGCCCAGATCGTGGGTGGCGATCTCATCCGCCGGTTCGAGAAATTCCTGCCGGTCGTGGGTCACGTCCAGATCGCCGCGGTGCCCTCGCGCCACGAGCCGGACGAAGGCGAGGTGAATTACCCCGCCATTTTCGCCACCCTCGATCGGCTCGGCTACCGCGGCTGGATCGGGTGCGAATACAATCCCCGGGCGAAAACCGAGGACGGGCTCGCCTGGGCGCGGCCTTTTGGCGTCTGCTCCGCGGATTGAGGCCGGAAATCGCGGCCGGCATTGGCGTTGGCCGCAGCACTTGCTAGTCTGCCTTCATGTGGGGACGTAAACGCCAGGCCGCCGAAGAGGCCAAGCCTGAGGAATCGCGGCCGCAGCGCCTCAAGGATGCGTTACGCAAGGCCCGTGTCGAGTCGGCCGAGCGCTCCGGCATCGTGGTCGATCTGCATGATGCGGAGGTCGCCCGGCTGGAGCTCCTGAACGAGGCCATCGAGCCGCTGTTCAGCGAAATTCCAGCCGAGGTGGATTTGTTCGACCTCGGCATCAGCCGGGGCGAAACGCCCAAGCTATGGATCGACGCCATTGCCCACGTGGCCATGGGGCGCGACAAGCGGGTCTATCGATTCGTGCAGGACACCCGCTACGGCCGCAAGGTGCTGGCCGAGAGCATGCACATTCCCGAGATCGTCCACGCGGTGACCAAATATCTGGCGTTGCGACTGGTCGAGCGGGAGCGTGCGCTCGCCGGCGTCGGCACGCCGGTGCTCGCGGATTTGCGCCGTGAAGCCGATTTCGAGCGCCGAAACCGACGCCGGCACGCCATCGAGATTTTCCTGCTCGGCCTCTTGGCGGGCGTTGCGGCTTTGATCGCCGCCGCCCTGCTGCTCGGTCCCTGACGATCCGGACGTGCTTTCCCAAGACGAAACGGCCCCGATCGGTGTGGGCGATCAGGGCCGTTGGTTCGCTCAAGTGCCGTCGGGAGGAGCTGTAAAATTAATCTGCGCGCATTGCGCGATCAATTCGCACTACTACTTACTCTCACGCATGCGCTCGAATGACGGTCGTCATGAGCTCCCGATGATGATGCCGGCGATGAACACCAGCACGCCTCCGACCACGACCTGAAACGACGCCGCCAAGAGCGGCGTATCCATGAACCGATGGCGGATATAGGAGATGGCGCCGAGCTCGACCGCCACCACGCATCCGGCCACGATGAGGGCGAGCGAAAAATCAGGAATGAGAAACGGCAGCGTGTGACCGAGCCCGCCGATGGCCGTCATGCCGCCGCAGACCACGCCGCGCAGCACAGGCGCGCCGCGACCGGTGAGCGAGCCATCGTCGGACAGCGCCTCCGCGAAGGCCATTGAGATGCCGGCGCCGACGGAGGCCGCGAGGCCGACCAGGAAGGTCTCCCAGGTGTTGTGGGTCGCGAAGGCGGCGGCGAACAGCGGCGCCAGCGTCGAGACCGAACCGTCCATCAGGCCGGCGAGCCCTGGTTGCACGTATTGCAGCACGAACATGCGGCGCGCGGTCTCGTCCTCGTGCTCGCGCGCTGTCTTGGTCAGGATGCTCTGGCCGAGCTTGTGGGCCAGATTCTCGTGCACGTCCTCGGCCTCGGCGAGGTGGTCGAGCAATTGCCGGATCGAGGCGTCGCGCGCCGATTGCGCCGCCTTGCGATAAAACCGCGCCGTCTCGTATTCCATGGTCTCGGCGTATTTCCGCACCTCCTCGAGGAAGAGCGGGCGCACCAGCCACAACGGCTTGGTGTGCTGCACGAAGCCCTTGACGTCCTGGCGGCGGATCAGCGGCAGGTAGTCGCCGAACTTCGAGCGATAGAGATCGAACAGCATGGTGCGATGGTGCACCTCCTCCTCCGCCATCTCGTCGAAGACCTTGGCGGAGGCGCCGTATTGGGCGCGCAAGCCTTCGGCAAAGCCGCGGTAGATCCGGCTATCCTCTTCCTCGTTGGAAATGGCGAGCGCGAGGATTTCCTGTTCGGTGAGCTCGGCAAAGCGCTTCACGTCGGCCTCATCGTTTGAAATTTGTGGCCCATGCTTGCGGACCATGGCCATGAATAAATGTACTCTAAATAGGAATCGGCTTCTTTTGACAACCCGCTCCGGCGGCGCTCAGCGCGGTTGGGCCGGGCGAAATGGCGGGCGAGGCACGGATGGTTGCAACCCGGAAAACGGTGCGGCACACGATCGAGATGACCCTGCAACGCATGGCGGACGTGGTCGGTCGCTTGACCCGCGGCATGACGCTCGGCGTGCGCGCCCTGGTGATCGGGCCGGATGGCCGCATCTTCCTGGTCAAGCACAGCTATGTGGGCGGCTGGCATCTGCCGGGAGGCGGCGTCGAGCCGGGCGAGACGCTGATCGACGCGCTCATTCGCGAGCTGCGCGAGGAGGGCAATCTCGAGCCCACCGCCCCGCCGGTGCTGCATGCGATGTTCTTCAACGACAGTCTCTCGCCACGCAATCACGTGGCAGTCTACGTGGTGCGGGATTTTCGGCAGCTCGGCGAGCCGGTGCCGGATTACGAGATCATCGCGCACGGATTCTTCGGTCTCGACGAGCTCCCGGACGACACCACGGCGGCGACGCGCGCCCGTATCATCGAGGTCGTCGGCGGAGCGCCGGTCCGGGAGCGGTGGTAGTGGCGCCCGGCGCGGCGCGCGCCCGCGCGTCCGCAATGGACCTCGCGTCCACCAAGTGCTAATCGGCGGCGCCGCTCCCGGACTTGCGGCGGGCGGCTGGCGATTGAGGCAATGACCGAACCTTCCATCACGATCAGGCCTGAGACCGCGGAGGATGCGGCGGCCATCGAACGTCTGCATGAGCGCACCTTCGGCCCCGGCCGGCTGGCCAAGACGGCCTATCGGATTCGCGAAGGCGCCGAGCATCGATTGGAGCTTTCCTTCACGGCCCGCATCGGCACGCTGATGATCGGATCGGTGCGCCTCACGCCGGTGCGCATTGGTGAGGTCAAGGCGCTGTTGCTGGGGCCGCTCACGGTCGAGCCGCCGTTCCGCGCGCGCGGCATCGGCCAGGCCCTGATCACGCGGGCGCTGGCCGAGGCCAGGGCCAAAGGCCACCAGCTGGTCGTGCTGGTGGGTGACGAGCCGTATTACGCGAAGAGCGGTTTCAAGCGCGTTCCCGAGGGCCGGGCCGTCATGCCGGGGCCGGTCGATCCGGCCCGCGTCCTGGTCTGCGAGCTCGGCGAGGGTGC
>DASZKX010000391.1:0-2018 GCA_035552735.1 Xanthobacteraceae bacterium
TCGCGCCTTCGTGCACAAGATCGATGAGCGTTCGGAACATTTGCGTGCACTTGGCGCCGAGATTTTCGAAGGCGATTTCCTCGACGCCCGTTCAGTGATACGTGCCGCGCAGGGCACTTCCGCGATTTACTTCGCCTATCCGGTACAGGAGGGGTTGCTCGATGCCACCGCGGCCGTGGCCTTCGCCGCACGGCAAGCCGGTGTGAGCCAGGTCATCAATCTCGTAATGTTGCAATCATCCCTCGACGCGCTCTCCCCGCGGATGCGCCAGAACTTCTTGTCCGAGCAGGTGCTGGAATGGGCCGACATTGGTGCGGTGCATATCCGTGCCACCGTGTTCTACGAAAATGTCGCCGCGCGGGTACGCGAAAGCTTGCCGGTGCAAGGTGCGGTCCGGCTGCCTTGGGGCCGCGAAACCACCGTGCTGCCCCTGGTCGCAGGCGAAGACGTCGGACGTGTTGCGGCCGGTGTGCTTGCCGGGCCAGCGCCGGCGGCCGGAACGACTTATCCTCTCATCGGCGCGACGCTTTCGTTGCGAGAAATCGTCGCAACCTTTGGCCGCGTCCTCGGGAAGAGCGTGCGTTACGAAGAGGTCTCTGACGAAGAGTGGCGCCGCGAGGCGCTCGCGCGCGGTACGAACGCCCATGCAGTAGAACATCTCTCCAACCTGTGGCGAGCACTGCGCTCGGCAGCCATCGACCCGGGCGATCCGCGTTTTGCGGTCACCGATGCTATCGAGAAGCTTGGTGGCGAGAGACCGAAGAGCTTCGAGACTTTTGTCCGCGAGCGCGAAACTGAATTTATTCGGCAGACGGGTTGATGAACCAAGCCGTCGACCGCAGCTAGCCTCGCCAGCCGGATGACGAGGCACAATCTAGCGGCCGGCGGACGTCGTGAGGCGTGTCAGCGACCGCGGCGGCTCTACGCGCCGATGATGAACACAGGAAAGACGATACATGGCTGCCATGGAGAGCTTCAGCGCCGATTACGGCCAGGCCCGGATGAAATTCGTCGAAGCGGCGAAAGCTCAAAGCGGGGAACTGCAACGCATTGCGCACCCCGCACGCGGGCCGGATGGCGCCGATCTTTCGATGGATATTGCCTGGTTTGGCGATCGGTCGGCCAGCAAGGTGCTCGTGACCTTCTCCGGCGTCCACGGCGTGGAGGGCTTTTTCGGTTCGGGCGTCCAGATCGAATGGATGCGCCGCAGCGAGAACCGGAGGCTGCCGCGGGACACCGCAGCGCTCGTGGTCCACGCGGTCAACCCTTACGGCTTCGCGTGGCTGCGGCGTCCGAACGAGGACAACGTCGATCTCAATCGCAACTGGATCGATTTCGATCGTCCCTTGCCGACCAACGAGCGATACGAGGAGATCGCGGAGGATCTCTGTCCACCCGGTTGGTCTGCCGAGGCGCAGGCGGCGGCCGGCGCCCGCCTTTCAAGCTGGCGGGAGCGCAATGGCGAGCGCGTCTTCATGCAGGCGGTTATGGGAGGACAATGGCGCCATGCTGATGGTCTCTCCTACGGCGGAGCCGCGCCGAGCTGGTCCCGCAAGGTTTTGATAGAAGTCCTGCAGTCCTACCTCGGCGGCGCCGCCCGCATCGCGATCGTCGACTTCCACACCGGGCTCGGCCCGCACGGCTATGCCGAGCCGATCGTCCATCGGCGGCGCGGCGATCCCGGCTTTGTCCGAACGAGATCGTGGATAGGCGCGGCGGCGACACCCATGTATGGCGGCGGCTCGATCTCTGCGGAGGTCCACGGCGATTTACTGAGTGCCATTCAGGCCTTGTTTCCAAAGGCCGTCCTTGATGCCGTCGCCCTCGAATGCGGCGTGCAAACGCCCGACAAAGTGGGCGCCGCGCTGCGCGCGGATAACTGGCTACATGCTCACGGCGACCCGACTGCGCCGGAAGCCGCTGGCATCAAGAAGCTGATCCGCGAGGCCTTCCATAGCGACGAGCCGGGGTGGCAGGGCATGGCGCTGGGCCAGGGGCTCGCCGCATGCCGGGCCGCC
>DASZKX010000392.1:0-17497 GCA_035552735.1 Xanthobacteraceae bacterium
CGCCAGCCGGCCGAGATTAGGCTGCACGCCGTCGATCCAGATCGTATCGGAATTGACGTGGAAGAACGGTGCGTCGCCGAGCTGGTCCAGTGCCTTGACGACGCCGCCGCCGGTGCCCAGGAGCGCATGGCGTTCGTCGGAAATGACGATGCGCGGGCGCTGCCGCCCTCGCAGATGCCGCTCGATCTGATCGGCCAGGTGATGCACGTTGACGACGGCGCGCTCGACCCCGGTGTCGGCCAGGCGGTCGAGCACGTGGTCGATCAGCGCCTTGCCGCCGACCTGCACCAGCGGCTTGGGAACCTGGCCGTTGAACGGGCGCATGCGGGTACCCAGGCCCGCCGCCAGCACCATGGCGCGGTCGGGCACGACGCGGTCGGGCTTGACGCGGTCAGACCTGGTGCCGCGCCGAGGTTGAGTGTCGCTCATGCGTGCTCCGCTTGCCCTCGCGCTCAGGTCAGCATGTCCGGAATGTGCTCGGCATACCATTGGTTGAGCGGCGCCAGCGCCGGATGCGCCAGCGAACGCTGCAAGTAGCCCCATATGCGCGGCATGTGACGCAGGTATTGCGGCTTGCCGTCGCGCAGGTCGAGCCGCGCGAATATGCCGAGAATCTTGCTGGCGCGTTGCGCCGCGAGCGTCACGTAGATCTTGATGAATTGGGCGCCGTCGAAATCCGGATCGGCGGCGCGCCGCCGGCGCAGATAGCGGCCCAACAGCGCGAGCTCGATCGATTCGGCGACGTCGACGCGGGCGTCCTGCAGCAGCGAGGCCAGATCGTAGGCGGCCGGTCCCGTCACGGCATCCTGGAAATCCAGGATGCCGAGCCGCGCCAAGCCGTTGTGCTGCGGCAGCCACAGCAAGTTGGGGGAATGGTAATCGCGCAACACCCAGGTCGGCGGTGCCTCGATGGCGGGCGCCAGCGCCTCACCCCACAGCGAGCGGAACTGCGCGCAATCCGGATCCGAGATCGTCACGCCGAGGCGCGGCAGGTACCAGTCGATAAACAGCTCCGCCTCGATCAGGAACGCCTCCAGGTCGTAGGCGGGGATCTGATATTCGAGATGCGGCGCGACCGGCAGGCGGTCGGGCAGCGCCTGGTCGTGCAGCGCC
Source organism: Xanthobacteraceae bacterium (assembly GCA_035552735.1). Classification (GTDB taxonomy): domain Bacteria; phylum Pseudomonadota; class Alphaproteobacteria; order Rhizobiales; family Xanthobacteraceae; genus VAZQ01. The sequence goes on from DASZKX010000392.1 coordinate 1,114, forward strand.
AGCAGCGCATCGACCGCGGTCTCGTAGCGCTCCTCGATCGGGACCGGCGGATCGCCCACCACCACGCGCTCGTCGCCCAGGTCCTCGATGATGAGGAGGCCCTGCTTGAGATCGGCGTGATGGATCTCGGGCGCCAGCAATCCGTGCTCCCGCAGCCCCTTGGCCATGGCCACGAACGGAATGACGCTCTCGGCCAGATGCGCGATCGCGCTGTAGGGCTTGCCGTCGCGCAGCGGCGGCCCGCGCAGCGGCGGCCCGTCGGGCCGGCGTGGCCAATTCATCAGGATGACGCGCTGATCGTCGAGAATCAGCCGCTCGTAGGCGCGGGTCGAGGCGTCGCCCGGCATCCACCTTCGCTGCGCCTCGCTCAACCCGCTCTCCGCCAGGAAGCCGCGCACCGCCGCCATCCGCTCCACCCGCGGCGCAAAGGTGCCGTGACCGGTCACGCGCGCATGGCGGAACTCGAGCTTGAGCTTGGGGGCGAGCGTGAGCGCGACGTCGAGCCGGTCGGGGGGCAAGAGCTTGCCGGCGCGGTCGGGCCATTCGAGCAACGCGACCGCGCCCGCGGGCAGATCGTCGAAGCCGAGCTCCGCCAGCTCGGCCATGCCGGAGGTCCGGTAGAGATCCACATGCACCACCTGACATCGCGGCAGCTCGTAGGATTGCATGAGCGTGAAGGTCGGGCTCGGCACCTCGGTGGTTTCGTCCTCGGCGAGGTGACGGATCAGGGCGCGCGCGAAGGTGGTCTTGCCGGCACCGAGATCGCCCGACAGGGTGACCATGTCGCCGGGCCGAAGCGCGTTGGCGACGTCGACCGCGAGCCGGCGCGTGGCGTACTCGTCCGGCAACACCACCGAGAAGCTCGCGTCGCCGGATGCGGTCGCCATCATGCCGGCGCTGCCTCGTTGCGGGTCATCGCTCGGCCGGGGACGGGGCATGCGGGCTCATGCGGCGGGCCGTTCGGCCAGCTGGCCGAGCGGGAACACGCAGGTCACGGTCGTGCCGGTGCCGACCGCCGAATCGATCGTCACGGTGCCGCCATGCAGCTCCACGAAGGAGCGCACCAGCGACAGGCCGAGCCCGGTGCCGCGGTGGCGTGATCCCAACGAATTGGTCTCGAACCAATCGAACACCTTGTCCTTCACGTCCGCCGGGATGCCGGGTCCGCGATCCGTGACCGAGAAGACCACGGCATCCTTCAGCCTCTGGGCCGCGAGCGTAATGGTCTCGCCGGCCGGCGAAAAGCCTATCGCGTTGGCCAGCAGGTTGAACAGCGTCTGGCGGACGCGCCGCTCGTCGGCCACGAAGCTGCCGATATCGGGCGCAACCCGGATGTTGAGCGAGATGTCGCTCTGCACCAGCCGGTCCTGCACGCCCTCGGCAGCGTCGTGCATGGTCTTGCGGATGTCGACCCGGCCGAGATCGAGCGTCATCGCGCCGGCGTCGATGCTGGCGAGGTCCAGGATGTTGTTGATGATGGCGAGCAGCGCATTTGTCGAGGTGGTGATGTAGCCGAGATATTCGCGCTGCTTCTCGTTGAGCGGCCCGGTCGCCAGGTCGCCGAGGAAATGCGCGAAGCCGATGATGTTGGTGAGCGGCGAGCGCAGCTCGTAGGAGACGTGATGCACGAAATCGACCTTGATCTCGTCGGCCTCCTCGAGCGCTTCGTTTTTCTCGCGCAGCGCCCGCTCCACGTTGACGGTGTCGGTGACGTCCTGGAAGGTGACGAGCGTGGCGCCGTCGGGCAGCGGCACCGTGGCGCAATCGACCACGCTGCCGTCGCGCCGCTCCATCCGGCCGCTCACCTGCTCGCGGTCGTCGATGGCCGTGATGGCGGCGCGCAACCGCTGCCACAGCGGGCTCGCGCCTGAGAGCGGCTGGCAACAGCCGATGACGGTCTCGATATGCGGCCGCTCGGTCAGCGTGGACGGCGGCAGCTTCCACAGCCGCGCGAAGACCGGATTGAACAGCCGCAGGCGGCCGTCGCTGCCGAACACGGCGACCGCCTCCGCCAGATTGTCGAGGGTCTCGCCCTGCACCCGGATGAGGGCATCGTAGCGGCGCGCCAGGTCCAGGCGCTCGGTGACGTCGTCGAACAGATAGATCACGCCGCCTTCGGCATTGGGGGTGGTGACCACCCGCAGCGTGCGCCCGTCCGGCAGGTGCCACATGTGCTCGCGCGCTTCGGTGGCGTGATAGGCGTCGTGCAGCGCCGCCTTCCACTGGCGGAAATCCTGCTCCTCGGGGAGCTTGCGGGCGGCGCGCAAGCGATCGAGCACCGCGAGGTCGCTCGGCTCCTGATCGAGGAACCCGGCATCCAGATCCCACAGCGACCGATAGGCCGCGTTGTAGAAGGCGAGCTTCTGGTTGGCGCCGAAAATGGCGACCCCGGTGGTCAGCCGGTCGAGCGTGCGCCGATGCGCTTCGATCATGCGGGCGAGATCGGTGCGCATGCGGTCCACCGCGGTGACGTCGATGCCGATCCCGGCGCTGCCGCTGCGGCTGGGGACGCTCTGCACCTCGAAGCTGCGGCGGCCGCCCGCCACGATGGCGGGAAGCCGGCTGCTGTAGGACTGCCGGCTCTGCTCCGCCTGCGCGAGGCCGGCCCGCGCGGCGCCGTCGAACAATTCGACGCCGCGCTCGACCGCGTCGGCCCCGTCCCGCGCGTCGACCGCGCGGGCATAGGCCCGGTTGGCGAACACCAAGCGGCCGGTGGCGTCGCGCGTCCAGATCGGCACCATCACGGCATCGACCAGCGCGCGCAGCGCCCCGGTTTCCTCGAGCTGCTTGTGGTGGCGCATCAGAAGCTCGCCGAGCTCGTGCCTGATGCCGCTCACGTTGCGCAGGCGCAGCACTGCGCGGCCGCCGATCGCCTGTCCGTCCGCCTCGATCAGGCGATCGGCCTGCGTGGTCAGCGTCATGGCGAAGCCGACGCCGCGCGCCCGCAAGGCCTCGACCGCGCTGCCGATCGCGCGCGCCTGGTCGGGCTCGAGCCAACTGCCGAAGTCCAGCACATGGTCGGCGCGGCCCAGGTCGATCACCGCGTGTGCCACCAGGTCGGTCACGAAGCCGGTCACCAGGTTGGGATCGCCGATGATCTCGGGCTCGTCGTCGGTGGTGGACCAGGCAATGACGACTTGCGGCTCGGACTGGAGCAGCGCATTGGCGCGGTCGGCCCGTGCCCGCAGCGCGACCACCTGATCACGCGCGGCCGCCTCGACCTCGGCCAGCCGGCGGCGCGTGCGCACCAGCATGATGGCGGTGACGACCGCAAAGCACAGTATCCCGAGCGTCAGCGCCAGCGCGGCGATCTCATGGCTGTCGAGCCGCGAGACGGCGGCGACGTAGGCCCCGATGGTCGCCCCATCGACGGGTTCCGCCGCGCGCGCCGGCACGGATGTCGTGATGCAGTAAAGACCGGTGGCGATGGCGGCGCAATATCGGCTGCGCCGCCGACGATTCCAGATGCTCCCGCCGGTGATCCGGATCGTGTCCGGCATTCACGCCCGCCCCAATCGCCGCATTGCGCCGGCGCCGTGCGACCCCGGCCCAGTTCAGGCCGCACAGCTTGAATCGCAAGCGACCTCGTTGCGCATACCCCGCCGTCCGAGCCGCCCGCGAATCGGTCGACTTTACCCCCAAGGGAAGCCGAACCGTAAGAGTCCAGATCGTGAACGGCAAAAGCATGGGGTATGCGCGGTGCCGGGCGCATCTCGGCACCGCTTCGCGGCGTGGATTACGCCCGGCCGGCGAGCTTGAGGCCCTTGTCGAGCGCCGCGTAGCTGCGCACCGGCGCCGCCATGAGGAAGCGGTAGCCCTCGCCCATGATGCGCTCGATGTTGGAGCTGTCCACATGCGGGTGGCCCACCACCACATTGTGCTTCTTGCAGGTGCTCACCACCCGCGCCATCCATTCGAGCACCACCGGATGCTCGTATTGGCGGGGATAACCGAGCTCCTGCGAGAGATCGCCCTCGCCGATCAGGACCGCGCCGATGCCCGGCACCTTGGTGAGGATCTCGCCCAGGCATTCGATGCCGCGGGTATCCTCCATCATCAGGATCACGAAGATCTCGCCCTTCGGGTTGAGCGGCCATACGTCGGCGCGCTCGTAATATTCCTGCTGGGTCAGCCCCCAATAGCGCACCGCGGCGGTCGGGCCGTCGCCGCGCAGGCCGGCCGGCTCGTACAGGGGGGCCGTCTTCAGCCGCGGATACCGGCAGGCCGCCACCGCATTGTGGGCCTCCTCGACCGAGCTGATATGCGGCCAGACGATCCCATAGGCGCCGATGTCGAGCGCCTGCTTGGCGTGCCACTGCGCCTTCTCGGCGCCGTTGGGGGGAATCCGCACCATCGGGGTGACGGCAGGCGTAAGCGTGCCCGCCTGCGCGATCTGCCGGCGGTTGAGCATGTATTGCAGCGAGTCGCGCAACGCCCTTATGTCGTAGGGATTGTGCTCCATCTCGAACACGATACCGTCGTACTTGGCGGTGGAGAACGCGAGCGCGGCCTCTGGATCGGCCGGCGTAAAGGCCGTGAATGCATGCTTGCCCTGCTCCAGGGCCCGGATCACACCATTAAGACGCGGAATGTCAGCCATCGTTTCCCCATGCGGTATCGGTTATGCGCCCTCTCTCCCACCCTCCCGGCTTGCGGGGGAGGGCAGTGAGGGGGGAAGCAGAATGTTCGACCGGAAAATTCACGGTTTGACAAGCGTCAACCCGGGTCCCTAGCATCGCCCTCGTAGAGCGTTTTCAGGAAAATGCCCGCCCCCGCCGACGGGTCCGGCCGAAGGCCGGTCCGATGATGAACTCAGGCGGGGGGTGGAATTCCGGTTTTCCGTCCGAAAATGCGACAATGCAAATATGCTAGAGCGGTGAAACCGCTCGTTTCGATCCCGTCGCCGGGCTTTGAAGCCCTCATCCGCAGTGAAGGTACCAATGATCATCGATTGTCACGGCCATTACACGACCGAACCGAAGGATCTCGGCCGGTTCCGCCAGGAGCAGATCGCGGCCATCAAGGACCGCTCGAAAATGCCCTCGCGGGCCTCGCTCAAGATCAGCGATGACGAGATCCGGGAAGGATTGGAGGGCGCGCAGCTCAAGTTTCAGCGCGAGCGCGACACCGATCTGGTGATCTTCTCGCCGCGCGCCATGGGCATGGGACACCACATCGGCGATTTCAGCGCGAGCCTGGAATGGTCGCAAGCCTGCAACGAGCTGATCCACCGCGTCTGCAACCTCTATCCGGACAATTTCGTCGGGGTGTGCCAATTGCCGCAGACGCCGGGCGTGCCGCCCGACAATTGCATCCCGGAGCTGGAGCGCTGCATCAACGAGTTCGGCATGGTGGGCTGCAACCTCAATCCCGACCCTTCAGGCGGGCACTGGACCGCGCCGCCCCTGACCGACCGCTACTGGTACAAATTCTACGAGAAGCTGGTCGAGCTCGACGTGCCCGCCATGGTGCATGTGAGCGCGTCGTGCAATCCGGTCTTCCACGGCACCGGCGCCCATTACATCAATGCCGACACCACCGCCTTCATGCAGCTCATCATGGGCGATCTGTTCAAGGATTTCCCGACCCTGAAGCTCATCATCCCGCATGGCGGCGGCGCGGTGCCGTTCCATTGGGGCCGCTATCGAGGCCTCGCCATGATGAACAAGCGGCCGCCGCTCGACGAGATGATGCGCAACAACGTGTTCTTCGACACCTGCGTGTATCACCTGCCCGGGATCGAGCTTTTGACCAAGGTGGTGCCGATCGACAACATCCTGTTCGCCTCCGAGATGGTGGGAGCGGTGCGCGGCATCGATCCGCAGACCGGCCAGGATTTCGATGATACCAAGCGCTACATCGATAAAGTGTCGTGGCTCAGCCCTGAGGACAAGTACAAGATCTTCGAGGGCAACGCCCGCAAGGTCTACAGCCGGCTCAAGCCGAAGCTCGCCAAGCCCGCACCCGCGCGGGCTTGAGCTCGGGCCGAGAGAACGAGCCACAGGAACGAGCCAGAGAATCCGACATGCAGGTTGCCTCAGAAGTGCAAGCCTTGGGCTATGTCGGGGTCCGCGCCAAGGCGTTGGAGGAATGGGCCGATTTCGGCAGCCGGTTTCTCGGCATGCAGCGCATTGACAAGAGCCGCTCCACGCTGGCGTTCCGGATGGATGACAGGAGGCAGCGGCTGCTGGTCGATGCCGATGGCGGCGAAGGCATCGGCTGCATGGGCTGGGAGGTTGCGGACGCAGCCGCGCTCGCTACGCTGGCGGCGCGGCTCGATGGGGCCGGAACCAAGGTCGCGCAGGGCTCGCGGGCGCTTGCGGGCGAACGGCACGTGCGCGACCTCATCGTGCTGCACGATCCGGCCGGCAACCGGCTCGAATTCTTCCACGGGCCGGAAACCGCCTCCGAGCCGTTCGTGCCCGGGCGCAACATATCGGGCTTCCGCACCGGTCCGCTCGGCATGGGGCATGTGGTGCTGCACGTCGACAGCATCGATCGCGTCATGCCGTTCTACCGCGAGCTGCTCGGCTTCCGCCTAAGCGATTTTTGGCTGCGTCCGTTCCGCGGCTACTTCATGAACGTCAACCAGCGGCACCATAGCCTCGCCTTCATCGAGACCGGCCGCAACGCCGCCCATCATATGATGATCGAGCTCTACAGCTTCGACGACGTCGGCCAGGGCTACGACCTGGCGCAAGCGCAGGAAGGACGCGTCGCCGTCACGCTCGGGCGCCACTCGGGCGATTACATCACGTCGTTCTATTCGTGGAATCCTTCCGGCTTCATGACCGAGTACGGCTGGGGCGCGCAATCCATCGACCCGGCCACCTGGCAGCCGTTCGAGCGCAAGTTCGGGGCGAGCCTGTGGGGCCACGACCGCTCCTGGATGACGCCCGACAAGCAGATCGAGGCGCGCGAATTGCGCCGCCAGGCCGCGGAGGCGGGATTGCGTCAGCCTATTCAAGTAATCGAGGGCAATTACACCCTGATGCCGGGCCAATGCCCGTGGCTGGATGCGTTGAAGAAGGAGCAGAAGATCGGTTGAGCGGATCGGCGCGCCGGCGGCTCACGCCGTCGACTTCTGGGTCGTTTGCGCCGCCGCAGCCAGATCCTCGATATTGATGTGGCCGAGCGCGCCCGAGAACACGACCTCGGCCTGCGTCAATGCCGGCATTACCACGTCGGCCATCAAGGCTGATTTTGCCCCCGAGCCGTTACCGGTCTCTTCCATGGTGCCGATCGCGCGCAGGATGTCGTGGGCGGTGATGCGGCGTGGCTCGCGGGCCAGCTCATAGCCGCCGCGCGGTCCGCGCACGCCTTTGAGGACGCCTTGGCGCACCAGCGCCTGCAGTACCGGCTCGAGATGCCGCGGCGGTAGCCGATGGCGGTTCGCCAGCGCTTTGGCGGCCACGGGTTGGCCGCGCGCATGCAGCGCGACGTCGATAACGGCCGCAATCGCAAGCAGGCCTTTGCGCGGCAGTAGTGACATTCGTGGTTCCGCAGTGACGCTGCGAACGCAGCCGGGCGAGGGACCCGCCCGATCCGGTTACTCATGCCCCGTAGAACCAAAACCCCCAACTCCGCGTGTGGTTTCATCAAGTTTTGTGGTCTCGCGAATCGTGACCTGAACGGTGGGGGCGATGATTAATTGGGCAATCCGCATGCCGCGGGTGACGGTGAACGATTCCTGGCCCAAATTGATCAGAATCACCTGTATTTCGCCGCGATAATCGGCATCGATGGTCCCGGGCGAATTGAGCACGGTGACGCCATGCCGCGCCGCCAGGCCCGAGCGCGGCCGCACCTGGCCCTCGGTTCCCCCCGGTAACGCGATCGTCAGGCCGGTCGGGATCAAGGCGCGCCGACCGGGGCCGATGATCACGGGCGCATCGATCGCGACCGCCGCCATCAGATCGAGGCCGGCCGCGGCTGCACTCTGATAAGCCGGAAGCGGCAGATCGGCCGCGTGCGGAAGCCGCGTCACCTGGAGTTGGAGCTTGCTCACCGTGCTGATCTGGCGAGCGCGGCGGCGATCCGCTCGACCAGCGCGGCCGCGACCGCGTCCTTCGACTGCGGGGGCCAGGATTCCACCCCCTCTTTGGTGATCAAATGCACGCGATTGCGATCCCCGCCCATGATTCCGGTCGCGGGCGAGACGTCATTGGCCAAGATCCAGTCGCAGCCTTTGCGCTTGAGCTTGTCCTGCGCGTTCGCCACCACCTTCTCGGTCTCGGCCGCAAAGCCGATCACCAAGCGCGGACGTCTGGTCTTGCGGTGCGCCACGGTGGCGAGAATGTCCGGATTTTCCATCAGGGTCAGGGCCGGGCTGGCGCCTTTCTGTTTCTTGATCTTCTGGCGGCCCGCCTCCGCCACCCGCCAATCCGCGACCGCGGCGGCAAATACCGCGCAATCGACCGGCAGCGCCCGCTCCACCGCGGCCAGCATCTCGCGCGCGGTCTCGACCCGGACGGTCTTGACCCCGGCCGGATCCGGAACCGTGACGGGTCCCGAAATCAAGGTCACCTGCGCGCCGGCGGCGGCTGCCGCCGCCGCAATGGCATGGCCCTGCTTGCCGGACGATCGATTGGCGATGTAGCGCACCGGATCGATCGGCTCATGGGTGGGGCCGGATGTCACCAACATTTTTTTGCCCGCGAGCGGTTGATCACGCGTCTGGCCCGCGTGCTTCGCCAGCAGGGCCTCGACCGCCGCCGCGATCTCGAGCGGCTCGGCCATGCGGCCGATGCCGGCTTCGCCGCGCTCCGCCATCTCGCCTTCGCGGGGGCCCACCACCGCGACCCCATCGGCCCCCAGGCGGGCGAGGTTGCGTCCGGTCGCCGCATGACCCCACATCTGCGGGTTCATGGCGGGCGCGATCAGCACCGGCGCCGCGGTCGCCAGCAGCACCGCGGAGGCGAGGTCGTCGGCATGCCCGCCCGCCATCTTGGCCATCAGGTCGGCGGTCGCCGGCGCCACCACCACCAGATCGGTATCGCGCGCCAGCCGGATATGGCCGACATCGAATTCGCTCGCCGGATCGAACAGGTCGGTGAACACGCGCTCGCCGCTGAGCGCGCCGGCCGCCAGCGGCGCGATGAACTTCTGCGCCGCCGCGGTGAGCACGCACCGCACCGTAGCGCCGCGCTCGCGCAGCCGGCGAATGAGATCGAGGGCCTTGTAGGCCGCGATGCCGCCGCCGATGATGAGCAAGACGCGCCGGGCGGCGGGCTCGGGCCGCGGCGCCGGGCGCGGCGCCGCTGCTGCGCGGCGCGCCGGGGCGGGCGAAACCGCGGCGCTCTCCTCCGCCATACCGCGCAGGATGGTGCGGGCTTCATCCTCCATGGAGCGGCCATTGCGGGCCGCGCGCAGCCGCAGGCGCTGCTTGAGGTCATCATCCAGGCCGCGGATCGTGATGCTGGCCATCCGGTCTGCTCCGCCGCAACTTCACCGAGGCCCAGCCTAGCGGATGATGGCAGTGCGATCAATGCAATCACTATGTCCGGACGATCAGCCAGGCGAGCAGCGCTGCGATCGCCCACAGGGCCGCCGCGGTCCAGCGGTTGCGTCGCGCCTCGGCGCGGCCGATGGCGGCCACGGTTTCGGGCGCCAGCACCAGGCCGTCGCGGGTGATGGCATCAAGCTGCTCGAGCAGGGCGGTGCCGCGCGCCAGCAAGGCGGGCACCGCGCCCAGCATGCGCCCCATCTCGCGCATTCCGTCGGCGGCGCCCTCGAGCTGGCCGGCGGGACCGAGATGGCGCTCGATCCATTCGCGCACCACCGGCTCCGCCACCGTCCACATGTCGAGCCTGGGATCGAGCCCGCGCGCCACCCCTTCGACCACCACCATGGTCTTCTGCAGGAGCAGAAGCTCGGGGCGCGTGCGCATGTCGAACAGGCCGGTGACCTCGAACAGCAACATCAAAAGCTTCGCCATCGAGATGTCTTCGGCCGTGCGATTATGGATCGGCTCGCCGATGGCCCGGATCGCCTGCGCAAAGGCCTCGACAGAATGGTGGCGCGGCACATAGCCGGCCTCGAAATGCACCTCCGCGGTGCGCTGATAATCGCGGGTGATGAAGCCGTAGAGGATCTCGGCCAGGAAACGGCGCTCCTTGCGGCCGAGCCGGCCCATGATGCCGAAATCAACCGCGACCAGCTTGCGCTCATCGTCCACGAACAGGTTGCCCGGATGCATGTCGGCATGGAAGAAGCCGTCACGCAGCGCATGGCGAAGGAAGGTCTGGATCACGGCGCGGCCGAGCGCCTTGAGGTCGAAGCCCTTGGCCTCCAGCCGGGCGCGGTCCGACAGCGGCGTCGCATCGATCCATTCGAGCGTGAGCACGTCGCGCGCGGTGCGGTTCCACTCGACGGCGGGCACCCGGAAATCCGGATCCGCCTTGGTGTTCTCCTCCATCTCGGACAGCGCGGCGGCCTCCAGCCGCAGATCCATCTCGATGCTGACCGAGCGTCGCAGCGTCTCGACCACCTCGACGAGACGCAGCCGCCGCGCCTCCGCGGACAGGTTCTCGGCATGGCGGGCCACGAACGCAAAGGCCTCCAGATCGACCTTGCAGCGATGCTCGATGCCGGGCCGCAGCACTTTCACCGCCACCTGGCGCGTTCCCTCCCCCGCCTGCGGGGGAGGGAAGGGAGGGGGCGACGCAATCTCGGCGCGGTGAACCTGCGCGATGGAGGCGGCCGCGACCGGCGCGCCGAAGAGCGCAAACGTGTCCGACAGCGGGCGCTCGAACGCCGCCTCGATGATGCGCTCGGCTTCTGCCTGCGGGAACGGCGCCATCCGGTCTTGCAGGGATTCCAGGTCGCGCGCCAGCACCACACCGACCACGTCCGGGCGCGTCGCCAGGAACTGGCCGAGCTTCACATAGGTGGGGCCGAGTCGGGTCAGGGCCGCGGCCAAACGATTGCTCGCGATCGTGCTGGCCGGCCGCTCGATGAGCCGCGCGGCGCGCAGCCCCAAGCGTGCCGGCGGGGGCAATTGCGCCGGATCGACCAGGGCGAACACGCCCTCGCGGGCGAACACCAGGCCCGCGCGCGCGAGCCTGGCCATATGGGCAATCGCAATGATCACAATCGCCAGCCCGAATGCAGCGCCACGATGCCGCCGGTGAGCGGACGAAAGGAGACGCGGGCGAATCCGGCCGCCTGCATCATGCCGGCAAAGGTCTCCGGCCGCGGAAACTGGCGGATCGATTCCACCAGATAGCGATAGGCCTCCGCATCGCCGGCCACCAGGCGGCCGAGCGCCGGAATGACGTTGAACGAATAGAAGTCGTAGAGCGCCTCCAGGCCGGGCACATCGACGGTGGAGAATTCGAGGCACAGGAAACGGCCCCCGATGGCCAGCACGCGGCGCGCTTCGCCCAGTGCCGCTTCGATGCGCGGCACATTGCGGATGCCGAACGCGATCGTCACCGCATCGAAGGAACGGTCCGGAAACGGCAGCGCTTCGGCATTGCCCTCGACGAAGCTGACCGCCGCGAGCCCGCGCGCGGCGGCGCGATCGCGCCCCACGTCGAGCATGTCGGGGTTGATGTCGACCACGGTCGCCCGGGTGGCGGTGCCGCCGGCCGCCAGCACCCGGAACGCCACGTCGCCGGTGCCGCCGGCCAAGTCGAGCAGCGAGAAATCCCGCCCTTTGGGCGGGTTCACGGCGCTCACCAGGGCGTTCTTCCAGGCCCGATGCAGCCCGCCCGACATCAAGTCGTTCATCAGGTCGTAGCGGTTCGCCACGCTGTGGAACACATCGTCCACCATCGCCTGCTTGGCGCCAAGCGGGACGTCCCGAAAGCCGAAATGGGTCGTCTCGGCGTCCTCGGGAAACTTATCTATATGCTCCGCACCGGGCTCGTTCATTGGCGATCGTCCTTGTCCGCCAAGACCATAGCGCGCGCCGGCCCGGAGTTCTATGTGTCGGTCCGGCGTTTCGCCTATATGGTGAGCGCGCCGCCAGCGCGGTCACCATCCATGCCGGGAAATCCATCGCATGCCTGAGCTTCCGGAGGTCGAGACGGTGCGCCGCGGCCTCGAGCCGGTCATGCAGGGTGCGCGCTTTGACACCGTCGAGGCGCGCCGCCGCGATCTGCGCTGGCCGCTGCCGGCGGACTTCGCGGCGCGGCTGGAAGGCCGGACCGTCACCGGAATCGGCCGCCGCGCCAAATATCTCCTGGTCGATGTCTCCTCCGGCGAGGTGCTGCTGATGCATCTGGGCATGTCGGGATCGTTCCGCGTCACGCAGGACGGCGGCGCGCGCGTGCCCGGCAAATACCATCATGAGAGGCCGCAGCACGCGACCCACGATCACGTCGTCTTCCACATGTCGAACGGCGCCTGGATCGCCTTCAACGATCCACGCCGCTTCGGATCCATGAAGCTGGTGCGGCGCGACCAGCTCGACCAGGAGCCGCTGTTGCGCGCCCTCGGGCCCGAGCCGCTCGGCAATGCCTTCGACGCCGCCATGCTGGCGCGCGCCTGCACGGCCAAGAAGACGAGCCTCAAGGCGGCTCTGTCCGATCAGCGGGTGGTGGCGGGGCTCGGCAACATCTACGTCTGCGAGGCGCTATGGCGCGCACGCCTCTCGCCCAAGCGCCGCGCCTCCACGATCGCGGCGCGCTCCGGGGAGCCGAACGAACGCGCGCGTGCGCTGGTGGCTGGAATCCGCGACGTGCTCAACGATGCGATCCGGGCCGGCGGCTCGTCGTTGCGCGATCACAAGCGCACCGACGGTGAGCTCGGCCTGTTTCAGCATCAGTTCGCGGTCTACGACCGCGAAGGCGAGCGCTGCCCGCGGCCGCATTGCGGCGGCACCATCAAGCGCATCGTGCAGACCGGACGCTCGACGTTCTTCTGCCCGGTGTGCCAGCGGTGATGGACGGCTTTTAGGTCTCGGTGTTTCGTCTTTTTCCCGGACGCGGTGCAGCACGTAGCTCATAAGGGCGTTTGCGCCCGTCTTCGCGGGCTATGCGGAGTGTTGCACCGCAGATCCGGGATCGTTCCAGTCTCGGTGCGTGGACGGATCCCGGGTCAGCAGCGCACCAACAAGAGTTGCTGCGCTGCGCCCGGGAAAAGTCCAAATGCCCTGCCCGAACGCTTCTGAAGGGCTTGGCCTCACGGCCCGGCGGCAACGCCTTGTCGAGCCACTGGTAGATCACCGCGGCGGTCTCCCGGGTGCAACGAACTACTTTGGCTTGAATACGTTGCCTTCCAGCCATGCGATCATGCGGTACATGATTTGTTTGTTGTTTTTCTCCAGCATCATGGTGTGGCCATTGCCGTAGATGCCGGCCTCCGGGAGCACGTCGATGGTGACGTTGCCGCCGATCGCCGCCATCTCCTTCTGAAATTTGCGTGAGGCGTCGACCCGGTCCTGAGCGTGGTCGCCGATCACGATGTAGATCGGAATTTTGGCGAGCTTCTGCCGCCCCGGTGCGGGGATCATGTCAAACGCAGTGATGGAGGTCTCGACCGCGAGAATGCCTTTCACGCGCTCCGGCCGTTCGATGGCCGTGAGATAGCCGAGCAGGCCGGAGGAGGACCAACTCTGGATAATGACCGGCTCCGCGATTTTGTCGATGAGCGCCGCGAAGGCGCCGACGGATTTCGGGGTTTCATCGGGATCACGATAGGTGCTGATCGTCTGCGGATAGTAAGTGTCGGCGAACTCGATCGGAAACTGCGTATTGGGATAGGGTACGCCGTATTTCGGCCCCCAGCGGAAGGTGACCCAGGAGGATTCCGCCGCATAGCGATTGATGGCCGGCAGTTCGCCGGCCGGTGCCTTGCCGAGCTTGACCGCATTGATCTTGCAGATATCGGTGCCCGAGCGCCCGGTATTCGGGCGATCGACCCCATACACCGGAAAGCCTTGGCGCAGGAACAGCGTGAGCCAACCTTCGCGGCCATCGGGCGTGGTGTCGTAGACCCGCGCCGTGTGTCCGCCTCCCGAATTGAAAAGGATCGGAAAGGGATAGCGCTGGTCTGCGGGGTATTGATAGGTCGCGTAGACGTTGTCGACGACCACGTGGCCGCTCGGCCAGCGCTGGCTGTTGGCGTCGCCACCGTCGTTGGTGGCGCAATTGATGGTCTTGCCGCCAGCCTCCATGCTGCCTTGCTTGGCGATGCGCAGGACGGTCTCTTCGGCAGCGGCCGGAGCGGCTGAGAGGATCAGTCCGGTCATCGCCGCGCACAACAAGGACTTGGAAGACATCGCCGCTGCTCCTGTCTGTACATCATGGGCATGGGATGGGGCCCCGCGGGTAGATCACGTTACGGCGCCTCAGGCAACGCCTTGTCCAGCCATTGGTAGATCACCGCGGCGATCTCCTTGTTGTTCTTCTCCTGCATCATGACGTGGCTGTTGCCCTTGATGCCGAGGTCCGCGAGCTTGATCCAGGTCACCTTGACGCCGGCCTGCTGCAGGTACTTCACGGTGCAATGATCGTAGGGCGCGTGATAGGACGCTTCCGACGTCATCACCATGATCGGCATCTTCTGCAGGTTGGGAAGTTGCCGCGCCGGCTCGGCCTGCTTCCAGCAGATCACCAGGTCGGGCGCGTCGGCCTTGTCCTCCTTCACGAAGCTGAGCTCGGATGCCTCCTTGACGGCGGGCGCGTAGGTGAGCGGCACGGCCGTAACCCCATAGGGCAGCGCCACCGGCCCCTCCTTGAACCAATCGGGCGCGCCGACGAGCTCGACGCTATGAACCGGCGGGCCATTGGGCTCGACCCCCACGATCGCCTTCACCAGCTCCGGCCGCGCGTCCGCCACCGGCCATGCAAAAGCGCCGGCCTGCGAATGCACCAGGATGATGGAGGGTCCGATCTTCTCGAGCAACGCCACCAGGGCGTCGCGGTTGAGGAACTGCGCCTTGGTGAAATCCTTCATCTCCGGCACATAGCTGCCGGTCATCTGCATCGTGACCGGATCATCGGGCGTGCCGCTGCCCGGCCATTGGGTATGCAGATGCGCCTGCGGCCACAGCTTGAATTTTTCCTGCTGCAGGTAGCGGCGCTGGCCGCTTTCGCCGTCGGCGAGCGACTGCGGCCCGTAGGCCTCCGTCAGATAGCCGGAGCGCCCGCGTCCGGGCTGGTCCACCACATAGACCGCGTAGCCGCGGCGGGCGAAATACTGCGCCCAGCTCTCGCGGCCGTCCGGCGTCCCCGTATAGGTGGTGCCGGAGCGGGTGCCGCCATGCACCATGATGATCGGGAATGGATGCGTCTGCCTGGTCGGGATGCGCATCTCCACATACATCTGTCCGACCACGTAGGTGCGGCCGTTGACGGTGGTGTTGTGGCCGCCGACATAAAAGAAGCCGTCGCGCGCCAGCGACAGCGGCGGATCATCCTCGGCGCGCGCCGATCGGGTTGCCGCCAAGCCGAGGATGATGCCGGCCGTCAGAACCGCGGCGCCGGCCGCGATCGCGATCGCTGTCTGATTCATGGGTTCAGTCCTCCCGGAACGGCACTGTAGGCCACAGTGGCAGGCCTTGGAAATATCGGCTAGAGCGGGTTCATAACGCCGAAGAGAGAAACCGCTCTAGCATTTTTGCGCTCTCGCATTTTCGGACGGAAAACCGGTTTCCACTTTTCCCGAAAATGCTCTAGTGGTCCGGTTCATCACGGGGCTTTGCCATGACGTATCAAGATATTCTCGTCGAAACGCGCGGCCGAGTCGGCGTCATTCGCCTCAACCGGCCTCAGGCCCTCAATGCGCTCAATTCGCGGCTCAATGATGAGCTCGGCCAGGCGGTCGCGGCTTTCGATGCCGATGCGGGTATCGGCTGCATGCTGCTCACCGGCGCCGACAAAGCTTTTGCGGCCGGCGCCGACATCAAGGAGATGGCGAGCAAGTCCGCGGTCGAGGTCTTCACGAGCGACTTCACCGGCGGCTGGGACGCGGTGGCGCGCGCCCGCAAGCCGGTCGTGGCGGCGGTCGCGGGCTTTGCGTTGGGGGGCGGCTGCGAGCACGCCATGCAGTGCGATCTGATCATCGCGGCCGATACGGCCAAGTTCGGCCAGCCCGAGATGAAGCTCGGCATCATCCCGGGGATCGGCGCCACCCAGCGGCTGCCGCGCGCGGTCGGCAAGGCCAAGGCCATGGACCTGATCCTGACCGGCCGCATGATGGATGCCGCCGAGGCCGAACGCGCCGGCCTGGTGGCCCGGGTGGTGCCGGCCGCAAGCCTCATGGAGGAGGCTTTCAAGGTGGCCGAGACGATCGCATCCATGTCGCTGCCGGCCCTGATGGCCGCGAAGGAAGCCGTCAACCGTGCCTTCGAGACGCCGCTCTCCGAGGGCTTCCGCTTCGAGCGCCGCCTCTTTGCGACTCTGTTTGCAACCGCGGATCAGAAGGAAGGCATGGC
>DASZKX010000393.1:0-5319 GCA_035552735.1 Xanthobacteraceae bacterium
GCGGCGCCGCGGTCGATGGAGGTGGCGCCCGCGACCAGCGCGAAGTCGCGCACGCGCCGCAACAGCCGCCCGGCGATGCGTGGCGTGCCGCGCGCCCGGCGCGCGATCTCGTTGGCGCCGTCGGGCGTCATGCCGATGCCAAGCACGCGCGCCCCGCGGTTGACGATCTGCTCGAGCTCGCTCTCGGAATAGAAGTTGAGCCGGATCGGGATGCCGAAGCGGTCGCGCAGCGGATTGGTGAGCAGGCCGGCGCGCGTGGTGGCGCCCACCAGCGTGAAGCGCGCCAGATCGATCTTGACCGAGCGCGCCGCAGGTCCCGCCCCGATGATGAGGTCGAGCTGGAAGTCCTCCATGGCCGGATAGAGGATTTCCTCGACCGCCGGATTGAGCCGATGAATCTCGTCGATGAACAGCACGTCGCGATCTTCGAGATTGGTGAGGAGCGCCGCGAGATCGCCCGCCTTGGCGATGACCGGGCCCGAGGTGGAGCGGAAATTGACACCCAATTCGCGCGCCACGATCTGCGCCAGCGTGGTCTTGCCGAGCCCGGGCGGCCCGACGAACAGCACATGGTCGAGGGCCTCCTGCCGGGTGCGGGCGGCTTCGATGAACACCTTGAGATTGGCGCGCGCCTGCTGCTGGCCGATAAATTCGGACAGATGCTGCGGCCGCAGCGAGACCTCCGCCACGTCCTCCTCGCGGCGTTCGGGCGTCACCAGGCGACGCGGCGTCGTCATCGCATGACCTCCGCGGATGGCGACGCGAAATACCAGTTTCGCACCAGGGCCCAGCACATGAGAGTCGGGATGAGGCAGGCCAGGATCATGACCGCCGGATATTCCGGGAACGGGCTCTGGTCGGGCATGCCGGCGAAACGTCCCTGGCCGCTGCGCTCGAGCACCACGATGGCGACCACGAGGCCGGTGCCAAGCGCCAAGGGCCAGCCGGCGCGCCCAATGAACGATTGCGTGACGCCGATCACCAGGCCGGCGACGGCGGCCGGGGCGGCGCCAAAGTAGTAGCTCATCGGCACCGCATAGATGAGCACCAGCACGATGACCCAATGGCGGTCGGGGTCGGACAAATCCAATTCTGGAAGCGCTCCGATACCGGCCACCAGGGCGACCCAGATCAAGGCGCCGGCCAGCGGGGCCAGCACCACGAACACCAGCACGATGGCGATAAGCCGGCCGATCTGGGCGGCCGCGCTCGGCCTCGCCGGGATGGCGCCGCTCACTTGGCGATCTCCTTCAAGCCGAGCCGGATCAGGCTCTTGGCATCCGCCCCCTCGCCGGCGGCCCGCGCGGCGGCCGCGATGGCGGCGGCGGCCTGCGGCTGGCCGTAGCCGAGATTGACCAGCGCGGAGACCGCGTCCGACACCGGCTGCGGGGCACGTCGCTCGTCGACCGCGCCCGACAGGCGAATCACCGCGGGATCCAGATCCGCATAGGCGGGCGCCTTGTCCTTGAGCTCTGTGACGATGCGCTCCGCCACCTTGGGGCCGACCCCGGGGGCGCGCGCCACCACGGCCTTGTCGCGCAGCGCGATCGCGGAGGCGAGATCGGCTGGCGTGTGGGTGCCGAGAATCGAGAGTGCCACCTTGGTGCCGACGCCCTGCACGGTCTGCAAGAGGCGAAACCATTCGCGTTCGCCGTCGAACAGAAAACCGAACAGGCGAATCTGGTCTTCCCGCACATGGGTCTCGATCGCGAGCGCAACCGGCGCGCCTGCGGCCGGCAGCGCCTGCAAGGTCCGCACCGAGCAATGCACCAGGTAGCCGACCCCGTTGACGTCGAGAATGACGAAATCCTCGCCGTAGGAATCGATGATGCCTTTCAGCTTGCCGATCATTGGGCCGCCGCCTTGAGCAGATAGCTCTGCCGGTGATGCGCATGGGTCACCGCGATGGCGAGCGCGTCAGCCGCGTCATGGGTGCGCGGATCGGCCTTGGGCAGCAGCACCCCGATCATCATGCGGATTTGCGCCTTCTCGCCGTGACCGACCCCGATGATGGTCTTCTTCACCAGGTTGGGGGCATATTCCGAAACCGGCAGGCCCGCGATCGCCGGCACCAGCATGGCGATACCGCGCGCCTGGCCGAGCTTGAGGGTCGCGGAGGCGTCCTTGTTGACGAAGGTGGCCTCCACGGCGGCCTCATCGGGCGCTTGCTCCTCGACCACCCGCCGCAATCCGTCATGAATGGCCAGAAGACGCAGCGCGAGCCCGGCCCCGTCCTGTGTCGGCACCGAGCCGCAGGCCAGGAATATCAGCCGGTTTCCCTCGATCGCAATCACGCCCCAGCCGGTGCGGCGGAGCCCCGGATCAATGCCGAGAATGCGAATCGGGCGTCCCATATCCCTGGTTGATAACCCCGGCGCAGGCCGGCGCCTAGGCCGGCCGTGCCGGCGCGGGTCGGCTCAGGCGCTCAGCTTGTGCATCAAGGCGTCCGAGATCTCGAAATTGGCGTAGACGTTCTGCACGTCGTCCTGCTCGTTGAGGCTTTCGATCAGCTTGACGACAGTCTCGCCCTGCTCGTCGTCGACCGCCACGGTATTCTGCGGCTTCCAGGTGAGCGCGGTCTTGCGCGGCTCGCCAAATTTCACCTCGAGGGCCTTGCCGACCGCGGCGAGCTCGTCTGGCGTGGTGTAGATTTCGTGCCCGCCCTCGCCCGACACCACGTCCTCGGCGCCGGCCTCGATCGCGGCCTCCAGCATGGCATCCGGGCTGGCCGCCTTGGCGTCGTATTCCACCACGCCGAGATGATCGAACATGAACGATACCGCACCGGTCTCGGCCAGATTGCCGCCGCTCTTGGTGAAGATGGAGCGCACCTCGCCGGCGGTTCGATTGCGGTTGTCGGTCAACACCTCGACGATGACGGCGACGCCGCCCGGGCCGTAGCCCTCGTAGCGAATCTCGTCGTAGCTTTCCGCTTCGCTGCCGGTCGCCTTCTTGATGGCGCGCTCGATACTGTCCTTCGACATGTTCTCGACGCGGGCCGCGATGATGGCGGCGCGCAAGCGCGCATTCATGCCCGGATCAGGCAATCCCATCTTGGCCGAGACCGTGATCTCGCGCGCCAATTTGCCGAACAGCTTGGACTTGACCGCGTCCTGCCGTCCCTTGCGATGCATGATGTTCTTGAACTGTGAATGTCCCGCCATCGTGTGCTTCCGTGCTCTCGCATTTCGCTCGCGTGTGGCATAAGCGCATGTCCGATCACGCGGTCCGGCGCGCCTTAACGCATGAATGAATTGAAGCCGGCGGCCTTATAGGACGGTCCGCCCGAGAAATAAAGTTACTCCCAGAAAATCGGCCGCGCCTGTTCCAACCGGCCACCGAGGCGCACGGCGGCGATGCGCTTGGCGAGCCCGGTCGCATCGTCGGTCTCGAGCGCGACCGCGCATAGGGTCGCCTCGCCGAGCGCAGGCTCGAACCGGCTGGACGGAATCCGGTGGAGGAACCTGTTCAGCGGCTCGTCCTTGTCCATGCCGATCACTGAATCATAGTCGCCCGTCATGCCGACATCGGAGATGAAGCCGGTCCCGTTCGCCAGTATTTGATGATCGGCCGTGGGGACATGAGTATGGGTGCCGACGACCAGGCTCGCACGGCCGTCGCAGAAACAACCCATCGCCTGCTTTTCGCTGGTGGCCTCGCCGTGCATGTCGATCACGACGGCGTCGGCCGCCGGGCCAAGCGGATGCGCCATGAGTTCGCGATCGATCGCCACGAACGGATCGTCGAGCGGGTCCATGAAAACGCGACCCATGACATTGACGACCAGCACATGCGCGCCGCTGCGCGTCGCAATCAACGATGCACCGCGGCCGGGCGTACCTTGGGGATAGTTGATTGGCCGGATCAGGCGGGGCGCGCGCTCGATGAAGACCAACGCTTCCTTCTGGTCCCAGGCATGATTGCCGAGCGTGACCGCATCGGCGCCGGCATCGATCAAATCCTGATAGATCGACTCGGTGATGCCGAAGCCGCCCGCCGCGTTCTCGCCGTTGATCACGACACAATCGAGCCGCCAATCACGCACCAGGCGCGGCAGCCGGTCGAGCACGATCGCGCGCCCGCTGCGGCCCACGATGTCGCCGATGAAGAGGATCCGCATTCGCTTCTACGCCCGCAGATCGATCACTGCGCGCTCGGTCAGCACGAGGTCGAGTGGCGCGTCGCGGGGCGTCGCCGGCACCGCGGGGATTTCCAGCGCCGCGAATGCGAGCCCGACCGCCGTGATCGCCTTTTCGGCACGCAATGCCGCGACCGTCATGTCGTAGTAGCCGGCACCGTAGCCGATCCGATGACCGCGCCGGTCGAAGGCGAGCAGCGGGACAAGCAGGATGTCGGGCGCCACCTCGGGCGCGTTCGGCAAGGGTTCGCGGATTCCCCATTGGCCGGCCGCGAGCTGCTCGCCGAAGCCGAACGCACGCATGGTCAGCGGCCGCCCACGTCCGCTCACCACGGGCAGCGCAAGGCTTGCGCCTGCCCCGGCGAGCCGGCGCATCAGCGGCAGCGGATTGATCTCGCTTTTCATCGGCATGAAGCCGGCGACGATTGCTCCCGCCGCGATCGCAAGCGGAAACGGCCGCGCCGCAATCGTCTCGGCGGCTTGTTGACGCTCATGCACCGGCAACGCGTCACGAAGCGCCACCGCGCGGCGCCGCAACTCGGCCTTTTCAGTGTCCGACGCGGAAAGGTCCGATACGGAAACAGGCGGGAGACGATGCAGTTTGGAGCCTCGTTACAAAAGTGCGGAGCCGCGATAGCCGTCGGAGTGTTCGATCCCGGGTTCCCTACGAATGTAGGTGGGCGCCATATGTCCGAGCCCACGAGCCCGGACAGGGACAGCTCCCGTTGAGATCGATAAGGCCCCGGGGATAGTGCTCCTAACGCACCCCGCAGCCCCGCGGCCGGAATGTAATGCGCTCGTCGGCTCTACGCTACCGGCAAAAATATTCCGACCGATTCGAGATCGCGCGCGGCTGCCGCACAAGCGGGACCTCAACAACCGGGACCTTATCCGAGTGTCACGCCGGCGGCGCGATTGGTATTCAGCGCCTTGATGACCTGTTCGATGCGTTCAGCCGCGGAATTGAGCGCCGCCGCGACCGCCGTTTGTGTGGCGTCGGCCCGCTCGGCCGAGGCCGCACGCGCGTTCTGCAAGCCGCCGAGTTCCTCCTCCACGCGGTTTAACTTGCCGCGCGCATCCGCAAGCTCGTCCGCAACCGTCAAGGCCGCCATCACGGTCAAGCGCGTGTCGCCGATCTCGCCGAACATGGCGCGCAATTTTTCGATGCGCTGATCGAGATC
>DASZKX010000394.1:0-2013 GCA_035552735.1 Xanthobacteraceae bacterium
GGTCAGCAGCGCGTACGGCGCCGAGTGCGATTTGTTGAAGCCGTATTCGGCGAATTTCGCACACGCTTCGAAGATCACTTCGGCATCGCTCTTGGCGATGCCATGCGCCACGGCGCCCGAAATGAAATCGCCGCGCTGCGAGGCCATCTCCTTCTTGTCTTTCTTGCCCATGGCGCGGCGCAGGATGTCGGCTTTGCCGAGACTGTAGCCGGCGAGATCGCGGGCGATCTGCTGCACCTGCTCCTGATAGGTGATGATGCCATAGGTCGGCTCCAGAATCGGCTGCAGCTTGGGATGGAGGTACTCGATCTGCTCCTGCCCGAGCTTGCGGGCGCAATAGGTCGGGATATTGGCCATCGGTCCGGGCCGATAGAGCGCGACCAGCACGATCAGATCCTCGAAGCGGTCGGGCCGCATGTCGATCAGGGCGCGGCGCATGCCCTGGCTTTCCACCTGGAAGATGCCCACCGTCTCGCCGTGGGCCAGCATCTCGAAAGTCTTGGGGTCGTCGAGCGGGATGCCCAACAGATCGATCTCGATGCCGCGCTTGCGCACCAGCGCGACCGCGGTCTGCAACACGGTCAACGTCTTGAGCCCGAGAAAATCGAATTTCACCAGTCCGGCCTGCTCGACCCATTTCATGTTGAACTGGGTCACCGGCATCAGGGATTTGGGATCGCGATAGAGCGGCACCATCTCGGCCAGCGCGCGCTCGCCGATGACGATGCCGGCGGCGTGGGTCGAAGCGTGCCGGTGCAGGCCTTCGAGCCGCTGCGCGATATCGAAGGCGCGCTTGACCACCGGATCGCTGTCGCGGGCCGCCTGCAGGCGCGGCTCGTCCTCGATCGCGCGCTTGAGCGTGATCGGGCTCGCGGGATTCTGCGGCACCAGCTTGCACAACTTGTCAACCTGGCCATAAGGCATCTGCAGCACGCGGCCGACGTCGCGCAGCACGCCGCGCGCCTGCAGGGTGCCGAAGGTGATGATCTGCGCCACGTGATCGCGGCCGTAGCGTTCCTGGACGTAGCGGATCACCTCGTCGCGCCGGTCCTGGCAGAAGTCGATGTCGAAGTCGGGCATCGAGACGCGCTCAGGATTGAGGAAGCGCTCGAACAGAAGGCCGAACCGGATCGGGTCAAGATCGGTGATGGTGAGCGCATAGGCGACCAGCGAGCCGGCGCCCGATCCGCGGCCGGGTCCGACCGGAATTCCCTGCGCCTTGGCCCATTGGATGAAATCGGCGACGATGAGGAAGTAGCCCGGATACTTCATGCTGGCGATGACGCCGAGCTCGTAGGCGAGCCGCTCGCGATAGTCCTCGACGGTGCGGCCGGGTGCCGGTCCATGCACGCACAGCCGTCGCTCGAGCCCGGCTTGGGCTTGGCGGCGCAGCTCCTCGGCTTCGTCGACGGCGGTGCTGTCTATCCCGACCGAGAAACGCGGCAGGATCGGCGCCTGCATGCGCGGCCGGAACGCGCAACGCCGCGCGATCTCGACCGTTGAGGCGAGCGCCTCCGGCAGGTCGGCGAACAGCGCCGCCATCTCGGCGCGGGTCTTGAACCGGTGCTCCGCGGTCAGCTGGCGCCGGTCGGTCTCAGCCACGTAGCGGCCCTCGGCGATGCAGATGAGCGCGTCGTGCGCCTCGTAGTCGTCGCGGGTCGCGAAGAACGGCTCGTTGCTGGCAACCAGCGGAATGCCCTGCCCATAGGCCAATTCGACCAGGGCGGCTTCGGCCAGGCGTTCAGGAGCGGTGCCGTGGCGCTGCAGCTCGACGTAGAGCCGATCACCGAAAATCTGCAGCAGCGCGGCGCAGCGCGCCGCCGCGAGGCTGCCCTGGCCGGCCACGATCGCCGCATCGAGGGGACCGCTGGGACCGCCGGTCAGCGCGATCAGCCCCTGCGCCTCGGCCTCCAGCCAGGCGAGCTTGATGTGCGGGGATTCGTTCGGCGGCGTCTCCAGGAAGGCGCGCGAGTTGAGCCGCATCAGGCTGCGATAGCCGGCCTCCCGGGCGGC
>DASZKX010000395.1:0-4992 GCA_035552735.1 Xanthobacteraceae bacterium
CCCCCCGCATCGCGCCCGCGGCGGAGTCCCGCCTGACGGGCTGCGGATTGATCGTGGTCAACCCGCCTTGGACGCTCGAGCAAGAGCTGCGCGTCATGCTGCCCGGGCTCGCCGCGATCCTGGCCGGCGCCGACCAAGGCCATTCCGGCGTCGAGCGGATCAGCCGCGAATTGTAGCTTGCCATCTTTTCCACCCGTCTAAATTGGTTTAATTCTAGCGGCGGCGGCTTTGACGTTCCGCCTCCTGTGGGGGCCGGCGGAGTGACAGCGGCCGAAGCGGGCCGATGCTTTCCCCGACTGCGAATGTCCGGCCGCGCCGTCGCGCCGTGGGGGCCGGCGGCGGTGGCAACCACGGGGAGAGGAGTTTTCCCGATGGCCATGACCGGTACGGTCAAATTCTTCAACGCCGAGCGCGGCTACGGCTTCATCAAGCCGGACGACGGCGGGCGCGACGTGTTCGTGCATGTCACCGCCGTCGAACGGGCCGGGCTCACATCGCTGACCGAAGGACAGCGCATCTCGTTTGATGTCGAGCCCGACAAGAAGGGCAAGGGCCCCAAGGCGGTCGATCTCGTCATCACCGGATGATCCCGACCCGCTGATCGCTTGCGGATGCGTTGCGGGCGGGCCGCCCTTGCGGTCCCGGCGCATCGCAAGCCATATTGCGTTGCGCCCTGGCGCCGATCCGAGCCCTCCTCAAAGGAGATCAGATCGCCGACCGAAGCAGGCGACATTGCAACGTCGAACACGCGATCTCCGCTTCCTGCAAAGCGCATCGCTCATCAAGCGGGGCTGTTCCATGCTGACCGTTCGTACGGGAAACAACTCACCCTTCGGCCGCAAGATCAGGATCGCGGTGAACGTGCTCGGATTGGAGCGCGAAGTCGCCATCGCGCCCGCATCCACCGTCGATCCGGCGGATCCGATCCGGCAGCAGAACCCGCTCGGAAAGGTGCCGGTTCTTATTCTCGATGACGGTGCCGCGCTTTATGATTCACCGGTCATTCTCGAATACCTCGACCACCGGGCCGGCGGCGGCAAGATTCTACCCAAGGATCCGCAGGCGCGCTTTGCGGCGCTGCGCCTGCAGGCGCTGGCCGACGGCATCATGGATGCTTCGATCCTGATCAACTATGAAGCCCGCTACCGGCCGGTCCAAAACCACGAGCCCAAATGGCTCGAGCTGCAAGCCGGCAAGGTGGCACGCGCGCTGGCCGTGCTCGAGGCTGCGCCGCCCGGCATCGATACGCGGCCCGGCGCCGATACGCCGCCCGGCGCCGATACGCCGCCCGGCGCCAGTACGCCGCCCGATGTCGGCCAGATCACGCTCGCCTGCGCGCTCGGCTATCGCGACTTTCGCTTCCCGGGGACTTGGCGTGGCGCGCATGCGCGCCTGGCCGCCTGGCTCGATACCTTCGCGGCGCGGGTCCCGGCCTTCGCCGCTACCACGCCCCCGCCGGCCTGAATCGATCAAGGATCAACAAGAAAAAAGCCCCCGACCTCGGGTCGGGGGCTTTTTGGCGGGATCTCGCTCCGCTGATCAGAACTTGTAATTGACGCCGCCGCGCACCAGATCGGCCTGGAACGACACGTTGTCGGGCGTGGCCAGGCCGCATGCGAGCCCGCAGTTGAAGTTGCCGAGGTCGACGTGCAGATATTCGGCCTTCGCCGACCAATTGCCGACGATCGCGGCCTCGAGGCCTGCCCCGATGGTCCAGCCCAGGTTGGTCTGGCTCGCCCCGGCGAAACCGGGCGTGGTGGCTTTGATGTCGCCGGCCGCCAAGCCGCCCGTGATGTAGGGCAGGAACCGGTCGAATGAATAGCCGACCCGGCCCCGAACCGTGCCGAGCCAGTCGTTTTGAGTGGTGCAACCGGCCGCGCAGGTCGTCATGGTGGTGCCGCTCACGCCCGACCAGTCGAGGTCGGCCTCGACGCCGAGCACCACTTGGCCGGTCTGCCAGTTGAAGCCGGTGGTGCCGCCGATGACGCCCCCCGACAGGTCCAGGCTGCCGGCGCGATCCCAGGCCGAGTGACCCCAGCCGCCGCCGCCGTTGAGACCGAGATAGAAGCCGGTCCAGGTGAAGACCGGATTGTAGAGCGGGGCTTTGACGTAGGGCTGCTGGTAGCGTTGGCCCAAATCGGCCGCCGCGGCCGGGCCCGCCAGCGCACCCGCCGTCAACAAGACAAGTCCTGCCAGAACCATGCGCTTCATCTTGTGACCTCCGGTCATGTGGAAAATCGTGGGCCGCGTCCCGGCGGGACGGGCGGGTTGCTCGCTGGAGCGGTTTCGCGCCGCGTCCTGAAAATGGCGCTAGAAGTGATAGTTGACACCCATGCGGAACAAGCTGGCCGAGAGACCGTTGCTGGTTCCGGTCACCACATAGTTGTTGCTCGCGAGATCGACGAACAGGTATTCGACCTTGGCCGACCAGTTGGCCGCGAAGCCGGCCTCGACGCCGGCGCCGGCAGTCCACCCCAGATTGGTATGGCTCTCCGTCACCAAGCCGAAAGTCTCGGCCTGCAGCTCGCCGAAGGCCAAGCCGGCGGTGCCATAGATCATGAAGTTGCTGACCGCGTAGCCGGCGCGACCCCGCACGGTGCCGAACCACGGATTGGAGAACTTCCACGGCGCGAACGTATCGTTGGCGCCCGACAGCTGAATGTCCGCCTCGCCGCCGAATACGAGTTGACCGGCTTGCCAATTGTAGCCGCCCTCGATGCCGCCCGCGAAGCCGGACGGACGGGTCGGGTTGTTGCTGGTGGTGCCCCACTCATAACCGAAATTGCCGCCCAGATAGGGACCGGTCCAGCTATAGGCACTGAGCGGAGCCGGAGCGGTGTAATAGGACGGGTGCGGGAGATCGGCGGCCGCGGCGCTACCGCCTGCGACCGTCACCAAGAGCGCTGCCGCGCCGACAATCCGTTTCATGACGACCTCCACGGCCCGCGGCTCAGAAACGGTGGGCGAAAGCAAAAGCCGCGGTTTGGACCTGGAAAAATAGGGTTATTGCGACGGCAACTATGTCGAATCTGAAGTTAAATCTTTCTGAATCCTTAAGCAGGCTCGCAACCGCATAGCTAAGAAAGCGTATAACCGCATCGACCGCGTGAAATTCGATTGACCTTGCGGCCGCGGCCGCCGCGACGGCGGTCGCCGGGAAATCACGCAGGCGGCTGCGGCCGGCCCGCGGCGCTGGCTCGGCGGCTCCGGAAACCTTAACTAGTGGCTATGAACGGCTCGAAGAAAGACATTGATCCCGCCACCGATCCCACAGTCGACCTGGCCGAGGAGGAGGAGGAGCAAAATCTTCCAGACCTCGAGCCGGCGGTCGAGATCGATCTCACGACCGGCACCGGCCCGCTGGCGGCCGGGCGGGCGGTGGTCGCCCGCTACGCCAAGCTCGCGCCCGATTCGCCGGGCGTCTACCGCATGACCGACGCCCGCGGCGAGGTCCTCTACGTCGGCAAGGCCAAGAACATCCGCAAGCGGATTCTCGCCTACACCCGGCCGACCGGCTACGATACGCGCATCGAGCGCATGATCGCCTCGACCGCGGCGCTCGAGTTCGTGTCGACCGCGACCGAAACCGAGGCGCTGCTGCTCGAGGCCAACCTGATCAAGCGGCTGCGGCCGCGCTTCAACGTGCTGCTGCGCGACGACAAGTCGTTTCCCTACATATTGATCACTGGCGATCATTGGGCGCCGCAGATCTTCAAACACCGCGGCGCCCATAGCCGCCCCGGACTGTATTACGGTCCGTTCGCCTCGGTCGGGGCGGTCAACCGCACCATCACGGCGTTGCAGCGCGCCTTCTTGCTGCGCTCATGCTCGGACGGCTTCTTCGAGAGCCGCACCCGGCCGTGCCTCTTGTTTCAGATCAAGCGCTGCTCGGGCCCCTGCACGGGCGAGATCGACTTCGCCGAATATGCCGAACTGGTGCGCGAAGCCAATGCGTTTCTGTCGGGGCGCAGCCGCACCGTGAAGGAGGAGCTGGCGGTCGAGATGGAGAAGGCGTCTGGCGCGCTCGATTTCGAGCGCGCCGCGATCTATCGCGACCGCTTGGCCGCGCTGTCGGCGGTGCAGGCCCATCAGGGCATCAATCCGCGCAACACCGAGGAGGCGGACGTGTTCGCGGTGCATCAGGAAGGCGGCTTCAGCTGCGTCGAGGTCTTCTTCTTCCGCACCGGCCAGAACTGGGGCAACCGGGCCTATTTCCCGCGCGCGGACCGCTCAGTCGGTCCCGGCGAGGTGCTGAGCGCGTTTCTGGGCCAGTTCTATGACGACAAGCCGCCGCCGCGGCTGGTTGTCGTGTCCCACGAACTCGAGGAACGGCAACTGCTGGCGGAGGCGCTTTCGGTCAAGAGCGGCCACAAGGTCGAGATCCTGCTGCCCCACCGCGGCGAGAAGAAGGATCTCGTCAACCACGCGCTCGCCAATGCGCGCGAGGCGCTCGGCCGCAAGCTCGCCGACACCTCCTCGCAGCGCAAGCTCCTGGCGGCGCTGGCCGAATGCTTCGGTCTGTCGCGCCCGCCGCGGCGCATCGAGGTCTACGACAACAGTCATATCCAGGGCACCAATGCGGTGGGGGCCATGATCGTGGCGGGGCCGGAGGGGTTCCGGAAGAATCAATATCGAAAATTCAACATGCGGGCGTCCGATCTGGCGCCGGGTGACGACTATGCCATGATGCGCGAGACCCTGGGACGCCGCTTCAAGC
Organism: Xanthobacteraceae bacterium; assembly: GCA_035552735.1. GTDB lineage: Bacteria > Pseudomonadota > Alphaproteobacteria > Rhizobiales > Xanthobacteraceae > VAZQ01. Next base: position 4,718 of record DASZKX010000395.1, read on the forward strand.
GGTTGATCGCCGAGGCGCCACGCCCGACGAACGGGGCCGCGCCCGATGCGGTCACAGCCGCGCTGCCAGCCACCGAACCTGCGATCTCGCCCCCGTCCGCAGCCCTCTCCGATGCGCAGAGCGGGACACAAGGGCCGCAGCCGCACGAAGACGAAGATGAAGCCGAAGCCGATGCGGATTCGCCTTGGCCCGATCTGGTGCTGATCGACGGTGGCCGCGGCCAGCTCGCCGCCGCGGCGGCGATGCTCGCCGAATTGGGCCTGACCGACATGCCG
>DASZKX010000396.1:0-2705 GCA_035552735.1 Xanthobacteraceae bacterium
GAAATCGTCGATGCGAAAACCTCATGGCCACGCCCCCTATAGTTGTACCGGCGCAGCCTACCAGCTCGATGCGCGCATAGCGAGCGTTGAAACTCCGCCTGTGTCCCGGCCCTCCGGGCTTGGTCCGGCCGCCCTTGCGCCCCGCCCCCGCCTGTGGGATTTAGGGGTCGACGACGGCCCAAGGACCTGCAGAAAGCGGGCAGGAGCACACGTCCTAGGGCAACTTGCCCTACGGAACAGGCCACTTGTCCCGGCGGAGCGTAGCGCAGCCCGGTTAGCGCACCAGTCTGGGGGACTGGGGGTCCCGAGTTCAAATCTCGGCGCTCCGACCATTTCGCCACTGAAATTTGAGGGTTTCCGCCATAAGGCGGGTCAGATGACTTGGCTTTGTAATCCCGACAGAACGGGGCCGGAGTCTCGAATGCCGAGAAAAAGTCCCGAACAATCCCGAAATCGCTCGCCGAGCGTTCGCGGTGTGAGCGCCGCTCGGATTGAAACCGCAATGGTCGACGCGGCAGAGCCCGAATTCAAGCTGCTCGCCGGCTTGGCTGGGGCAGACCGATCGAGCGTACACTTGGCCATGCGGCCCCGGATAAAGGGCGCCACAGACGACCTTTGCCCGAACCGTATCTATCTACATTGTAGACACATCTGGAGCAGGCCGCGATGAAGACCGAGTTTGTGAAGTGGGGCAATAGCCTGGCGCTGCGAATCCCCGCCGCCTTTGCCAAGGAGGTCGGTGCAAGCGAGGGCAAGCCGGCCGAGATGACGGTCGAGGATGATGCTCTGATCGTCAAGGTGAAGCGGCCGAAGCGCCGCCGCCGCTATTCATTGGGAGGGCTGATTGAAGGCATCACGCCCGAAGATTACCACCCCGAGGTCGAGTGGGGCCCGCCGGTCGGCAACGAAATCTGGTGAGAGCTATTGTCCGGACGCCGGCGATTTCATTTGGATCAATTTCGATCCGACAAAAGGTCGTGAACAATGCGGGTACCGCCCCGCCATCGTGCTGAGCCCACGCGCCTACAACGAACGCACGGGTCTCTGTGTCGCCTGTCCCATCACCAGCCGAGCGAGGGGCTTCCGGCTCGAGGTGCCCATCCGGGCTGGCGGTGTGGTTTCCGGCGGGGTTGTGCTCGCCGATCAAGTCAGCAAGCTGTCATGGATCGAGCGGCACGCGAATTTCGGCGCTGCGGCGCCGGCTGCGGTTCTCGACGAGGTGCGCGCCAAGATCGCGGCGCTGATCGAGATCGAGTAGGCCCGGGCTCACACCTTCCGCCGACTTTCGCGCTGACCGGTCCTCGACGGTTCGTGTCACGAGATGTGTGATACCCTTGAACCCGTTCCTCGGACTGGCGAGGCGATCTTGAGGCGACGCGAGTTCATCGCTCTTCTGGGCGGCGCGGCAGCCGCGTGGCCGCTGGCCGGGCGCGCCCAAGAGCCCGACCGGCTGCGACGCATCGGCGTGTTGATGCCGGACAGTGCAAGCGATCCGCGGTCGCAGTCCATCATCATGGCCTTTGAGGACGAGCTCCAGACGTTCGGCTGGACCGACGGCCGCAATGTGCGCTTGGATTATCGCTGGAGTGGCGGTGAGGTCGATCGGGCACGCGCGGCGGCCTTGGAGCTGTTCAAGCTGGCGCCGGATGTGATCCTGACCGATGGCGGCCAGGGCTTGGGCGAGCTGCGGCACGCGGCCCTGACTGTGCCCATCGTGTTCATGGAGATCAACGAACCGGTCTTCTACGGCTTTGTCGACAATCTGGCGCATCCCGGCCGGAACATGACCGGCTTCACCGGCCTGGAACCGGCCATGGGAGCGAAGTGGCTGGAATTATTGAACGCGATCGCACCGCAGCTCACACGCATCGCGGTCGCTTTCAACTCGCGAACCACTCCGGGCGCCGCCTTGTTCGCGCGTTCCGCCGAGGCGGCCGGACCGAATTTTGCGGTCGAGGTGATCAGAGCCCCGGTCCAGGAATTCGCGGAATTGGAAGGCGTGATGGGCATGTTGGCCGGTGAGCCGGGGGGCGGGTTCATCCTGTCCCCGGACGCCTTCACCAATCTTCAGCGCAAGTTGATCCTGGAGACGGCGGCGCGCTACCGCCTGCCCGCGATGTTTGGGGCGCGGAATATGGCGGCCGCCGGCGGCTTGGCTTCCTACGGCATCGATCGTGCCGCTCAGTTCCGGCAGGCCGCGGCCTACGTCGACCACATTTTACGCGGCACGCGCGTGAACGACCTGCCGGTCGAGCGCGCCAGCAGGTTCGAGCTGGTCATCAATCTCAAGACCGCCAAGGCGCTTGGCCTCACGATCCGGCCGAGCGTGCTCGCCATGGCCGAGACGGTCATCGAATGAAAGGGTCAGGTGGATCCCACCGCTCCGGGGGTTGGCATATTGAGCTCATCCTGAATCTGGACTACCAGCAACTCCCAAGGAATCCCATTATCACAGTCGGCCGCCCGCCGCCCGGGGGCGGCGCTCGGCCTCGTCCAGCATCAGCGTGAATATCGCTACGCCACCCCAAACGGCCTGCCGTCAGCGCGAACGCATCGGCGCCCCCAGGACTGGAGCAATGCAAAATGGAACGTACAAGGCTCGGCATGCTGAAAGAGGCATGGAGCATCGCTCGCCCCTACTGGTCCTCCGAGGAACGGTGGCTGGCGCGCGGCCTGCTCGCCGCCGTGCTGGCCATGAACCTGGC
>DASZKX010000397.1:0-5995 GCA_035552735.1 Xanthobacteraceae bacterium
CTGGCTGGTGCGGCGGCGGTCCGGCAATGTGCCGGTGCGGCGGAACGCACCGCACGCGCGCGTAGAGCCGCGCCTGGACGAGCTCAGCCGCGTGACGCTCGCCCCCGAGATCGAGGAGGAGGAAGACGAGGAGGAGGAGGAGGAGGACGAGCCGATCGCCGCGCCGCGCAAGTCACGGGTCGCCGGCAAAGCGCCGCGACAGAAGGGCGGGTACACGTTGCCTTCGCTCAATCTCTTGACCGCCCAGAAGGCGAGCGACCGTACCACCATGAGCGCCGAGATCATCGAGGCGAACGCGACTGCGCTCGAAAGCGTGCTCAGCGATTTCGGCGTGCGCGGTGAGATCATCAATGCGCGGCCCGGCCCGGTGGTCACGCTCTACGAGCTCGAGCCGGCGCCCGGCATCAAATCATCGCGCGTGATCGGGCTCTCCGACGACATCGCGCGCTCCATGAGCGCGCTTTCGGCCCGCGTCGCCGTGGTGGCGGGCCGCAACGCGATCGGCATCGAGTTGCCCAATCCGATGCGCGAGAGGGTCTATTTTCGCGAGCTCCTGGCCAGCGACAATTATCAGGATTCGAGCGCCCGGCTGCCGCTCTGCCTCGGCAAGACCATCGGTGGCGAGGAGGTCATCGTGGATCTCGCCCGCATGCCGCATCTGCTGATCGCCGGCACCACCGGCTCCGGCAAGTCGGTCGCGATCAACACCATGATCCTGAGCCTCCTGTACCGGCTGCGGCCGGAGCAGTGCCGGCTCATCATGGTGGATCCGAAAATGCTCGAGCTGTCGGTCTATGACGGCATCCCGCATCTGCTTACCCCGGTGGTGACCGACCCGAAAAAGGCGGTGGTCGCGCTCAAATGGGCGGTGCGCGAGATGGAGGAACGCTACAAGAAGATGTCGAAGCTCGGGGTGCGCAACATCGACGGCTACAATGCCCGCGTGGCGGATGCCGGCAGCAAAGGCGAAAATCTCACCCGCACCGTCCATACCGGCTACGACAAGGATACCGGCGAAGCCATCTACGAGGAGGAGCAGCTCGAGCTCGAGACCCTGCCCCATATCGTGGTGATCGTGGACGAGATGGCCGACCTGATGATGGTGGCCGGCAAGGATATCGAAGGTGCGGTGCAGCGGCTCGCCCAGATGGCGCGCGCCGCCGGCCTGCACGTGATCCTGGCCACGCAACGGCCCTCGGTCGACGTCATCACCGGCACCATCAAGGCCAATTTCCCGACCCGCATCTCGTTCCAGGTCACCTCCAAGATCGACAGCCGCACGATTCTCGGCGAGCAGGGCGCCGAGCAGCTGCTCGGACAGGGCGACATGCTCTACATGGCGGGGGGCGGCCGCATCAGCCGCGTCCACGGCCCGTTCGTCTCCGACGAGGAGGTCGAGAAGATCGTCCGCCACCTCAAGACGCAGGGAAGCCCGCAATATCTCGAGGCCGTTACGGCCGGCGGCGACGACGAGGACGAGGACGGCGCGGTGTTCGATGCGTCCGGAATGGGCGCCGGCGATGCCGGCGATCTCTATCAGCAGGCGGTGCAGATCGTCATGCGCGACCGCAAGGCTTCGACCAGCTACATCCAGCGCCGCCTGCAGATCGGCTACAACCGGGCCGCTTCCCTCATCGAGCGGATGGAGCACGAAGGCGTGGTGGGCCAGCCCAATCATGCCGGCAAGCGCGAAATCCTGATGGGCGGCGAGGCCGAGTAGCAGTATAAGGAATCGTCGGGCCGGTTGACTGAAATTCGACGAGCGAAGGCCGTTTTATGGCCATATGCGCCAGATAGCGGTCCAGCCGGACGGGGATCGCCGCAGAGCGGAAACGAGCGAAGGCGGAGAACGACATGGCGGGCATGCGCCACGCGGTATGGAGTGCGGCATTGCTGTCCGGATGGCTCGTCGGCGCGGCGGCGATCCGGGCCGAAACCATACCGTTGCCGACCCCGGCCCCGGCCCCCAAGGACCACTCGGCGCCCGCGGCAGCCCCGGCGCAATCCGCGGCGCCGGCGGCGCCCAGCATCTCGACCTTTCTGGATTCGCTCAACTCGCTCAATCCCTTCAGCGGAAAGTCCAACCATCCGGCCACCGATCCGTCGACCTTCGACGCCAAGCAGCGCGCCCTGGTCAACCGGGTGAGCGCCTACCTGACCAGCGTGCAGGTGCTGACCGGCAATTTCGTGCAGATCGGTCCGGACGGCCGCCGCACCACCGGCCATCTGTTCATCCAGAAGCCCGGCAAGGTGCGGTTCGAATACGATCCGCCGAGCCCGATCGACATCATCGCGGACGGGACCCAGGTGGTGGTGCGCGATCGCCAGCTGGCGACGCAGGATCTCTACCCGCTGTCGCAGACGCCGCTTCGCTTCCTGCTCGCCGACCACATCGACCTCCTGCAGGACACCAACGTGGTGGGGGTCACGGCCGACGACACCTATGTGAGCGTCCTGATCGAGGAGAAGCAGGCCTTCATCGGCACCAACCGCCTGATGATGATGTTCGATTCCAAGGACTTCAAGCTCAAGCAATGGACCGTCACCGACGTGCAGGGCTTCGACACCACGATCGCGGTCTCCAACCTCGACACCTCCAAGCGGCCGGACCCCAATCTGTTCAAGTTCGACTATACGCGCTACGTACAATAGCGCGCGGCAGCCGAGATCCCGCCAATGCCTCATCCTGAGGGGCCGCGCGTCTCGGGCGGCCGTCTCGAAGGATGGATGCACGCACACCAGCTTCATCCTTGATGACGCATCGCTGCGCGATGCCCTCAGGGTGAGGTCGATGATTGATTTACCGCCGCGCGCCTCGGCCTGAGGCGGAGCCCCTTGGATTGCAGCCCGCGCCCATGCGTCTTACCATCTCCACCTGGAATATAAACTCGGTCCGCCTGCGCATCGATCTGGTGGCCAAGTTCATCAAGGCGGTCCGCCCTGACGTGCTTTGCCTGCAGGAGACCAAGTGCCCGGACGACAAGTTTCCGCTCAAGCGATTCAGGCGGCTGGGCTACGAGCATGCCGCCCTCAACGGACAGAAGGGCTATCACGGCGTCGCGGTGCTCTCGCGCCTGCCGTTCGAGTCCTTCAACGCGCAAGACTATTGCGGCAAGACCGATTGCCGCCACATCGCGACCGTGCTGGGGGAGCGGGCCGGGCTGCGGGACCCGGTGACCTTGCATAATTTCTACGTACCGGCGGGCGGCGACATTCCAGATCCGGAGCTCAATCCGAAATTCGCCCACAAGCTCGCATTCCTGGACGAGATGCGGGCGCAGCCGAGCCTGCATTTGCGGACGGGCGGCCGCGCCATCCTGGTCGGCGATCTCAATGTGGCGCCGCTCGAGCATGACGTCTGGAGCCACAAGCAGATGCTGCGCATCGTCTCGCATACGCCGATCGAGTGCGAGAAGTTGGTGTCGGTGCAGCGGACCGGCGGCTGGGTCGACGCCATGCGCATGCGCGTGCCCGAGCCGGCCAAGCTCTACACCTGGTGGAGCTACCGCGCGGCCGATTGGGAGACAGCGGACAAGGGCCGCCGGCTCGACCACGTCTGGGTGGCGCCGAGCCTCGCCGATCGGGTGAGCGACCTGCAGATCCGCAAGGGAATGCGCGGCTCCGTGCGCCCCTCCGACCACGTGCCGGTGACGCTGGGGCTCGAGCTGTAGAGCCATCAAATCAGGGGCCGCGCCGGATCTTGAGCGGGCGGCTCACGGCTTGAACCCGGGGCCGATCAAGGCCGCGAACTTGGCCACCTTGACGCGCTGCTCCTCGATGAGGGCGGCGAATGCGGCGGGGGTTCCGGTCGTGACCGTGGAGCCGCCGGCGATGAGCCGCGCACCGATTTCCGGATCGGTACCGACGGCGCGGATGTCGGCCGCGATGCGCTCTTTCAGCTCGCTCGGGATGTCCCTCCATCCATATACCCCCACGATGGCGTCGAGCGTCAGCTCCGGATGGCCGGCTTCCCGGATGGTTGGAACCTCGGGGGCCATGGGAAAGCGTTCCCGATTGAGCACCGCCAGAATCCTGGCATTGCTGGTTTTGGCCTGCGTCAGCAGCGGCACGATCGAGGTCGCCGCCACGTGGATACGGCCCTGACCAAAATCCTGCAGCGCCGGCGCGAAGTCGCGGTAGGCCACCTGCGTCATCTCGAGATTGTTGCTCTTGAGCAGGGCGTCGAAGGCATAGAGCGGCAGCCCCGGGGTCGCGGCCCAGTTGAGCTTGCCGGGCTGGGCGCGGATCGCCCCTATCAGGCTCTCGATCGTATCGACCCGCAACGACTGCGTCGCCGCGATCGCCAGGAAGGTGTTGGTGACAGGACTGATCGGGACGAGATCATGCGTCGGGTCATAGGGGAGCTTGTCATACAAGAGCGGATTGATGGTGATCACACCGCCGAACGAGAACAGCAGCGTGTGATTGTCATGGGCGGTGACAAATCCGGCGACCGCCGGAATTCCGTCCGCGCCCTGCCGATTTTCCACGATCACCGGCTGGCCCCACCGCGCCGACAACCGTTCGGCGAATAGCCGCGCCGCAAAGTCCGCTCCGGCGCCGGGCGGCAGCGGCAGGACGATCCGCACGGCTCGTTGCGGCCAAGGCTGCGGCGCCGTCTGTGCGCGCGCCTGCGGGGCGAGCGAAAGTGCGGCGACGAGGACCGCCGTCAAAGCAGCAAAGCGAGTGAACCTGCGCACGAAACCCTCACTTTTTGCCGGATGCGTCTTGCTGGATGCCGCGGACATCCGCCGCGCCGGCCGCTGGTGTCGGGAGACGGACTACTTCTTCACCTGATTGAAATATTTCAAATCCGGTGGCGGCTGGTTCTTGCGCAACGGCATGAGCTTGCCCTCGGCGCTCAAAAAGTAGGTCTGCCCTTCGATGGTGACGTAGGGGTTGGCTTCGGTGCAGGTATTGTCGACCCAAATCACTTCCTTCTCGCGCCGGTAGCTCTTGAGCACCGACCAAGGCCGCGTCAGCGAATTGTCCGTGGTGGTGATCTCGTCATGCAGGATTTTCGGGTCGCTCTTGTCGAGATAAAGCCGCTCCTTGATGACGGCCTCGTTGTCGTCGGCCATCGGCATGCCGGTCTGGTCCCAGGTCTTGGGGCCACGGATGTTGCGGCTCTCGACCTCAAGCGTGTCGTAGCGGCCGTCCCCGGTGGTATCGCGCCAGCGGCCGATCGAATAGCCCAGGAAGGTCGGCTCTTGATTTTTCGGCCAATCGCGGCCGTCGGTATAGATCCGGCGCGGCGCAAACGTCATGTGCTCGAACAGGATGTGGGTCACCTCGGGCGAGAGCAGGAATTCCATGCGGGTGATGCCCGACATGGTGCGCGGCATGGTCGAGGGAAAACAGGCATAGTTGGTGTCGAGACCGAATCCGCCGGCGTCCTGGTCGCGCATGCTGGCCTCGTGCCGGGCCCGATACTCGGGCTTGAGCGGCGCTTCCTGCTGGCGGATCGGCTTGGACGGGTCGTAGCGCGGAACCCCGCCGTCCGGAACCTTGGTCCATTGGCCCGACCAGTCGGGAAATTTCATCCTGTCTTGCGCCGGCGCAGACGCGACCGACAGGATGAGAGCCGTGAGAGCAATCGCGGCATCGCGGAACGGCGCGCGCATGCATTCCTCCCGTGAGGTCGAGCTCGGAAACCGCTGCAAGCCGCGAGGCTATCGGGCTCCCGCGGTTTGGGCAACTCGAACGAGTGCAGCGCCGTAGGGTGGGCACATCAGGGCGTTTACGCCCGTCTTCGCGGGCTATGGGCGGCACCAAGACTTTGATTGGTGCACCGCGCCTGATCCGCCGTGCCCACCCGCAGCAGCTCAATCTGCCGAAAGACTTCGCGTGGGCACGGCGCCCAAGCGCGCGAGCCCGCCCCGCTACTGCTTGTGGGCCACGCTGGTCGGAATGTGATTGAGCTCCTCGCAACCGCTCGCCGTCACGATGACGGTGCCGCCGATGTTGACCCGGTGCCGGCCGATGCAGGCGTTCG
>DASZKX010000398.1:0-18728 GCA_035552735.1 Xanthobacteraceae bacterium
GTCGCAATACGAGTGGTACGCCCATGTGCCGCATGCGGAGCGCGCCGGCGTGACGCCGCAGACCATCAAGGCGCTACGCGCCGGGCGCATGCCCAAGCCTCTCCCCAAGGACGAGCGCGCGGTCTACGACTTCATCAAGGAACTCTACCGGCGCAAGCGTGTCGGGGACAAGACCTATGCCCGCCTGCACGCCTTTCTGGGCGACGACGGCATGGTCGAGTTCGTCGGCATCCTCGGCTATTATGTGCTGATCGCCATGTCGCTGAACGTGTTCCGGATGGGGCCGCCGGAGGGCGAGCCGTTGCCGTTCCCGGAAGGTTGAGCGGGCAGCCAGGAATAGGTGGCGAAGTCCACTGGGATCAGTGCGCGTGGTCCATGGCGCCGTGGCCCATCGCGCCGTGATCCATGCCGGCCGGCATGGCGCTCGGACCTTGCGCCCCCATGGACTCGACCACGAATTCGACATCGAGCTTGCCGGCTTTTGCGAAGTTGAGTGTCGCCTTCATGTGCTCACCTTGTGCGAGCGGCTGCTTGAGGCCCATCAGCATGAGATGGACCGAATCGGGGTTGAGGACGACCGTCTGCCCGGGCTTGATCTCGAGCCCGCCCGGCACCGGGCGCATCGACATGACGCCGTTGTCCATGGACATCTGATGGACCTCGGCTTGGGCCGCCACCGGCGAAGCGACGCCGATCAGCCGGTCCGCTTCGGCGCCCTTGTTGGTGATGCTCATGTAGGCGCCACCGACCGGGGCGCCTTTGGGCGTGGCGCGTGCCCATGGATTGCCGATCTCGATCGAGCCGACCGTGTAGGTTTCGGCGCGCGCCGCGCCGCCCGCGAGGGCCAGAACGACGGCCAGCAGACCCGCCGCGAGGTTCCGGGTTCTCCAAGTTGCGTGATTCATAGGGTGGCTCCATGTCCGGACAGGCGCTTCGCGCACCCGTCGCTCGTTCGCTGAACTGTTGAATTGCCGCAAGCGTCGCCATCAGGCGACGGGAGGGCCGCGGGCAAGCTTGCTGCCGCCCGGCCAGGGTGTCGGCGCCGGTCCGCCGTCGTGCCCGCGCCCGATCCGCCCGATGGGCACCAAAGCCGCGCCTGCACCAGTCGGACCGGGGTCCGGCAAGGCGCTCGCGGCACAGCCCGACATCGCGCAGGCCGCCCCACCGGGACACAGCGGGAGTGGCTTCTCGGGAGCGTCCCGCGCCGGGACACCCGACGCGGGGACACCCGACTGGGGGACAGAACCGCCCGCGCCCGCGGAACAAATGACCGCCACGCCGATCTCGCCGATCGTCGTGGGCGGCAAAATGGCGGCCAGGACCGGCAACAGCGTGTTGAGGGCCACCACATAGGCGGTGGCAAGCGCCACCAGCCTGCGGGCGAGCCTGTACATACAGCCACATTACGGCGCGATGACAGGCCCGTCCATCATCCGGGACATGGGTTCTGCGGCGCTTCCGGGGGGCAATGCCGGATCCCCGGGACCATATCCCGGAATACCGTCGGGAGCCCCCCGCGGGGCCGGCGCGAGTCGATCGCGCAACTCTCCCATGACCGAATCGCAATCCGCTCCGAAAATGGTGTCGGACGGGATTCCGCAGCGCGATGGAATCCCCATATGCAATTACGACTTCTGCTTTCGTGCTATGTTGAGATCAAGGAGAAGCCGTCGGCTCGAAGCTGCGCATGCAATCCGTTCGGCGACATCGTGAAATCGGAACCCATAATCCCTGACGACCAAGGTGGCCGTGTCGTTCGCTTCCGACCGCGCGGGGCGCCGCCGCGCGGCGGCTGGCGGTGGCCGCCGGTTGCGGAGCCGGACAGCCCGGTCGACGACCTCGCCAAGTACGAGCGCCCCGAGAGCAGTGACGATTATCGCCATCGCATGACGATGAATTTGCTCACCCTCCTGGTCGCCGCGATGCTGATCGCCGGCGGGGTCTGGTTGAGCACCAAGCTGATCGAAAATCGGAATCTGCAGGACTGCTTTCTTTCGGGACGGCGCAACTGCGCGCCGATCGCCGTGCCGACCCGGCCGCAAGACTGATCTCGAGCCGGCTCGGCCGCCACAATAGCCGAGCGGTCTTCGACGCTTGGCGCCGAAGACCGATCGAGATTGTTACCCGAAAATTATTCTTCTCTTGTGGTTGCCCGCCGCTGCGCTTCCAGAGCTTCCCCTATTCGCGCTCGACCGTAACCTGCGTAAGCCCGGAGAAACCGAGCGCGTGCGCAGCCGCCGGCGTCACATCGATGATGCGCCCGCGGACAAACGGCCCGCGATCGTTGACGGTGACCACCACGGAGCGTCCGTTGCGGCGATTGGTGACCTTGACCCTGGAACCGAACGGGTAGGAACGATGGGCGGCGGTGAGTGCCCCTGGATTGAGCCGCGCGCCGCTCGCGGTCTTCGATCCGCTCTCCGTGGAATAAATCGATGCGACGCCGCTCTGGCCATCCGCCCTGGCGGAGGAGGCGGCGAACACACTGAGCTGAGCAATTGCGGCCACCAAACAAATCGATCTGATCTTCAATGTAGTCTCCCATGTTATCGTGACGACCGTTGGACCGTCATGGTTGAACCTTGTTTTGTGGGGAAGACCGGCGTTTGATTGTTCAATGTGTCAATAAGAGGGCGGCGGGTGGTTGTGTCCGGAAGTGAACTGAACTCCGGGATGCAAGGCCGTAAATGATTGGGGAACGCCGCGTCGCTCTCTTTTCGTTCCTCGGATTGGCGAACAAGCGGCAATTCCTATCGACACCCCGGTGGCGGAGCACCACGCAGCCTGCATAAGCACTTGGGACATAAGCACTTGGGACATAAGCGAGCACTTGGGACACAAGCGCTTGGAACCACCCGAGTTGTGCTGTGATTCGCCGCGGACGCCAAGCCGGCGCCGTGGCGGCCATCGCATCCGCGGCTGAGACAAACCGAAATCAATGTTGAGAAGATTTTCCGAGCCGGAGCGCAAATGGCGAAACCGGCAAAATGTTGATCCAGGTGGACGCTTGCACGGTCGGGAAAGATCATGGCTCCGCGCCACGACGCGCCAGCCACGACCGCACGCTGATGTCACCGTTACGGCGTTCGATCTGCTGCGCTCGATCTGCTGCGCTCGATATGCCACCCTCGACAAAGGCGCCTTTGGATGAGGCTTCGAGCGCCCGCAGTTGCCGGCTGCGCGCGCCGGCATGGCCGTGCCGCGGGCGGCCCTTGCCATTGAACTCCCGCACCCTCTTCGCTATGACGGGCGCTCGACTTCTGCCGCGGATAGGGCGGGCCGGGGTGGATTGATCCGGGAGCATCCACAGTGCATTTGCGAGTAGCCGGACGGCCGTCGGAACGCGTTGTAAATCAAGGACTTACCAATGTCATCGACCTTCGACGCCGTGGCCAATATCATTGCCGAGACCTGCGATATTCCGCGTGACACGATCAAGCTGGAGAGCCATGCGATCAATGATCTCGGCATCGACAGTCTCGACTTTCTCGACGTCGCGTTTGCAATCGACAAGGCCTTCGGGATCAAAATGCCGCTCGAGCAGTGGACCCAAGAGGTCAACGAAGGCAAAGCGACGACCGAGCAGTATTTCGTCTTGAAGAACCTCTGCGCGCATATCGACGCGCTCGTCGCCGCCAAGGGCGCATGAATATCGGGCATGCGTCTCGAATACTTCCAGCTGATCGATCGGATCGTCGAACTCGACCTCGGCAACCGCACCATCCGCACACAAGCGACCGTTCCGGCCGCGTCCACGATCTTCGAGGGCCATTTCCCCGGATTTCCGCTGATGCCGGGCGTGTTGCTGCTCGAGAGCATGGCGCAGACCTCCGGCTGGCTCATCATCGGCATCACCGGGTTCACCCGCATGCCCTTCCTGGCCGCATTCAATCAGGCGAAGCTGCGCTCGTTCGTGAAGCCCGGCGACACGCTCGAGCTCACCGCCGCGCTCGCTCATGAAGGCTCGGGCTTTGCGCGCACCACGGCGGAAATCCGCAACGGCGGCAAGCTCGCCTGCGACGCGGAAATCACGTTCCGCGTGGCCGCGTTCCCGAACCCGGAATTCCGCCAGCACATGGAAAAGGCCGCCGCCGCGCTCGCCTTCCCGATGGAGTCGCTGACCCATGGCTGAGAAGGCGGCCGAGCCGGCGCGCGAAGCTTGGATCACGGGCGTAGGCGTCGTCTCGACGCTGGGCGAAGGGCCGCGGGCGCACTGGCAGGGTCTCAACGCCGCGCCCGGCCCCGCCGATGTGACGACCTGGGCCCCCTTCGTCATTCATCCGGTCGCCGCGCTCGATCTCGACAAGCAAATCCCCAAGAAGGGCGATCAGCGCCAGATGGAGGCGTGGCAGCGCATCGGCACCTATGCGGCCGGGCTGGCCCTCGACAGCGCCGGCGTCAAGGGCAACGCCGAACTGCTGGCGCGCATGGACATGATCGTGGCGGCCGGCGGCGGCGAGCGCGATGCGGCGGTCGACGCGATGATCCTGTCCGGATTGCGCAACAGCGATCGGCCCGAAACCTTCCTCAACGAGCGGCTGATGAACGATCTGCGGCCGACATTGTTTCTGGCGCAGCTCTCGAACCTGGTGGCCGGCAACATTTCCATCGTGCACGGCGTCACCGGCTCCTCGCGCACGTTCATGGGTGAGGAATCCGCCGGCGTCGACGCGATCCGCGTCGCCCTCGCCCGCATCGCCGCCGGCCAGAGCCGGATCGCTCTGGTGGGCGGCTCCGCCAATGCCGACCAGATCTCCACGATGCTGCTGTTGGTGATGGGTCACCGGCTCTGGCGTGGCGAGCCGCGGCCGCTGTGGGAACGGGCGGCCGCCGGCGGCGGGATGGCGTCCGGCTCGCTCGGCGCCTTCCTGGTGATCGAGGAAAAGAGTCATGCCCTGGCGCGCGCCGCGACGCCGTTCGCGCGCCTGTCGGCCGTGCTGTCGGGACATGCCAAACGCACGCCGGGCGCCATCACGGCGATGCTGGACGGCTTGTGGGAGCGCATCACCCCCAGTCTCGACACCCAAGGGCTCGGGATCATCTCGGGCGCCACCGGCGCCGAGCCCGCCACTGCCGAAGAGCGCGCCTTCCTGGCGGCGCGCGCCGCCATTGCGATGCGCACCACCGGCTCCCATCTTGGCCATGGGGTCGAGGCACAATTTCCCATGAACGTCGCGCTCGCGGCCCTCGCGCTGCAGCAAGGCCGCCTGTTCGCCTCCTCCGACCCGACCGGCTTCGAGCGTGCTATGGATGCTCCGCTCCGGCAGGTCGCCGTCACCAGCGTCGGGCACTGGCGCGGCGAAGGATTGGGGCTGCTGGAGGCGGTCCGATGAAGGGGCCGACGAAAAGGATGGCTCAGCTGAAGAGGACAAGCTATGGCGCGGTATCGTGATCAGGCGGGCCGTCCGATCGTCGTCGTCACCGGCATGGGCGTCGTCACCTCGCTCGGTGTCGGCATGGCGGACAATTGGCGCAAGCTGACCGCCGGCGAGTCCGGCATCCACGCCATCACGCGCTTCGCCACCGAAGGCTTGAAGACCCGCATCGCCGGCACGATCGACTTCGTGCCGATCGAGCGGCCGAGCTCGCCCGAGCTGTCCGAGCGGCTGGGCGAGATGGCGGCCGAGGAAGCGATCGGGAATGCCGGCATCGGCGCGCGCGGAGACTTTCCGGGCCCGCTCTTTCTGGCGGTCCCGCCGATCGAGCTCGAATGGCCGCAGCGGCGCATGGTCGCCGAAGCCTCGGGCACCAACGATGCGATCACCAACCGGGACCTGATGCGGGGCGCCGATACCGGCCCGTTCGACAGGTTCTACCAGCGCTTCATGTTCGCCTCGGTCGCCGACGCGCTGGCCGAGCGCTTCGGCACCAAAGGCTCGCCGATCTCGCTGTCGACGGCCTGCGCCTCGGGCGCCTCCGCGATCCAGCTCGGTATCGAGGCGATCCGGCGCGGCGAAGCCGAGGTGACCTTGTGCATCGGCACCGACGGCTCGATCAATCCCGAATCGTTGGTCCGCTTCTCGCTCCTGTCGGCCTTGTCGACCGCGAACGACCCGCCGCAAGCGGCGGCCAAGCCGTTCGCGAAGAACCGCGATGGATTTGTGATGGCGGAGGGCGCCGCCGCGCTGGTGCTCGAGAGCCTCGAGCATGCGATGGCCCGCGGCGCCAAGGTGCTCGGCGTGATCGAGGGTTGCGGCGAGATGGCCGACTCCTTCCACCGCACCCGCTCGAGCCCCGACGGCCGTCCGATCATCGGCTGCATTCGCAATGCGATCGCGGATGCCGGCCTCACCCCCGAGGACATCGACTACGTCAATCCGCACGGCACCGGCACCCCGGAGAACGACAAGATGGAAGGTCTCGCCGCCACGGCGGTGTTCGGCGAGCGCGCCAAGCTCGTGCCGATCTCCTCCAACAAATCGATGATCGGGCACACCTTGTCGGCCGCCGGCGCGGTCGAGGCCGTGATCACGCTCTTGACGCTCGACCGCCAGATCTTGCCGCCGACCATCAACTACCAGGTTCCCGATCCGACGCTGCAGCTCGATGTCGTGCCCAACGTGGCGCGCGCCGGCAAGCTCCGCCACGCGCTCTCCAATTCCTTCGGCTTCGGCGGACAGAACGTCTCGCTGGTCTTGGCCCGAGAGCCGATGTGATCGCCACGGCCGCTTCAGGAATGCGTGCGCTCACCATCGTGGACGATCGCAAGCTCGAGCTGGTCGAGCTCGAGCCGCCACCGCCGCCAGCCTCCGGCGAGGTGCAGATTCGCGTCAAGGCGGTGGCGCTCAACCACATCGACGTCTGGGGCTGGCGCGGCATGGCGTTCGCCAAGCGCAAGCTGCCGCTGGTGGTGGGGGCCGAAGCGGCCGGCGAGATCGCGGCGGTCGGGCCGGGTGTCGCCGGATTCACGCCGGGCCAGCCGGTGGTGATGTACGGCGGATTGACCTGCGGTACCTGCAAGGCCTGCCGCGAGGGCCGCGACAATCTGTGCGAGAGCATCTCCGGCATCATGGGCTTCCATGTCGACGGCTTCGCGCGTGATCTTCTCAACATGCCGGCGCGCCTGGTCATCCCGGTCCCCGCCGGCGTCGCCTGGCGCGATGCGGCGTGCGCGCCGATCGCGTTCTCGACCGTGCAGCACATGCTGTTCGACAATGCCGAGCTCGAAGCCGGCGAGACCGTGCTGGTGCATGCCGGCGGCTCGGGCATCGGCACCGCCGCCATCATGATGGCGAAAGCGATCGGCGCCACCGTCATCGCCACCGTCGGCGACGACGCCAAAGCCGCGAAGGCCAAGGCCCTGGGCGCCGATCACGTGATCAACTACCGCACGGAGCGTTTCGAAGGCGTGGTGCGCAAGCTCACCGCCAAGAAGGGCGTCGAGGTCGTGTTCGAGCATGTCGGGGCCGAGACCTTCAACGGCTCGCTCCTGTGCCTCAAGCGCGGCGGCCGGCTGGTCACCTGCGGGGCGACCTCCGGCCCCTCGACGACACTCAATCTGATGCAGCTGTTCCAGCAACAATACCGCATTATCGGCTCGTTCGGCGCCTCCATGCGCAACATCCGCGAAAGCCTCGCCAAGATGGCCGGCGGCATGCTGCCGGTGATCGACAGCGCGTTTCCGCTCGACGAGGTCGAGCGCGGGCTGGCGCGGCTGGAGAGCCGGCAGGTGTTCGGCAAGATCATCACCACCTTCTAGGGCGGTTTCACGATGGCCGGAAACAGAAACCGCTCCAGCATTTTTGCGTGGTCGCATTTTCGGACGGAAAACCGGATGCCACCCCCGCCTCCGCCGGGGGCAGGCATTTTCCTGAAAATGCTCTAAAGACCGCCGCCATGCGCATCCAACAGCACCCCATTGGCCGCGCCCTCCTCCGCCGGCTGGCGCCGATGCTCGATGCCGGCGCGGGCTGGCTGACGCTGGCAATTCTGCGTGCGATCCGGCTCACCGACCGCCGGCGCACCGCCGACTTCTGGGGCTGGTTCATGCGCAAGCTCGGCCCCCGGCTGCCCGAGCATCGCATGGGCCGCGCCAATCTGGCGGCCGCCTTCCCGGACAAGCCGGCGGCGGAGATCGAGGAGATCCTGGCCGGCGTATGGGACAATCTCGGCCGCTATGCGGTCGAGTTCGCGCAGATCGAGCGGCTGAGCAGCAACGATCCGGGCACGCCGGAAGATGACATCGTGGCCGATCCGGCCACCTCGGAGCGCTTTCATCAGCTGCGCCACGACGGCAAGCCGGCCCTCATCTTCGCGGCGCATCTCGCCAATTGGGAGCTGCCGGCGCTGGTCGCGGCCCGGCACGGCCTCGATACCGCCGTGCTGTTTCGTCCCCCCAACATTCGCGCGGTCAGTGACGCGGTGCTGAAGATCCGCGCCGGCTGCATGGGCACCCTGGTGGCGACCGGCCTCGATGCTCCGGTCAAGCTCCTGCGCATGCTGGAAGCGGAACGGCATGTGGCCATGCTGGCCGACCAGCATTTCGTGAAAGGCGTGGATGTCACGTTCTTCGGGCGACCCTGCAAGGCCAATCCGCTGATCGCGCAGCTCGCCCGCCATCTCGAATGCCCGATCCACGGCACCCGCATCCTGCGCCGCGGCGACGACCGCAACCGCTTTTTCATAGAGATGACCGACCCGATCGCGCCGGCACGCGACGGCGAGGGCCGCATCGATATCGCGGGTACCATGCAGGTGATCACGACCGTGATCGAAAGCTGGGTGCGCGAGCACCCCGAGCAGTGGCTTTGGCTGCACCGCCGGTGGCGGTGAAGGGCACGGCGCCACGTACGCGACGCGCGTCCCGGCGTGGGGCGTTGCCGCTTTTCCCGGGCGCAGCGCAGCACGAAGCGCTCTTGCGCGTAGTGATGCGCTGCAGACCCGGGATCGTTGCAAGCTCGGAGTCTGGAACGATCCCGGAGCTGCGGAGCACCGCTCCGCATAGCCCGTGAAGACGGGCGTAAACGCCCTTATGAGCTACGCGCTGCACCGCGTCCGGGAAACGAGAGCCGGCTCAGGCCGCTACCGTCCGGTCTTGATCCGGGTCCACAGCCGGTTCATCAGGCGCTGGGTCGCCGCATCATAGACCTTGATGGTGTAGAGGCGGCTCATGGTCGCGGCGTCCGGATAGATCGTGGGATCGTCCAGCACCTCCTTGTCGATGAGCTTCTGGCTGGCCAGATTGCCGTTCGCGTAGGAGATGAGATCGGAGTTCTTGGCCGCGACCTCGGGCTTCTGCAGATAGTTGATGAAGGCGTGCGCCTCGGCGACATGCTTGGCGTCCTTGGGTATCGCCAGGTTGTCGAACCACAACTGCGCCCCCTCCTTGGGAATCGCATAGGCGATCTCGACCCCGTTCTTGGCTTCCGCCGCGCGCTTCTGCGCCTGCTTGACGTCGCCGGAGAAGCCGACCGCAAAGCAGATCTCGCCCGAGGCGAGCGCATTGAGATATTCGGAGGAGTGGAATTTGCGCACAAACGGCCGGATCTTGATCAGCAGATCGGTGGCCTTCTGCAATTCAGCCGGGTTCCTCGAATTGGGATCGAAGCCGAGATATTTCAGCGCCGCCGGCAGGATGTCGTCGGAGGAGTCGAGCAGATACACGCCGCAAGCCTTGAACTTGGCCAGTGTCTCCGGATTGAAGACCACGTCCCAGCTGTCGATCTTGGCGTCGGGCCCGAGAATTTCGCGCGCCTTCTTGACGTTGTAGCCGATCCCGGTGGTGCCCCACATGTAGTTGACGGCGTACTGATTGCCGGGGTCGTGGGCGGCGAGCCGCTGCGCGATCTCCGGCCACAGATTGCTCAGGTTCGGCAATTTGCTCTTGTCGAGCTTCTGGAAGACCCCGGCCTTGATCTGGCGCTCGAGGAAAAATCCGGTCGGCACCACCACGTCATAGCCGGATTTGCCGGCGAGCAGCTTGGTCTCGAGCGTATCGTTGGAATCGAAGGTGTCGTAGCGCACCTTGATGCCGGTCTCCTTGGTGAAATCCTCGAGCACGGACGGCTCGATATAGTCCGACCAATTGTAGACATTCACGGTCTGTCCCTGGGCGCCGGACGCGCTCCACAGGGCCGCGATGGCGGCGACCGCGATGACGAAAGGACGAGGCATGGGAGTCTCGGAGTTGGGAGTCTCGGAGTTGGGAGTCTCGGAACGGGTTCTCGGGGTTTCGGTCAGCCGGTTTCGGTGTCCAATCCGGCGGCCTTCCAGGCCAGGATGCCGCCGGCCAGATGGGCGTCGTAGGGATAGCCCTGCTCCTGCGCGGCCAGCGAGGCGGTGATCGATCGTCGCCCGGAACGGCAGGCGAACACGACCTGCCGGCCCCGCGGATCCGGGATCGCGGCCGGATCGAAACCAGAGAGGGGCACCACGACGGCGGCCGGATAGCGCTCGACCGCGACTTCGTTCTGCTCGCGCACGTCGACCAGCACCATGCGGCCGTCCGCAAGCCCGCGGGCGACGTCCTCGGGGGTCAGGTCGTGGACCCGGGGATCTCCATCCGCCATGCCGCTCTCCTTGGTTCAGAACCGGGCGGCATTCTGGCACGCGCGGTGGCGCGCGATCAAATGGTCACTTGCGTGCCGACTTCCACAACCCGGTCGGTCGGTATCTGGAAATAATCGGTCGCATCATTGGCGAACCGCGTCAACAGGATGAACAGGCGGTCCTGCCAGCGCGGCATGCCGGAATGGGCGGCCGGCTTGAGCGAGCGGCGCGACAGGAAGAACGAGGTCGACATGATGTCGAAGGTCCAGCCGAGCTTGCGCGCGATCGCCAGTGCCTTGGGCACGTTCGGCCTCTCCATGAATCCGAACCGGAGATTGACCCGGGTGAAGGTATCCCCGACCGGCTCGATGCGCACCCGCTCGGACGGATTGACGCGCGGCGTGGGCGCGGTCTCGATGGTCAGGATGACGTTCTTTTCGTGCAGCACCTTGTAGTGCTTGAGGCTGTGCATGAGCGCGGTCGGCGCGCTGGTCGGATCGCTGGTGAGGAACACCGCCGTGCCGGGGACGCGGGCGGGCGGTTTCTTCTCCAGCATCGCCACCAGGGCTTCGAGCGGCGTCTCGAGGCGGCGGGTCTTCTCGTACAGGAGGCGCGTACCGCGCCGCCACGTGTACATCACCGCCATGATCATGGTGCCGAGCGCCAGCGGCACCCAGCCGCCCTCGACCACCTTGAGCATATTGGCGCTCAGGAAGACGACGTCGATGCAAAGGAAGGGTGAGATCAGCGCGACCGCGGCGAACGGCGACCATCTCCAGACCTTCCAGACCACCACCATGGCCATCATGCCGGTCACCACCATGGTGCCGCTCACCGCGATGCCGTAGGCGGAGGCGAGCGCGCTCGACGAGCGAAACAGAGCCACCAGCATCAGCACGCCGAACAGCAGCAAGGCGTTGACCCGCGGCGCGTAGATCTGTCCGTAATGCGCCTCCGAGGTGTGCCGGATCTCGAGGCGCGGCAGCAAGCCGAGCTGGATCGCCTGCTGGCTGAGCGAATAGGCCCCGGAAATGACGGCCTGGCTCGCGATCACGGTCGCGGCCGCCGCCAACGCCACCATCGGGAGCAGCGCCCAGTCCGGAAAGAGCAGAAAGAATGGATTTTCGAGCGCCTTGGGATCGTTCAGCACCAGAGCGCCCTGGCCCAGATAGTTCAGCGCCAGCGAGGGCAGCACCAGAGAGAGCCAGGCCGCCTGGATGGGTTTGCGGCCGAAATGCCCGAGGTCGGCGTAGAGTGCCTCGGCCCCGGTCACCGCCAGAAAGACGGCGCCCAAGGTGACGAGCCCGATCTTGCCGTGGCTCAACAGGAAGGCGACGGCATAGAACGGATTGAAGGCGAGAAGAATTTCCGGCCTGCTGGCCACATGGGCGACGCCCGCGATCGCGAGGACGACGAACCAGATCACCATGATCGGGCCGAAAAAGGCCGCCACCTTCGCGGTCCCGCGCGATTGCACGGCGAACAGCATCACCAGGATCCCCATCGTCACGGACACGATGTAGGGATCGAAGGAGGGAGTGACGACCTTGAGGCCTTCGATCGCGGACAGCACCGACAGCGCCGGCGTGATCATGGCGTCGCCATAGAACAGTGCCGCGCTGATGATGCCGCAGAGCGCAATGATATTTGCGCCCCGGCGCAAGGCGCGCTGCGCCAGCGCCATCAGGGCGAGCGTTCCTCCCTCGCCGTGGTTGTCCGCCCGCAGCAGCACGATGACGTATTTGAGGGTGACGGTGACGATGAGGGCCCACAGGATGAGCGAAAGCACGCCGAACATCGCCTCGCGGTTCACCATGCCGCCGGGCTCGATGGAGGCGGAAACCGCTTCGCGCAGCGCATAGAGCGGGCTGGTGCCGATGTCGCCGTAGACAACCCCGATGCTGCCGACTGTGAGCCCCAGGAAGGCGCTCTTCAGGTGCGCTGGGCCGTTTCCGTTGAGTGAAACGGAAGGGGACGCGGCGATGGGAGGCGACATTAATAAGCCCGATTGGATGAACCTGATGTTGCGCCGCAACATGAGCAGGGGCCGTGCTTATAGCATCCCCAACGTCCGTCATCTGCCCATAGGTTCAATTTATTTGTGGAGCAGGTCTGCGATCGGCGCAACCCGAGCGAACGTTAAGAATTCTCCGAATCCAAGCGTTTTTAGGATCTTAGCGAATGGTTCTCCGGAACCGCATGAGAAACGACCGGGCAAAAGCGGTCAGGCGAGTCTGCGAGAGCCGGCGGAACCTGCATGTGAGGCGAAACATGCTCCAGAGGAGCCGTCACCGGCCTCAACATGGCATCAAATCCGCTGGACCCCAACCCTGGGCCCCCGAGTGGGCCGGGTCCGGGACGATCAGGCGGACGGTCGCGGCCCAATTACGGTCGAATATCCGGCGGAACGGGCGGCGCCTCGCGCATCAGGGTGATGGTCACGCGTCGATTGGTCGCGATGAAGGGATCGTCGGGAAACAGCGGGTCGGTGTCGGCTTTCCCCGCCACCATGAAGATGTGACCGTTCTGCACGCCTTCCGCCTCCAGCACCCGGCGCACCGCATTGGCCCGATCGGCGGAGAGCTCCCAGGGTCCGTAGCCCGGCAGCGACGGCGCCTTCAATGCCGAGGTATGGCCGGCGATAGAGATGCGGAAGGGCATCGACTTGAGCGGCATGGCGAGCTGCTGGACCAAGCGGCGGGTGCGCTCATAGGGCTCCTTCGAGCCTTCAGGGAACATCGAGCGACCGTCTTGATCGACGATCTCGATATTGAGACCGTTCACCGATTCCTCGATCATGATGTGCTTCGACATCTCGGTAAGCTCCGGCATGTCCTGCAGCGCCTGGCGCAGCGACGCCGAGGCGAGCGCAAAGCCGCGATCGCTATCGAGCTTGGCGCCGGAATTGTGCTCGCGGCCCTTCTCGTCCGGGGTCGGGGTGGCGGAGGCATCTTCGGGCGAGATCTGCGCCGCGCTCTTGAGCTTGGCGCGGGTCGGCAGACCGGGCACCTCGATGACGCCCGAATAGCGAACCCGGTCCTGCATGCCGAAGGCGTCGCGCATTGAGCCGGCCACGATATTGAGCTTCGCCTGATCCTGGGTCGAGAACGCGACCAGCATGACGAAGAAGGCGACCAAGAGCCCCATCAGGTCCGCGAAGGTGACGAACCAGCCGTGCCCTCCGACGTGCGCCTGCGCTTTTTTTTTCGCCATGGCTGTTGTCCGCGACTACGTCTTCCGGTTTCGGTTGCGGGTAGAACCCATTGGCATCGCGGCTGCGGGCGGTTTCTTGAGCGCGATCAGGCCGGGACCGCTTCCGGCTCCAGGTCGTGACGATGCTTCTCGGGCAGATAAGCCAGCAGCATCTCGCGCACCAGCGTCGGGCTCTTGGCTTCCCGGATCATGAGCACGCCGTCGATGATGAGGGTGCGGTTGATCTCCTCCTCGGCCAGCTTGAGATGGAGCTTGTCGGCGAGCGGCAGGCACCACAAGTTGGCCACCACCGCGCCATAAAGGGTCGCGAGCAGCGCCGTCGCCATGAACGGGCCGAGCTTGGAGGGGTCGGTCATGTTGGCGAACATCTGCACCATGCCGAGCAGCGTTCCGATCATCCCAAACGCGGGCGCGCAATCCCCGATGGCACGATAGATCTTCTGGCCCTCGTCGAGATGGGTCAGGAAGTTGTCGCGGTCGCGCTCGAGGTTGTCGCGAATGAAGTTGGTATCGTAGCCGTCGGCGATGAAGCGGACGCCCTTGCCCAGGAACGGATCGTCGATCTCGATCTTCTCGAGCCCGACCGGTCCGGTCTTGCGGGCGACCTCGGCCAGCTGGGCGATCTGATCGACCAGCTCGCGCTGGGTCGTCGAGCGCATCGTGAACGCGAATTTGGCGCCGAGCGGGAGACCGTGAAAGATGGAGATCAGCGGAAACCGGATCAGGGTGGCGGAGAAGGAGCCGCCGAAAATGATGATGAGGGCATGGTCGGAAAAGTACATTCCGAAGTTGCCGCCCATGAGGATGACCGTCGAAACGACCACCGCTCCGCCAAGGAGACCGAGGCCTGTCGCGATATCCATGGGCAGGTGTCCGAAACGCAAGACCCGCGCCACCCGCGGCGGCGCTCCCGGCAACCTACCGGGCGCCACTTAAGGGACGGTTACCGCGGGGGGGCGCGATTCCACCGGGCGGCGGGCGCACCCGGTCGATGGCGAGCCAAGTGCGGACAACGAGCGGACCAGCGGGGCAAATCGGTCTTGCGCCGGGTGATCAAGCGCGCACAGATAGCGTAATGTGGCGCAGCCTCATGACGTGCGGCCTCGTGGCGCGAACGTGATGGCGCGAATGGGAGGCGGCGATGCGTTCGATCGGCCATTTCATCGGCGGGACTGAGGTGGCGGGCACGTCCGGCCGCACCGGCGACATCTTCGATCCCAACACCGGCGAGGTGCAGGCCAAGGTCGCCCTGGCGGATCCCGCCGAGGTCGAGCGCGCGATCGCGGTGGCGCAGGCGGCCCAGCCGGCCTGGGGCGCCACCAATCCGCAGCGGCGGGCGCGCGTGCTGTTCAGGTTTCTCGAGCTGGTGCAGCGGGAGTACGACGCGCTCGCCCGGCTCCTGTCCGGCGAGCACGGCAAGACGCTCGCGGACGCGCGCGGCGACATCCAGCGCGGTCTCGAGGTCGCCGAGTTCGCCTGCGGCATTCCCCACCTCATCAAGGGCGAGTTCACCGAAGGCGCCGGCCCCGGCATCGACCTCTATTCCATGCGCCAGCCGCTCGGCGTCGTCGCCGGCATCACGCCCTTCAACTTCCCGGCAATGATTCCGATGTGGAAGTTCGCGCCCGCGCTCGCCTGCGGCAACGCTTTCATCCTCAAGCCGTCGGAGCGGGCCCCTTCGGTGCCGATGCGGCTCGCCCAATTGCTGGTCGAAGCCGGCCTGCCGGCCGGCGTGCTCAATGTGGTCAATGGCGACCGCGACGCGGTGGAGACACTGCTGAGCGACGCGCGCATCCGGGCGATCGGCTTCGTCGGCTCCTCGGCGGTGGCCGAGCACATCTACGCCACCGGCTGCGCCAGGGGAAAGCGCGTGCAGTGCTTCGGCGGCGCCAAGAACCATCTGATCGTGATGCCGGATGCGGATCTGGACCAGGCCGTCGACGCGCTGATCGGCGCCGGCTACGGCTCGGCCGGCGAGCGCTGCATGGCGGTGTCGGTGGCGGTGCCGGTCGGCGCTAAGACCGCCGACGCCTTGCTCGAGAAGCTCATTCCGCGGGTGGAGAGCCTCAAGATCGGCCCCGCGAGCGATGCACAGTCCGATTACGGCCCGCTCGTCACCGGCGCGCATCTCGACAAGGTGCGCGGCTATGTGGAGCTCGGCATCCGGGAAGGCGCCAAGCTCAAGGTCGACGGGCGCGGCTTCAAGCTGCAAGGCTACGAAAACGGATTTTTCATTGGCGGCTGCCTGTTCGACGAGGTCGAGCCGCAAATGCGCATCTACAAGGAAGAGATTTTCGGCCCGGTGCTCTCGATCGTGCGCGCCAAGGACTACGAGGAGGCGTTGCGGCTGCCCTCCGAGCACGACTACGGCAACGGGGTCGCGATCTTCACCCGCGACGGCGACACCGCGCGCGACTTCACCAGCCGCGTGAACGTCGGCATGGTCGGGGTGAATTTCGCGATTCCGGTGCCGCTCGCCTATTACACGTTCGGCGGCTGGAAGCAGTCCGGCTTCGGCGACCTCAACCAGCACGGCCCCGACGCGATCCGCTTCTACACCAAGACCAAGACCGTGACGGCGCGCTGGCCGTCCGGCACCAAGGAAGGCGCCGAGTTCATCATTCCGACCATGAAGTGACTACCGCCAATTTTCTCCGGCGATCTCGCCGTCGACGCGCCAGGGCTGGCGGGGAATCAAAGCCGGCGGTAGACTCACACTCTGTTATCCGAGAATGACCAGGAGCGAGGCGTGACGCAATTTGACCGCATCACCCAAGAGCCAGGTGCAATGGGTGGCAAGGCATGCGTCCGCGGGATGCGCGTGACCGTCGGAATAATCGTTGGCCAGATTGGCACTGGTCACAGCATCGAAGAGGTCCTCGCTGACTATCCTTACCTGGAGCGCGAAGACATCATGCAGGCGCTGCGCTACGCAGCGTGGCGAGCAGAAGAGCGCGAGATCGTGCTTCCCGGAGCATGAAACTCCTGGTTGATATGAATCTGTCGCCACGGTGGGTCGAATTGCTTGGCAAAGCAGGGTTCGACGCAGCACACTGGTCGAAGCTCGGGCCGAGCAATGCCTCGGACGTACAGATCATGACCTTCGCGAGACTGAGCGCTACGTCGTGCTTACTCACGACCTGGACTTCGGCGCAATACTTGCGGCAACGCAGGGAACCAAACCGAGCGTCGTGCAAATCCGGTCCGAGAATGTCGGACCGCAGGTGATCCGCCAGCCGGTAATCGACGCCTTACTCCAGATGACTGCCGAGCTGGAGCGCGGCGCGCTTCTTACCGTTGATCCGAGCCGCGCGCGCCTGCGCGTTCTTCCGCTCATCCCGGAAATTTGAGGCGACATGAAAGTGCGGTTTTTAGACCGGCCAAGCGACAAGTGTTGAGGAGACATTTCATTTGGCGCCGCTGTCGCGCTGCCGGAAAGAGGGCGGCGGCAATGTTCGCCAAAGAGAGAGCTCCCACCATGAGCCTTACCGCCCGGGACCTTGAGCCGTCACCGGTCAGATTAGCGTTCGCATATCAGGTGTTACGGAATTTCGGCCCGTGATGATGCGCGGGGATCATTCCGGTTTGAGGCCCGCAAACTTGACGACCTTGCCCCACTTCTCGGTTTCCTCGGCCACGAACCGTCTGTACTCATCCGACGAGCCGGGGAAGACCGAGGTGCCAAGCTCGGCGAGGCGAACCTTTATTTTCGCATCCGCAAGCACGGCGTTAATCTCTTCGTTGAGCTTGTCGATGATCTCGGCCGATGTGCTTTTGCGCAACCCGATGACGAACCATTGGCTCGCCTCGTAGCCCGGCATAAATTCAGCCACGGTCGGGATGTCTGGCAATCCCTCAAATCGCGTGGAGGTCGTCACCGCCAACGCGCGGAGCCTGCCGGCGCGGATATGATCGATCGTGACAAGTGGGCTGCCAAAAAAAGCCTCCACTTGGCCACCGAGCAGATCAGTAATTGCGGGCGCGGCACCACGATACGGCACATGCGTCATTTCGATGCGGGTCATCATCTTGAACAATTCCCCGGCCACATGGGACGCATTTCCGATGCCGGCCGATGCCATGCTGATCTTGCCGGGATTGGCCTTCGCATAAGCAATGAATTCGGGAACGGTCTTGGCCGGAACGGAGGGATGCACCATCATGACAAGGGGTCCGCGGATGATGCCGACCGGCGCGATGTCATGGATGAAATTGAAACTTAGCTTATCATACAGCGTCGCGTTGATTGCGGCGGCGGCGTCCGTCCCGAGAAGTGTATAGCCGTCGGCCGGTGCACGAACGACTGCGTCGGTAGCGATGTTGCTGGCAGCGCCTGGATGGTAATCAACGATAAATGGTTGGCCGAGCCGCTCTGATAGGGGCAGACTTGACAGGCGCACAAAAATGTCGGTCCCGCCGCCGGGAGCGTAGCCGACGATGATGTGAACTGGCCGCGTCGGATAGGCTTGCGCCCTTGCGATGCGCGACACGGCCGGGAGCGCGACGGCGCCCGCTGCCACATGCAGGAATTGTCGGCGTGGAAGTTTCATGGCGGTGGCAGCCCCCAGGATGTGCGCAGCGTGGCGCCCGCACTAGCCAGGCTATACTACCGCACCGCGCATGCGAAGAGGCACTACGGCAGCTCTTGGCCGATTTTCACCTTGCTTTACGATCTGGACCCCACGGAAGCTACCGAGGCGGACGCCGTCGATGCTAAGAGCGCGCCAAATCAAGGAAGGAAAGATCACGTGGCCGAGTACCAGCTGCACTGCTTCGCCCAGTCCGGCAATGCCTACCGGGTCGCCCTGATGCTCAATCTCATCGGCGCCGATTGGGAGCCGATCTGGGTCGATTTCTTCGTCAAGGGCGAGCAGCGCACGCCTGCGTATCGGACGCAAGTCAACGAGATGGGCGAGGCGCCGGTGCTGGTGCATGGCGCCCGCAAGCTCAGCCAATCGGGCGTCATCCTGACCTATCTGGCGGAGCGCTCGGGTAAATTTGCGCCGCACGGCGAGGACGAGCGGCTC
>DASZKX010000399.1:0-6220 GCA_035552735.1 Xanthobacteraceae bacterium
CCGGCCCGGTCCCAAGGGCGAGCCGCCCGAGGTCAAGACCAGGTCCCCGATGGTGCGCAAGGCCCGCGAAGGCGTGATGGAATTCCTGCTCATCAATCATCCGCTCGATTGCCCGATCTGCGATCAGGGCGGCGAATGCGACCTGCAGGACCAGTCGATGGCGTACGGAGTGGATGCCAGCCGCTACCGCGAGAACAAACGCGCGGTCGACGAGAAATACATCGGCGCCCTGGTGAAGACCGTGATGACGCGCTGCATCCATTGCACGCGCTGCATCCGCTTCGCCACCGAGGTCGCCGGCGTGCCCGAGCTCGGCGCCATCGGCCGCGGCGAGGATATGGAGATCACCACCTATCTCGAGACCGCCATGACGTCCGAGCTGCAGGGCAACGTGGTCGATCTCTGCCCGGTCGGCGCGCTCACCTCCAAGCCCTATGCGTTCGCGGCGCGGCCCTGGGAGCTCAACAAGACCGAGTCGATCGACGTCATGGATGCGATAGGCTCGGCCATCCGGGTCGACACCCGCGGGCGCGAGGTCATGCGCATCCTGCCGCGCATCAATGACGACGTGAACGAGGAGTGGATCTCCGACAAGACCCGCCACGTGGTCGACGGGCTGCGCGCCCAGCGCCTGGATCAACCCTATATCCGCGAGCGCGGGCGGCTGCGCCCCGCCTCCTGGCCGGCAGCCTTCACGGCGATCGCCGCCGTGGCGGCGCGCACGCCGGCCAAGCGCATCGGCGCGATCGCCGGCGACCTCGCTGCCGTCGAGGAGATTTTCGCCCTCAAGGACCTGATGAGCCGGCTTAAGGTGAGCAACATCGACTGCCGCCAGGATGGCGCGGCGCTCGATCCGGCCTGGGGCCGGGCGAGCTACCTGTTCAACCCCACCATCGCGGGCATCGAGCAGGCCGATGCGCTGCTCATCGTGGGCGCCAATCCGCGCCGGGAAGCGGCCGTGCTCAATGCGCGCATCCGCAAGCGCTGGCGCACCGGCAATTTCCCGATCGGCCTGATCGGCCAGCACGTCGATCTCACCTATGCGTACGACTATCTGGGCGCCGGCCCCGAAACGCTCGCCGAGGTCGCGGCGGGGCGGCATGCCTTTGCGGATACCCTCAAGAAGGCCGCGCATCCGCTGATCCTGGTCGGGGGCGGGGCGCTGGCGCGTCCCGAAGGCGCCGCCGTCGCGGCGCTCGCCGCCAAGGCCGCGGTCGAGCTCGGGGCCGTGAAGGAGGGCTGGAACGGCTACGGCTTCTTGCACGCAGCCGCGGCCCGTCCGGGCGCGCTCGATATCGGCTTCGTGCCCGGCCCCGGCGGCCTATCCGCCGCCGACATGGCGGGCACCGGCGCGCTCGATCTTGTTTTCCTGCTGGGCGCCGACGAGATCGAGATTCCGCCCGGTGCCTTCGTGGTCTACCTCGGCACCCATGGGGATCGTGGCGCCCATCGGGCGGACGTCATCTTGCCGGGCGCGGCCTATCCGGAAAAATCCGGCATCTATGTCAATACCGAGGGGCGGGTGCAGATGGCGGCGCGCGCCGCGTTCCCGCCCGGCGACGCGCGCGAGGATTGGGCGATCCTGCGCGCGCTCTCCGACATGCTCGGCCACAAATTGCCCTATGACTCGCTTGCCGGCTTGCGCCAAACGCTGTTCCGGGCGTATCCGCATCTCGGCCGCATAGATCAGATCGCGCCGGGGGACGCCGGCGACATCGGACGGCTGGCGGCGCGCGGCGGGACGCCCGACAAGGCGCCCTTCGTCTCGCCGGTCGAAGATTTCTATCTCACCAATCCGATCGCGCGCGCCTCGGCCGTCATGGCCGAATGCTCGGTGATCGCGGAAGGATACGCCGCGCGCACCGCGGCGGAGTGACACACGATGGACGAGCTCTGGGCAAACTACATCTGGCCGCTGATCGTGATGGTCGCGCAGAGCTTGCTGCTGCTCGTGATCCTGTTGATCGCCATCGCCTATGTGCTGCTCGCCGACCGCAAGATCTGGGCGGCGGTGCAGATGCGGCGCGGGCCCAACGTGGTCGGCCCGTTCGGCCTGCTGCAATCCTTCGCCGATCTCCTCAAGTTCGTGCTCAAGGAGCCGACCATCCCGGCCGGCGCCAACAAGGGCGTGTTCCTGCTGGCGCCACTGGTCACCTGCGTGCTGGCACTCGCCGCGTGGGCGGTGATCCCGGTCAACCTCAACTGGGCGATCGCCGACATCAATGTGGGCGTGCTGTACATTTTCGCGATCTCCTCGCTCATGGTCTACGGGGTCATCATGGCGGGCTGGGCGTCGAACTCGAAATATCCCTTCCTGGCGGCGCTGCGCTCGGCTGCCCAAATGGTTTCCTACGAGGTCTCGATCGGCTTCGTCTTCATCACGGTTCTGCTGTGCGCGGGCTCCCTCAACCTGACCGACATCGTCAAGGCGCAGGACGGCAGCTGGGGCCTGTTGGGCTGGTTCTGGCTGCCGCTGTTCCCGATGTTCGTGGTCTTCTTCATCTCGGCGCTGGCCGAGACCAACCGGCCGCCGTTCGATCTGGTGGAAGCGGAATCCGAGCTGGTCGCCGGCTTCATGGTCGAATATGGCTCCGCTCCCTACATGATGTTCATGCTGGGCGAATACGTGGCCATCGGCACCATGTGCGCCATGGCCACCATCCTGTTCCTGGGTGGCTGGCTGCCGCCGGTCCCGATCTGGCCGCTGACCCTGGTGCCGGGGGTGATCTGGTTCACCCTCAAAGCCTTCTCGATGTTTTTCATGTTCGCCATGGTGAAGGCGATCGTTCCGCGCTACCGCTACGATCAGCTCATGCGGCTGGGCTGGAAGGTGTTCCTGCCGATCTCGCTGGCCATGGTGGTGATCGTCGCCGGGGTCCTGCAAATTTTCGGGTTGGCGCCGAAATGAGAAGGAGCCGACGGGATGGAACTTTCGCTTGCCGGCTTGATCGGTGCCGTCGTGGGAACGATGGTGTCCGCCGCATTCTATGGGCCGCTGGTCGATGCGGTCGAGGGCGCGCTGCGCAAACGCGCCGCCACCGAGGACCGGGCCACGCTCGCGCAGGAGATCGCCTTGCTGCGCCGTGGCATACTGGCGGCCGACATGCTGCTGTGCGCCGGCATCGGGTATTGGGTCGGGCTCAAGATCGGCGGATAGCGCACATGATTTCCGCACAAGGAATCGCCGCATGAGACTCGATCGCGCCGCCCGTTCGGTGTTCCTGTGGGAGTTCGTCGCCGCTACCATGCTGGCGATGCGCTACTTCTTCCGGCCCAAGTCCACGCTCAACTATCCGTTCGAGAAGGGACCGCTCTCGCCCCGCTTCCGCGGCGAGCACGTGCTGCGGCGCTATCCCAACGGCGAGGAACGCTGCATTGCCTGCAAGCTGTGCGAGGCGATCTGCCCGGCGCAGGCGATCACGATCGAGGCCGGTCCCCGCCGCAACGACGGCACCCGCCGCACCACCCGCTACGACATCGACATGGTCAAATGCATCTATTGCGGGCTGTGCCAGGAGGCCTGTCCGGTCGACGCCATCGTCGAGGGTCCGAATTTCGAGTTCGCCGCCGAGACGCGCGAGGAGCTCTATTACGACAAGGAACGGCTGCTCGCGAACGGCGATCGCTGGGAGCGCGAAATCGCCAAGAATATGTCACTCGACGCGCCCTATCGGTGACAGCGATGATCCTGCCAGCGCTTTTCTTCTATCTCTTTGCCGGCGTCTGTATCGCTTCGGCCTTCATGGTCATCGCGGCGCGCAATCCCGTCCACTCGGTGCTCTACCTCATCCTGGCTTTCGTGAACGCGGCCGGCCTGTTCGTGATGCTGGGGGCCGAGTTCCTGGCCATGATCCTGATCGTGGTCTATGTCGGCGCCATCGCGGTCTTGTTCCTATTCGTGGTCATGATGCTGGATGTCGACTTCGCCGAGCTGCGGCAGGGCTTTCTGCAGTATCTGCCGCTGGGCGCGCTCTTGTTCTGCATCTTCTTGCTGGAGCTGGGCGGCGTGGTGTTCACTTGGGCCTTCGCGCCGGACATCTCGCAGGCATTCGCTTCGCCGATCCCGCCGCTCGCCAGCGTCACGAACACGGCGGCGCTCGGTCAGGTGCTCTACACGCGTTACGTCTATTACTTCCAGGCCTCCGGCCTCGTCCTGCTGGTCGCCATGGTGGGCGCAATCGTGCTGACCCTGCGCCACAAGCCCAACGTCAAGCGGCAGAACATCGCCCAGCAGGTCGCCCGCACCAAGGCGACCGCGATCGAGGTCGTCAAGGTTCAGAGCGGGCAGGGAGTGTCATGACCATCGGGCTCGGCCATTATCTCACGGTCGCCGCGATCCTGTTCACGCTCGGCGTGTTCGGCATTTTCCTCAACCGTAAGAATGTCATCATCATCATGATGTCGATCGAGCTCATCCTGCTCGCCGTCAACCTCAACCTGGTCGCCTTCTCGGCCTTCCTCGGCGACTTGGTCGGACAGGTCTTCGGGCTGGTCGTGCTGACGGTGGCGGCCGCCGAGGCCGCCATCGGGCTCGCCATTCTGGTCGTCTACTTCCGCAATCGCGGCTCGATCGCGGTCGAAGACATCAATCTGATGAAAGGCTGAGCCGGGCGCATGTATCAGACGATCGTCTTCCTGCCGCTGCTCGGCGCGATCCTGGCGGCCCTGATCTCGCTGACCGGCGCGCGGGCCCGGCACCCCGGCGGCATGCCGGGGGCGGATACGCATTCCCACGATTCGGCCCGCGACACGGCGCATGATCTGCCGGCCGACCCGCACGGTGAGCCGGCGGCGCATCAACCATCCGCGCTGGGCTCGCGCCTGGCGCAGCTGATCACGACCGGGCTCTTGTTCTTCTCCATGATCCTGTCGTGGATCGTCTTCGCGCAGGTCGGCTTCGGCCAGGATGCGCACGTCTCGCTGACGACCTGGGTGATCTCGGGCGACCTCAAGTTCGCCTGGGCGCTGCGCATCGACACCCTCACCGCCGTCATGCTGGTGGTGGTCACCACTATCTCGGCCTTGGTCCATCTCTATTCGATCGGCTATATGGCGGAGGATCCGCACCAACCGCGCTTCTTCTGCTACCTGTCGCTGTTCACCTTCGCGATGCTGATGCTGGTGACTTCGGACAACCTGGTGCAGCTGTTCTTCGGCTGGGAAGGTGTCGGCCTGATGAGCTATCTGCTCATCGGCTTCTGGTATCAGAAGCCGGAGGCGAACGCGGCCGCCATCAAGGCTTTCGTGGTCAACCGGGTAGGGGATTTCGGCTTCTCGCTCGGCATCTTCGCCGTGTTCATGATGACCGGAGCGGTCGATTTCGATACGGTCTTCGCGCAGGCGCCCGGGCTCGCCGGCAAGACCATCGACCTCCTCGGCATCCATGCCGACGCGCTCACCCTGATCTGCCTGCTGCTGTTCATGGGCGCCATGGGCAAATCCGCCCAGTTCCTGCTCCATACTTGGCTGCCCGACGCCATGGAAGGCCCGACACCGGTTTCCGCCCTGATCCATGCCGCCACCATGGTGACGGCCGGCGTGTTCATGGTGGCGCGGCTTTCACCGCTGTTCGAGCTCGCCCCCAATGCCCAGACCTTCGTGACCTTCATCGGGGCCACCACCGCCCTGTTCGCCGCCACCATCGGGCTGGTGCAAAACGACATCAAGCGGATCGTCGCCTATTCGACCTGCTCGCAGCTCGGCTACATGTTCGTTGCCATGGGGGTGGGGGCCTACTCGGTCGGCATGTTTCATTTGTTCACTCACGCCTTTTTCAAGGCCCTGTTGTTCCTCGGCTCCGGCTCGGTCATTCTCGCCATGCATCACGAGCAGGACATCCGCCGCATGGGCGGACTGAAGGACAAGATCCCGCTCACCTATTGGGCGATGGTGATCGGGACGCTCTCGCTCACCGGATTTCCTTGGACGGCCGGTTATTTCTCCAAGGACGCCATCATCGAGGCCGCCTATGTGGGGCAGAATCCGATGGCGATTTACGGATACCTCTCCACCGTCGTGACCGCCGCGCTGACCTCTTTCTATTCGTGGCGTCTCATTTTCAAGACCTTCCATGGCGCGCCGCACGATCATCACCGCTACGAGACAGCGCACGAGAGTCCGATGATCATGCTGGTGCCCTTGGCTGTGCTCGCCGCCGGCTCGTTCTTCGCCGGCTACCCGTTCAAGGACCTGTTTGTCGGGCACGACGTCGAGCACTTCC
>DASZKX010000400.1:0-7079 GCA_035552735.1 Xanthobacteraceae bacterium
GATGAGGGGGCCTCTCCGCAGGCTCAGACTCGCGGAAGCGCCCCCCGGGCCGAAATTCGGTTTTAGCGCGCTGGGTGTGGCCCTCTCCCCGCGCGCGGGCTACGGCATGCACACATCTTTCGTGGGTGCGAAAGCCTCTCCGCGCAGTCGTCCCTGCGGAAGCAGGGACCCATACGCCGTGTCCTCTCGATAGGCTGCGGCGTATGGGGTCCCGGCTCTGCGGCCTGGACGACAGAGATGTGTGCATGCCGTAGCGCGCGCGGGGAGAGGAAGGCCGAAAACTCCTACTGCACCAGCTGCACGACCTTGCCGTCCTGGTCCTTGCCCTGCGCCCGGTACTGGCCGATGTTCTTGAGCAGCGCCGCGTCGGTCACGGTGTAGAGCACCGCATCGCCGCTGCCGGTGTTGATGTGGCGCCGCCACAGGAAGTTCGGCACCACCATGATGTCGTTGGGTTCCCAGTCGAAGGTCTGGCCGCCGATCTCCGACTTGCCCTTGCCGTCCATCACCACGATGAAGGTGCTCGAGGTCTCGCGCTTGGGCAGCGTCGCCTCGCCGGGCCGCAGCAGCTGGGCCTGGTAGTTGAGGGTCGGGAACACCGGCCGTCCGGTGACCGGATTGACGAACTCCATCTGGATGCCCTCGTGTGGGTCGCCCTTCTCCTTGCGCAGCGCCTCGAGCGTCTCGCGGATGCGGACGCCGCGGAAATGAATCATCGGGGTCGGGTCGCGCCCGAAGCCGAGCTGGTGGGAGATGAAGGTCGGCACCATGCCGCCGCTGCCGTAGAGCCGGTTGGAGTAGCCGTTGCGGTGAACCGCCTCCTGGCTCTTGGCGTTGCTGCCGGAGCCGGGCTGAAAGTCCTGATCCACCCAGGCGCAATCCAGGAACTCCATCAGCGGCCAATCCAGCATGTCGATCCAGATCACCGGCACGCTGCCGTCGTTGCCGTGATCGTGCCAGGTGCCGTTCGGGGTGATGATGATGTCGCCGCGGGCCGCATCGCAGCGCTCGCCCTCCACATTGGTGTAGCCGCCCTTGTCGGACAGGATGGTGCGGCTGGCATTGGGGCTGTGGACGTGGGCGGGCGCGATATCGCCCGGATTGTAGATCGAGATGGCGCAGCGGATGGTGTTGGTGACCTGCAGCCGGCCATTGAGGCCCGGATTGGTGAGCAGGATGCTCTGCCGGTCCGCGAACTCGATCGGCGAGACATCCGCCTTGCTGGCGATGCCGGCGATCCGCTCCAGATAGGCGTTGTATTCCTTCCAGCGCCAGCGATGGGCGGCGGTCTTGAGCTGGTTGGCCGCCACCCGGCCGCTCGCCATCTGGCCGGCGCCGCTGACTCCGCCTGAGTCGGTGAACCAGGGGCGCTGCGCCGGCGAGTTCATCTGGGTGCGCACCCAGACGAAGGACTTCGCCGCGTCGGTATTGAGCTGCTCCATCATCTCGCGCGCCTTGCTGGAAAGCGCCGGACGGATGGCCTCTTTTTGCGTGTCGGTCGCAACCGCCATGATGTCCTCCTGTCGACAGGGCCGTGGCCCGCTCGGCTGTAAATGCCGGCTTCTGATGAGAGTCGGGCCTATCGGCCTTGCCTATGAGGTATATCTCTCCCGGAAGCTTTGCAATGACGGCCCGGCAAGGCACCCGCGCGCCAGGCGGAGGCCTGTCTGGCGCCGGGTCAAGCCGGGGACAAGACCCAGGTCAGGCCGCGGACAGGAAATCCCGGATGGCGCCGTTGAAGGCGGCCGGCTGCTCCACATTGGAAATGTGCCCGGCGCCCTCGAGCTCCACCAGGGTCGAGCCGCGGACCGCCTCCTTGATCTGCCGGATGCCGGCGAGCGTCGCATCCTTGGTGCCCACGATGAGGAGCGTGCGCCGGTCGATGCCGGCGAGCCCCGGCCGCAAATCATAGTCCGACAACGCCTGCGCGCAGCCGGAAAAACCGGCAATCGGCGTGCTGCGGATCATCTGGCGCACCCTGTCGAGCACCGGGGCCTTGGTGGCGACGAAATCGGGCGGGAACCAGCGCCCGATGGTGGGCTCGACCAGGGCCCCCATGCCCTCCTTGGCGGCGGTCTCGATGCGCTCCTGCCACTGCTGCGCCGAAGCCGGCGTGGAGGCGGGCCCGCAGTCGCAGGCGATGATGCGATCGAAGCGCTGCGGATGGCGTTGCGCCAGGAACAGGGCCGTCATGCCACCCATGGAAAGACCGGCGAAATGCGCGCGCTTGATCGAGAGCGCATCGAGCAGCGCCACCACGTCGGCCACCAGCAGGTCGAAGCTGTATGGCCCTTCGGTCGCCTGCGTGCCGCCGTGGCCGCGCTGGTCGTAGCGCAGGATGCGGTACGATTGCTTGAGCTCGGCGACCTGGTCGTCCCACATGGACAGATTGGTTATCAATGAATTGGAGAAGACGAGCCAAGGGGCGCCTTCCGGACCGTCGACCTGGGTGTTGATACTGATGCCGTTTGCGTTGATCCGCATCGCCAAGCCTTTCGTTTCTGTCATCGCCGCAATAATCGTCTCAGTTCACGCCCTTGAAAAAATCGAGCAGCAGCCGCGTGAGCTCCGCCGGCGCCGTGGTCGGCATGAAATGGCCGGCCGTTTCGATCAGCTCGAAGCGGGCACCCGGGATCTTCTTCGCCAGATCTTCCGTGCCGGCGGGCGGTCGCACCGTGTCGTGGCGGCCCGCCACCACCATGGTGGGACATTTGATCTGCGGCAGCAGGTGCAGCATGTTGGTGCGCGCCAGCATGCGGTGCCCGAGCCCGAAACCGACCGGATCGTTGGCCAGATACCGTCCCCGGTAGTTCTCGTAGGTGGCCCGGTCGGAGAGCTCCGGCGGGTAGGACTTGTCGAGCGTGATCGACATCACGCCGCGCATGCCGTCGCGCTCGGCGAGGTCGGCGCGCTCGTTGAGCACGCCGGCACGGCTGGGATCGACGCCAGGGGCCGGGTTGCAGAGCACGATCGAGCGCACATCCCCGGGATGGCGTTCCATGAAGCGCAGCACCTGGGTGCTGGCGGCGGCGACCGCCACCAGGTGATAGGGCTGCGGCAGCGCGAGCGTCGCCAGCATGGCCTCGAGATCGCCCACCGCGTCGTCGTTGCTGAACTCCCGGCGCACCTTCTCGGTCAGGCCCTGGCCGCGCTGGTCGTAGCGCAGCACCCGAAAACGCTCGGAGAGGCCGGGGACGACGCCGTCCCAGCTGTCGAGCGTCCCACCCAGCTCGTGCAACAGCACCACCACCGGGCCGCTCTGGCCGGCCAATTTATAGTGGATGCTTACGCCGTTCGCGTCCTTCCAAGGCAAGGTCCTGTCCTCCTGATCTGCCCCCGCTCGCTTAGCCAATCTGTGGTCCGGGCGCCAGCGGCAAGATCATCCCCGGCACCCGGTGACCTGCGCATATCCGGCATGCTAGAGCTACCGGCCCCAAGCGAGCCTGAAGGGAGCCGCCGCGCAAATGACCTGGTCTGAAACCTTTCTCGCCGCCTTGAAGGACAACGACATCCGCCTCATCAGCTTCGTCCCCGACAACGTGCTCACGCCGCTCATCAAGGGCGCTGCCGCCGACAACTACTTCATGTCGGTCAACGCCACCCGCGAGGACGAGGCGCTCGGCACCGTGGCGGGCGCCTGGATGGGCGGCATGCGCGGCATCGTGATGATGCAGACCTCAGGCTTCGCCCTGATCGCCAACGCGCTTGCCTCCCTCATCGTGCCCTATCAGATCCCCGCCATCATGGTGGTCTCGGAGCGCGGCACCATGGGCGAGTTCAATATCGGGCAGGTGCTGGTCGCCCGCACCATGCGGCCGGTGCTCGATGCGCTCGCGGTCCAGCATCACACGCTCAGCGACGAATCGACCCTGCGGTTCGTGGTCGACCGCTCCATCAAGCAGGCCATGCTGACCCAGAGCCCCGTCGTCTTCATCCTCTCGCCGCTCCTGACCGGCGGCAATCCGGCCGGCCCGAAATAGGGCCCCCTCAAAAAAAGCCGCTGACGCGACAAGGAGCAAGCAACCTCATGGCCACATCCGGTAACCCGAAAGTGCTCAACCGCGCCGACCTGACCCGGCGGCTGGTGGGCAAGCTGAGCGACCAGGCGGTGATCGCCGGCATCGGCAACGCCAATTTCGATCTCTATGCGGCCGGCCACCGGGCGCAGAACTTCTACATGCTCGGCAGCATGGGGCTCGCCTTCCCGATCGCGCTCGGGGTCGCGCTGGCGCAACCGCGGCGCGGCGTGATCGCGCTCGAGGGCGACGGCTCGCTGTTGATGTCGCTCGGCTGCCTCGCCACCATCGCGACGGTGGCGCCGCGCAACCTGACCGTCATCGTCTGGGACAACGGCATCTACCAGATCACCGGCAAGCAGCCGACCGCGACCAGCCACGCAACCGACATCGTGGCAGTGGCGCGCGGCGCCGGCATCACCAACAGCACGTGGGTGCGCGACGAGGCCCATTTCGAGGAGCTGCTCGGCCGCGGCTTCGATGCGGGCGGCCCGGTCCTGCTGGCCGCCAAGCTCGACGACAAGCCGGGCGACATCCAGCCGCCGCGCGATCCGGCTTTGGTCCGCAACCGCTTCATGAAGGGCCTGGGCAACCAGAACGCGGCGGTACTGGACGGATAGGTGGAGTCGCAGTACCTCTCCCCGCGTGCGGGGAGAGGCCTCTCCACTCTGAGCTTGTGGAGAGCCCCCTCACCCCAACCCTCTCCAAAGCCCGTCGCAGACGGGCGTAAACGCCCTGATGGCGCGCGGAACGAGGGCGCGCGCCCGCGCCTGGAAATCAGGCCTCAATCAAACAACCATGCCCCCTCACCTCACCGAAACAAATCCCTATACACCTCGTTCCAGTGCTCATAACCCTTGGCGGTGACGGCGGGCGTGATCACGTTGCCGGTGAAGCCGCCGGTTTCCGGGATCAGGTCCGGGATCAGGGGTGGGACATCGGGGCGTGCCGGCAGGTAGTCGGCCTTCTGGAAGATCTGCTGGCCCTCCTTCGAGGTCATGAACTCCACGAACAAGAGGCCGGCATTGGGATGCGGACCGTTCTTGGTCATGCCGACGAGGCCGGGCGAGACGGTGACCGGATTGAGCCGGACCCAATCGACCGGGGCGCCTTTGCGGGCGCTGATGGCGGCATGGTGATTGAGAATCTGCAGGCTGAGGGAATATTCCCCCGCGATCACCTGGTCGAGCACCGCGCGGGCACTGCCGTTGACCATCTTGATGTTCTGCTGGCTGAGCTTGCGCAGGTAGTCCATGCCGCGCGCCTCGCCCATGCTGGTGAGCACGTTGCCGATGAAGCCGGGCGCGCCGGTGAGATCATTGGGCTTCCAGACCATCTTGTCCCTCCAGTACGGCGCCAGCAGGTCGTCGTAGCTGTGGGGGCGCTGCGCCAGCGGCACCAGGTCGGTATTGAGGGCCGGCGTGATGACGAAGAGGTGGGAGGAGACCCAGTAGTGATCGGGGTCGCGGTAGCGCGCCGGCAGCTCCTCGCCGTTGGCGCTGGTGAACTGCCGCGCGGCGCCGGCCGCGATCAGGACCTCGAGGCCGGTGTTGAGCCCGAAAATGTCGGACATCACGCGGCCGGCCTTCTGCTCGTTGAGCATCTTGAGAATATTGACTTGGCTGTCGGCGCGCGCGTAGCTGACCTTGATCCCGTATTTGGCCTCGAAGGCGCCGGCGAGCGGCCGCACGATCTGATCCACGATCAGGTCGGTGTAGTAGACGACCTCGCCCTCCTGCTTGGCCTTGGCGATCAGCTCGCTGCTGATCTCGGCGGCCTGGGCGGGAGCGCTGGCCAGGGTGGCGATGACGAAGACTATGCGAGATCGGGCGATCGCGTTCATGCGCATCGACACGGCTCCACGCTGCAACGGCAAGTCAGCCAGTATCCATCAAATCAGTGTTTGAAGCACGGCCCTTCCCGGCCACACTCCCCGCTCGTCCCCGCCTTCGCGGGGACGAGCGGTGACCGTCACAATTCCCGCAACACCACCAGCGCATCGAGCGCGAGCGCGCCCTGATGGGCCGGCAGTGCTACCAAGGGGTTGATGTCGATGCTCTCGATCCGGTCGCCCAGATCGTGGGCGAGCCGACCGAGCGCCAGCATGGCGGCAAGCACGCTGTCGGTGTCGGCGGGTGGGGCGCCGCGATAGCCTTGCAGGAGAGCGCCGGCGCTGGTGCGCTCCAGCATGGCCTGCGCCTGCCACCGCGACAGCGGCACGGCGCCGAAGCTCACGTCCCGGCTCAGTTCCAGCAGCACGCCTCCGGTGCCGAACATCAGCACCGGTCCGATCTCGGGATCGCGCTGCACCCCGAGCACCAGTTCGACGCCGCCTGCGACCTGTTGCGCCAGCAGAACCTGCTCGAGCCGCCGGCCCGGCCGTGCGCGGGCGAGGTTCTCGGCGACCCGCGCATAGGCGGTGCGCAGCTCGTCGTCGTCCCGAATGCCCAGCACCACGCCGCCGATGTCGGATTTGTGCTGCACGTCGGCCGCCACCAGCTTGAGCACCAGCGGATAGCCGATCTCCCGGGCGGCGCGCAGCGCCTCCTCGACTCCGTTCGCCACCAATTCGCGTGGGCTGCGGATCCCATAAGCGCGCAGCAGTGCTTTGGAGTCGGCTTCGTCGAGCAGCGAGCGTCCGTCGCCGGTGGGCTGGCGGCGTGCGAGCGCGGCCGCGACGGCGGCCTCTTCCGACGGCGACGGCTGCGCGACCGGCGCGTTGTCCCGCCGCCCCCGCAGCGCCCCATAGCGGCCGGCCGCCGCCACCGCCTTGAGGGCTTTGTCGACCTCCTGCAGCACCGGCAGGTGCTCGAGCTCGGCCCGAAAGCCGCGGGTGTGATCGGTGAAGCCGTAGGAGGTCATCGAGACCACGGCGATCGGTTTGGAGCCGCTTGCCGCCAACGCATCGACCTGGCGCAGGTTCTCGGTCTTGGCATTGGTGCCGGGGGCGGCAGGCAGCTCTTCTTGCACCAACAGCGCGTCGATGCCGGGATCGGACAACAGGATGTCGATGATGCGGAAGTAGCTCTCAGCGCTGCTCAGCGCCGTGAAGCCGCCGTCGAG
>DASZKX010000401.1:0-9507 GCA_035552735.1 Xanthobacteraceae bacterium
CCACTTCGCCCTCAACCTGGTACGGCAAGTGGACGACAAGCTATCTATCAAGCGACGGCGCAAACGCGCCTCCTGGGATCCGGCGT
Organism: Xanthobacteraceae bacterium; assembly: GCA_035552735.1. GTDB lineage: Bacteria > Pseudomonadota > Alphaproteobacteria > Rhizobiales > Xanthobacteraceae > VAZQ01. The sequence goes on from DASZKX010000401.1 coordinate 87, forward strand.
ACATGCTCAAGATCCTCGGCCCGCTCCGTTGTTAACCTCGACTCGTTGCCCTGGCGTGCCGCGTCATTTGGTCAGGTCCGCGCCGCGTTCCGGCCCGCACGCCAGCACCCCTGATAGCGCCTACTGATAAATGTCCAGCCGTCATGGTATCGCTATGGCGCGACGTCGGGCATGCGCCGGCTGCGGTCATTGCCGGGCGTGCACGGCGGTTCCGGATAGGGTCGGGTGATGAGACTACGCCTGCGCTTGCTTATAGTTCTGGTGCCCGCGCTCACGGTCGGGGTCTGGGCCGCCGCGCCCGCATCGGCTGAGTCGGTGGCGGACTTCTATCGCGGCAAGCAGATCAAGATCTACATCCGCGCTGCGCCGGGGGGCAATTACGACATCTATTCGCGGCTGCTCGGGCGCCACATCGCGCGCTTCCTGCCGGGCAATCCGAGCGTCCTGCCGGTCAATATGCCGGGCGGCGGCGGCCTGGTGGCGCTCAACTACGTGGCCAGGGTGGCGCCGCGCGACGGCACCGTCATCACCATGATCACGCAGTCCTTCCCGATGGATCAGGCGCTCGGTCTCGACAAGAATCTCAAGGTCGATCTGCGGACCCTCAACTGGATCGGCAATATGAGCGAGACCAACGAGTTCTTCTACACCGCCGCATTGTCGCCGACCAAGACCCTGGACGATGCGCGCCGACGCGAGACGCCCGTGGCGGCGACCGGCGCGGGCTCGATCATGACCCAGCTCGCCGCCGTCTACAACAATATGCTGGGGACCAGATTCAAGGTCATCTACGGCTATCCGAGCGGTCCCGACATGACGCTCGCCATGGAGCGCGGCGAGGTCGAGGGCCGCAGCACCAGCAATCCGCAGGTGCTGGGAGCCAGCAAGGTCGAGGTGACGGCGAAATACAATTTCCTCATCCAGGCCGGCCTGCGCAAGCTCCCGGACTACGAAGAGGTGCCGCTCCTGCGCGCGCTCGCGAGAAGCGCGGAGCAACAGGCCGTCTTCGATTTCATCTCCAAGGCGGTGGTCGTCGCCCGCCCGATCGTCACCAACCCCGACGTGCCGCCGGAGCGGGTGGCGGCGCTGCGCCGCGCCTTCGATGCCGCCATGGCGGATCCGCTCCTGCGCGATGAGGCGCGCCGCGAGAATCTCGATATCGGCACGCGCAGCGGCGAGGAGCTGGAAGCGATCGTCGCCGAGATGCTCGCCACGCCGCGCGCGATCCTCGATCAGGCGGCACAGGCCATCCAGATCAAGTCGGCCGAGCCCGCCAAGGGCGTGCAGCCCGGCGGCGCCGCCGAGTGATCACCGCCCCACGAGCTCCATGGCCCGTTCGTAATAGCTGAGATCGAGATAGCGCTCGGGGGCGACTGTGGTCGTGCCTTCGACCTCCGCCCGCAACGCCATCATGTTGTGGAAGCCTTCCATGTCGAAGCGGGCATCCGGCGTGAAGCCGAAGGCCGGATCGACGAGCTGCTCATAGGTGCGCTCGGCGATGTCGCGGGCGAGCTTTTGCTCGCTCACCAGCAAGCCGACCGCTTCGGCGCGATGGCCGGGATCGCGGATCCAGCGCAGCGATTCCACATAGGCGGCGAGATAGCGCTCCACCGTGTCCCGGTTCTGCTCTGCCCAGGGCCGCAGCGCAAATCCGCCCGCCGCCTGATAGGGACCGAGCAGATCGATGGTGCGCCCCAGGCTCTTCATCCCGGCCTGCGCGGCCTCGACCGTGAACGGAAGATTGAGAATGGCCGCCGCATTGCTCTTGTCGTCCACCATGGCCTTGAAGCGGTAGACGCCGGCGCCGGCCGGCTTGACCGTGTAGCCGCCGGGCTCGACCCCGTGCTGCGCCAACAGCTTCTTGACCTGCAGCGCATAGGCGGTGTCGGGCGCGTCCACCAGGATGACGTGTCCGCGCAGCGCGGCGAACGAAGCGATGCCGGGCTGCACGAAGAACTCGTTCATGCCGCTGTCGCCGCCCGACAGGATCACCACGTCCTGGTGGGCGCCTTCGATCATGGCGACCGCATTGTCGATGGCGCTCTGGGCGATCTGGAACTTGCCGGCCGAAAGCCCCTCGCGCTGCGCCTTCGAGCTTTCGGTGAGCTCGAGCTCGGCCTTGAGGCCGCGCTTGGCGAAAAAGCCCTTGCCGATACCGACCTGCAGCGGCAGCGCCTTGGCGTTCGGAAAGCTGTTGATCCGCAACAGCGTCGGCTCGGCGGCGCCGGCCGGTCCGGCAGGAGCCAAAGCGGCAGCCAGCATGGCGAGCCCGAGGAGAGCCGCGATCCGGGCGGTCGGGTGTGGATGGGACATGACGATTTCCTTCGTAACGAGGGGCACCGCCCCGCCCCCATGGTAGCAGCCTCCACGGGGTGGTTGATACGGCCTCGCGATCTCGGGCAATTTGTCCGCGCTCGCCAGCCACGAAGGAGATCGCATGCGTGCCATTACCCTTGCCGAGGCCCTCGAGATTATCGAGGGCACTTTTGCGTCCGCGGAGCGGCGCAAGGCCTATCCGCTGAGCGCCATCCTGCTCGATGCCGGCGGCAGGGTGAAGGCGTTCCACAAGCAGGACGGCTGCTCGCTGTTGCGCTTTGAGATCGCCTACGGCAAGGCCTTTGCGGCGCTGTCGCTCAATCGTTCCTCCCGCCAGGTTCTGCAAAAAGCCAAGGAGAAGCCGGCCTTCATGCAATCGCTCGCCGAGCTTTCGGACGGCCCCTTGTTCCTGGAAGGCGGCGGCCAGCTCGTCCGCGACGACACCGGCGAGATCGTGGGCGCGCTCGGCGTCACCGGCGACGTCAACGAGGTCGACGACCTCTGCGCGATCGACGGCATTCGGGCAGCCGGCTTTCGCTGCGACGATGATTTCGACGCCGAGGCGGTCAAGCGGCTCAACATCAAGAAGGACCCGCCGTTGCGCGACCCCCGCAAGGGTTGACCCTGCGGCCGCCAACCGCGGGCGCCGCCAACCGCGGGTGCGGCGAGAGGCGGACGCCACTTGTTGGGGTTCGTTTTCGGTAGGACAATGGTCCCGCGGGCAGCACCCAAGCCAAAGCGAGCGACCGATGTCCGATACTCATGCCACCGGCATGCGCCGGCGCGATCTCCTGACGCTCATCGGCACGGCGGCGGGCGGTGCCGTCATGTACCGCGCGATGGAGAGCCTGGGGCTCGCGGCCGAATCCACCTATGCGGGGCCGATCCGGCTCGATGGCGATCCCAAGGGAGCATCGGTGCTCATCCTGGGGGCCGGGCTCGCCGGCATGGCGGCGGCGCTCGAGCTGCGCAAGGCCGGCTATCGGGTCCAGGTGCTCGAATACAGCAATCGTGCCGGCGGGCGATGCTGGACCCTGCGAGGCGGCGATACCTACACCGAGCTCGGCGGCGTCACCCAGCACTGTGACTTCGATCCCGGCCTCTATCTCAATCCCGGTCCATGGCGCATTCCCTACCATCACCATGCGTTGCTCGATTATTGCGGGCGCCTCAAGGTTGCGCTCGAACCGTTCATCCAAGTCAACACCAACGCCTGGCTCCATTCCAAGACGGCGTTCGGCGGCAGGCCGCAGCGCTATCGCCACGTCCAGGCCGATTTCAACGGCTATATCTGCGAGCTGCTCGCCAAGGCGACCAGCCAGCGCAAGCTCGACGAGATCGTCACCCGGGAGGATCAGGAAATCCTGTTGCAAGCCCTGCGGGGCTGGGGCGCGCTCGACCAGGACTATGCTTACAAGACAAGCCTCGCGACCAGCAACCGGCGCGGCTATGAGAAGGATCCGGGTGGCGGGGTCGCCGGACCGCCGACGCCGTCGCAGCCGCTCGGGCTCGGCGAGCTTCTGCGGTCGGGCTTGTGGCAGAGCCTGTTTGCGGGCGCCAATTACGAGTTCCAGACCACGCTGTTCCAGCCGGTCGGCGGCATGGACATGATCGCCCGCGCCTTCGCGCACGAGGTCGGTGACCTCATTCGTTTCAACGCCAAGGTGAAGGCGATCCGGCAGGATGCGTGCCAGGTGAGCGTCGTCTACGAGGACACCACCGATCCCGGAAAGCCGCTCACCGCCACCGCCGACTGGTGTCTCTGCACCATTCCGCTGTCGATCCTGAGCCAGATCGAACTGAGCGTGGGGGCACCGATGCAGAACGCGATCGATGCGGTTCCGTATGCGCCGGCCCTCAAGGTCGGCCTGCAGTTCCGGCGGCGCTTCTGGGAGCAGGATGAAGGCATCTATGGCGGCATCAGCTACACGGACCTGCCGATCCGCCTGATCGGCTATCCGTGCACCCGCTATGGGGACGCCGGCAAGGCGGTGCTGCTCGGCGCCTACACGATCTTCAGCGTTTACGCCTATGAGTTCACGTCATTGTCACCGGCCGAGCGGGTCGCCAAGGCGGTCGCGGACGGGGCGCAGATTCATCCCCAATACAAAGAGGAGTTCGAGAACGGCATCGCGGTCGCTTGGCACCGCAATCCAGCGGTGCTCGGTTGCAGCGGCAGCTGGACCGACGCGACGCGCAATCAGCACTACGACAATCTGTGCGCCCTCGATGGGCGTATACTGCTCGCCGGCGAGCACGCCTCCTATCTGCCGGGGTGGCAGGAGGGTGCCTTGCTGTCGTCACTGGATGCGGTCGGGCGGCTGCATCGCCGCGTCCTGGCGGGCTGAGGCTGCCGGGGCGGTTGCAGCCGCGGAGGCCGCGGCAGCCGCGGAGGCCGCGGCAGAACCGCTCCAGCATTCTCACGATGATCGAGGAGAACCAAATGTTCCCTGTCGCCGGCATGGCTTCATCACTCGCGCTGGCCGCGGGCTTGGCGGCTGCGGCGATCCTTTCCGTCATGGCGCAGCCCACCGATGCGCGGTTCGGCAGCCCGGCGCGCTTCATGGCGACGACCGGGGAGGAACTCTATTCCGACATCTGCCAGGGCTGTCACATGCCGGGCGGCGTCGGTGCGGTTGGGGCCGGTACCTATCCGGCCCTCGCCGGCAATCCCAAGCTGGAGAGTGCCGCCTATCCTGTGGGGCTCGTCATCCATGGCCGCAACGGCATGCCGGCCTTCGGCGACCTGCTCACCGATCAGCAGGTGGCAGCGGTGGTCAACTATGTCCGCACGCATTTCGGCAATCGATTTGCCGACGAGGTGCGGGCGGCCGACGCCAAGGCGGCGCGGCCGTGATAGCCGTATCGGCGCCATCCCGACCCAGCGGCCCAATCCGCTTGCGCCCTATCCGCCTGCCCCATATCCGCCTTGCCACCGCGGCATCTTCTCGGCCAGATTTGGCGTATGAATGAGAGAGATCCGCGCCTTTGGAGGCTTTCTTGGGAGGGGCGGAGCGGGGTTGCGGCCTGTTAACCTTGAAACTGTTACAATGCGAACGGAGTGACTGTCTGCTGGCCATGACCCCGGACTTGAGTTCCGGTCTCGCGTTTGGGGCTTGAATTGCGGAGCTTGTTTTGCCGCTTCGGGTGGTTGATCGCCGCGGCCACGGGCATCGATGAAGGAGGGGACGCCATGGGAAAGTTCAGTCTGGGTCCGGCGCCCGTCGCGGCGATGTTGCTGGCCCTTGGGCTCGCCGGCTGCGGCAGCTTCGGGGGCTTTCCGAGCTTCGGCAACTCGAGCCCGGCCCCCGAGCCGGTTCCGGTCGAGCCCCAGCCGGCTCCGGAGATCCCCGCCAGCATCCGCTCCAACGAGGTCATCGGTCGTTGGGGCTATGCGTCCTTCCACCGGCCCGAGGATCGCGCGCGGACCGAGGCCGCCGCCAAGGGACAATGCAGCCACCCCTTCGTGATCGGCCAGGGGCCGACCGGCGGGGTGATGATGTATCCGCCAGACCAGTCCCAAATGCAGGAATTCTGGCTCAAAGGGGGCCCGGGCGGGAAGAACTACATCGGGCCTCATGGCGAAGGTGGCGCCACCAGCGACCGCGAGATCGTCTCCTTCGATGGCCGTGTGATGGTGCTGCGCTATGTCGATCCCGAGGTCGCGGGGCGCTACGGCACCGGCGTCTATGTGCGCTGCGCGCCGCGCGCATAAGGCCGCTACGCCGATGGCCAAGATCGTACTCGGGCTCGGAACCTCGCACACCCCCATGCTGCTGGCCGCGGACGAGACGCTGCCGCGCTTCCTGGAGACCGACCAGACCATCCGCCATCGCGACAAGGACGGACGGCCCGTCACCTACGGGGACCTGCTGGAGGCGGCCGATCCCAAGCTCGCCCAGATCGTGGCGCCCGAGCATCTGGTGGCGCGGCAGAACATCGCGCGCGGCGCCATGCAGCGGATCCGGGAAACCGTGGCGGCCGCCGGCCTCGATGCCCTGATCGTCATGGGGGACGACCAGAACGAAAGCTATCGCGACGACTGCCGGCCGGCTTTTGCGATCTATTTCGGCGAGACAATCCGCAACGGCAATGCGCAGCACACGACCTATTCGCATTTCCCCGATTGGTACATTCAGAATCGCAAGGGCTTCTTCGAGCCGCAAGCGCCGCGCGACTATCCGGTCCATGCCGGGCTCGCGGTTCATATGATCGAATCCCTGATGGACCTGGGCTTTGATCTCGCCAGCTCGAAATGCCTGCCGCCGGGCGAGGGCGAAGGCCACGCGATCGCCTATGTGCACCGCCAGGTGATGGATGCGCAGAATCCGGTGCCGGCGGTGCCGATCTTCCTCAACACCTACTTTCCGCCCAATCAGCCGCGGCCGCACCGCTGCTACCAGTTCGGGCAGGGCGTGCGCAAAGCGGTGGAAAGCTTTCCCGCCGAAGGGCGGATCGGGGTTCTGGCCTCGGGCGGCTTGAGCCATTTCCTGGTGGATGAGGATTTCGACCGCGCCGTCCTCAAGGCCTGCGCCGACAAGGATGCGACGTTTCTGCAGAGCCTGCCCCGCCACAAGCTCCATGCCGGCAGCTCCGAGATCCTGAATTGGGTCGCGGTGGCGGGCGCGGTCGAGCATCTCGACCTGAATTGGTTCGAATATGTCCCCGGCTACCGCACCCCGGCCGGCACCGGAACCGGGCTGAGCTTCGCGACCTGGGCTTGAGGCGAACCGGCTGGCCATTAACGCGCCATCAACCCTGATGCCGGCGCCGCGCTTTCAACTGCGCCTGAATGGTCGGTTTGCCACCGTGCGGCACCACGGCGGCCGCGCCTGCGCTTAACCGATTTTAGACCGGTGGCTGCCTACTGTTTTCTCCAAATCTCGGGACGGTAGCTTGGTCGAGGTATCTTAAGCCCATGCGAGGTCAGCGATGCTAGGGACCGACGCGTTGCGAGGTCAGGGCGCGCCGCCGCCGGTGACCGCCGGGCCGTTGGGCCACGTCCATTCGGTCAGCGGCTCGCAGGTGAGCATCGGTCTTGCCGGCGAGCAGCACGGCGCCGGCATGACGGTCGGCAAGTTCGTCAAGATCGAGAGCGGCAAGGCCCTCATCGTCGGTGTGATTGCGGACATCTCCGTCGAGACCGCCTCCCTCAAGGAGCAGGATCTCCAGGGCGTTGCCCGCGTCGATCTGATGGGCGAGATCGACGGGCGGGACGGCGGACCGATCCGTTTCCGTCGCGGCGTCACGACCTATCCGACCATCGGCGATCCGGTCGAGCCGCTCACCTACCAGGAGATGCGGATCATCTTCGACGGCTCGGGCGTCAGATCCATCAAGGTCGGACAGCTGCAGCAGGACCGGACCATCGACGTTCGCATCGATATCAACGAGATGCTGAGCAAGCATTTCGCGATCCTGGGTACCACCGGCGTCGGCAAATCGAGCGCGGTCGCGGTCATCCTGCAGCAGCTCTTGCAGGCTCGGCCGGAGCTGCGCGTGCTGCTGCTCGACGTTCACAACGAATACGGCCGCTGTTTCGGCGATCGCGCCTATGTGGCCAATCCCGGAAACCTCAGGTTGCCGTTCTGGTTGTTCAATTTCGAGGAGATCATCGACGTCTTCTTTGCCGGCCGTCCTGCCGGCGACGAGGAGATCGAGATCCTCTCCGAGGTGATCCCGCTCGCCAAGGTCGCCTACACGCAATACCGCTCGTCGGCCGAAAGGCTCGCCGTCAAGAAGCTCGATCCCAAGAGCATCGGATACACGGTCGACACGCCGGTCCCCTACCGGCTGCAGGACTTGTTGATGATGATCGACGAGCGGATGGGAAAGCTGGAGAACCGCTCCTCGCGGATGATCTATCACAAGCTGATCACGCGCATCGAGACGGTCAGCAACGACGCCCGTTACGCGTTCCTGTTCGAGAAGGCCAATGTCGGCGGCGACACCATGGCGGAATCGCTCAGCCAGCTGTTCCGCCTGCCGGCCGACGGCAAGCCGATGACGATCATGCAGCTCGCCGGCTTTCCGGCCGAGGTGGTCGATCCGGTCGTGTCCGTGCTGTGCCGCCTTGCCTTCGATTTCGGCCTGTGGAGCGACGGCGCGGCCCCGTTGCTGATCGTTTGCGAGGAGGCCCACCGCTACGCCTCGGTGGACCGGGCGATCGGTTTCGGGCCGACCCGCCGGGCGATCTCCCGCATCGCCAAGGAAGGCCGCAAATGCGGCGTGTTCCTGGCGCTCGCGACCCAACGTCCGGCCGAGCTCGACCCGACCATCATCTCCCAGTGCAGCACGCTGTTCGCCATGCGCATGTCGAACGACCGCGACCAGGCGCTGCTGCGCTGCGCGGTCTCCGACGCCGCCGCCAACCTGTTCGGTTTCGTGCCTTCGCTCGGCACCCGCGAGGCGCTGGCCTTCGGGGTCGGCGTCCCGCTGCCGACCCGATTGACCTTCGCCGAGCTGCCGCTGCAACTCATTCCCAGGTGCGAGGCCTTCGCCAACGAGCAATCCGTCCAAGCCGCCGATCACGACCTCAACTTCATCGCCGCCGTGCTCGAGCGTTGGCGCGGCTCGATGGCGCGCACCGCGGCCGGCGCCGACGATGCGGCGCCCAAATCGGCGGTCCGTCCCGAGGCAGTGCCGCTGCAGCCGGGTCCGGCGCTGGAGCCCAACCGTTTCAGCCTGTTGAAAAAATCGCTCACCAATCCGGCGGATCCGTTTGCCGCCCTGCGGGGCCCGTCCTCTTCGCGCTGACGCCGCGCCCGGATTCGTTTATCCCGGCCCCTAATCTCTTCGCAATCGCGATGCCATCGCGGCGCGCGCGGCATGAGAACCGCGCCCTTCGGAGGGTGCGCGCGCCGCCGCGATAGTGCGCCCGCCGTGGACGCGCTCATGGGGAACGTCGTCGCCGAAGTGACCGCTGAAGTGGACGCGGTTCGCATCCGCCGCCTCATCGAGAAAGAACGGCTTGGAGAAGTAATAGCCCTGCGCCTGGCGGATTCGCGTCGCGGCCTGCAGATAGGCGAGCTCCTCGAAGGTCTCGACGCCCTCGGCCACGATCGACATGCCGAGCGCATGGCCGAGCGACTCGATCGCCCGCAGC
>DASZKX010000402.1:0-6484 GCA_035552735.1 Xanthobacteraceae bacterium
CGCAATCGTGAACCGATCGTCGAGCAGGACGCCGGGCTCGCCGTCGCCCTGCCCCTCGGTCGTGCGCAGAACCTTCACCCGAACCGGCTTGCCCTCGACCGCCAATTCAAACCAGGCGCCCGGGTACGGCGACAGCCCGCGAATATGATCGTGCACCTGGCGCCACGGCGCCCGCCAGTCGATACGAGTCTCGGCGCGGTCGATCTTGGCCGCATAGCTGACGCCCGCCTCCGACTGCGGCTGCGGCATCAGCGCGCCGCGCTCGAGCGCTTCGAGCGCGCACCCCATGAGATCGGCGCCGAGAGCGGCGAGCCGGTCATGCAGCTCGCTGGCCGTGGCGTCGGGGCCGATGGGCAGCTTCGCGACCAGGGGCAGGTTTTCGATGGTGGCGATGGGGCCGGTGTCGAGCCCCTCCTCCATTTGCATCACCGTCACGCCGGTCTCGGCGTCCCCCGCCATGATGGCGCGATTGATCGGGGCGGCGCCGCGCCAGCGCGGCAGCAGCGAAGCATGCACGTTGAAGCATCCGAGCCGCGCCGCGATCAGGACGGGCTTCGGCAGGATAAGCCCATAGGCCACCACCACCGCGGCGTCCGCCCGATGCGCCGCAAACGCCTCCGCCGCCGCCGCGTCCCGCAACGTTCCGGGCGCCAGCACGCGAAGCCCCATGCGCCTCGCCTCGCGCTCGACCGGACTTGGGGTGAGCTCAAGGCCACGTCGGCCGGCCGGCTTGGGGGCGCGCGTATAGACGGCCGCGACCTCATGGCCGCGCCGGACGATCTCCGCCAGCGTCGGCACCGCGAAATCAGGCGTACCCATGAAGATCAGGCGCAACGGCATGAGAGCCCGCGCGCCGGCATGAGCGCGATCGTTTGACTCACTGGCATTCGCCCACGCGTTGCCCCTCGACCGTCATGCGCCCGGCCTGCATGAGGCGGCCCATCATCGACGCCGCCGTGGTGACCGTGGCGGAGTAATGCTCCGGCGCATCGAACAAGAACTCGCCGGTCAAATCCATGTCGAGCTGGCCGGTGCATTGCAGGTGCCATTTGAGCCGCCCGGGCGTCAGCTCGTGCTCGACCATCTCGCAGGTCGAATTGACGGTTTGGCCGACCGGGCTGAAGGTCTTTTCAGGGTCCGCCACGTCGGCGGGCGTGAGGCAGCGTGTATTCTCCTGTTCGCGTCCCGCCACCCCGTCGATGACCGGATGAGTGAGAATACGCCACAGGCCGGGTTGCAGGCCGTCGGCGCGGGCGAAGGGGGCGCTCAGCAAAACCAGCATCACGAGTGCTGCCGCCCGCTGGCTGGCAAGAACCGCAAGATTCATCGCGAAACTCCGAATTTCTTTCGCCTGGGCGGAAGTTTAGGCGGACCGTTAACTAGTCGCTAACCATAAGCCAGGCAAATTTTGCCGGGGAGATCTTTCCTTCCAGACGGCGAACCGGGGACGGACCTTGGACGCGGGCGCGGTTCCTCTGGTGCGGGCGAGCGGCCTGGCCGCTCCCGTGCAGACGTTTCATACCCATGATCGCGCAAAACGAGACAAATCGGCGCCAATGACGGACGCGACTGGATCGACTGCGGGCGCCGGAAAATTCGCGCTGCCGGGGCTGGGCGAGATGGGCGCCATGCTGCGGCGCGGCGACATCGGCCTCGCCGTCGGGGTGATGGCGATTCTCGTCGTCCTCATCCTGCCGCTGCCGGCGCCGCTGCTCGATCTGGCGCTCGCCATGTCGATCATCCTGTCGGTGCTGATCCTGATGACGGCCTTGTTCATCCAGGCCCCGCTCGAATTCTCCGCCTTTCCGACCGTGCTCTTGATCGCCACCATGCTGCGTCTGGCCCTCAACCTGGCCTCGACGCGCCTCATCCTGGCGCGCGGGCACGAGGGCACCGACGCGGCCGGCCACGTGATCCAGGCCTTCGGCAACTTCGTGATGGGCGGTAATTTCGTCATCGGCATCATCGTCTTTACGATCCTGGTGATCGTGAACTTCGTGGTCATCACCAAGGGTTCGGGCCGCATCGCCGAGGTCGCGGCGCGCTTCCACCTCGACGCCATGCCGGGCAAGCAGATGGCGATCGACGCCGACCTCTCGGCTGGCCTGATCGATGAAGGCGAGGCGCGCCGCCGCCGCCGGAACCTGGAGGACGAAAGCGGCTTCTTCGGCGCCATGGACGGCGCCTCCAAATTCGTGCGTGGCGACGCGGTCGCCGGCCTGCTGGTGGTGTTCATCAACGTCATCGGCGGCATGATCGTGGGCATCGCCCAACAGGGCCTCGCCTTCTCGGAGGCGGTGCGCACCTACACGTCGCTCACCGTCGGCGACGGGCTGGTGACCCAAATCCCGGCCCTCATCGTCTCGACCGCGGCCGGTCTGCTGGTCGCCAAGGCCGGCGTTTCGGGGGCGGCCGACAAGGCGCTGATCAAGCAGCTCTCCAGCTATCCCAAGGCGCTCGGCATGTCTTCCGGCGCCATGGTGGTGATGGCGCTGTTGCCGGGCATCCCGATGCTGCCGTTTCTGCTGCTCGGCGGCGGGGCCGCCTTCCTGGCCTATACGACCGCCAAGGGGCAGAGGCATCAGGTCGTGGAGGAAACCAAGAAGGCGGACGAGGCCAAGGCGCCGCCCGCCGAGGAGCCGATCTCGGCGTCGCTCAAGATCGACGACGTCAAGATCGAGCTCGGCTATGCGCTCCTGCCGTTGGTGAATTCGCCCGACGGCTCCGACCGATTGCCCGAGCAGATCAAGGCGCTGCGCCGCTCGCTCGCGGTCGAGATGGGCTTCGTGATGCCCCCGGTGCGGCTGCTCGACAACGTCCAGCTCGATGCCAATACCTACATCATCAAGGTCAAGGAAGTGGAGGCCGGCACCGGCCGGATCTGGCCCGCCCAGCAGATGGTGATGGACCCGGCCGGGCTGGCGGTGAGCCTGCCTGGCGTCCACACCACCGAGCCGACCTTCGGATTGCCGGCGACCTGGATCGATCCCGGCCTCAAGGAAGAAGCCGCCATCAGGGGCTACACCGTGGTCGACGCCGCCACCGTGCTCTCCACCCACCTCACCGAGCTCATCAAAATGAACGTGTCGGAGCTCTTGTCCTATGCGGAGGTGAGCAAGCTGATCAAGGATCTGCCCAAGGAGCAGGGAGAGCTGGTCAAGGACATGGTTCCCTCCCAGATCTCGATTTCGGGTATCCAGCGCGTGCTGCAGAACCTGTTGGCGGAGCGGGTCTCGATCCGCGATCTGTCGACCATCCTGGAGGGGATCGCCGAGGCGCTTCCGTCTTCGCGCAGCCCCGCGATCTTGGCCGAGCACGTGCGGGCGCGGCTGGCGCGCCAAATCTGCGCCCAGCACACCACCCAAGCCGGCCACCTGCCGCTCATCGCGATGACGGCGAAATGGGAGCAGGCCTTCGCCGAATCGCTCGTCGGGCAAGGCGACGAACGCACGCTTGCGATGCAGCCCTCCAAGCTGACCGAATTCATCACCCTGGTGCGCGAGCGCTTCGAGGAGGCCGCCAAGGCCGGCGAAGCCCCGGTGCTGGTGACCTCGGCCGGAATCCGGCCCTTCGTGCGCAGCGTGGTCGAGCGCTTCCGGGCCCAGACGCCGGTCATGTCCCAGGCCGAAATTCACCCCCGGGCCCGGCTGCGGACGGTCGGGAGCATTTGACGCCGGCCACCGGGAAGGTGGCCGGGGGGCACCGCCGAATAGCGCGGGGTTCCCGCCAAGCTGTTGAAATAACCTTGCATTCAAAATTCCGTGAGAAGCCTTGGGAACTTCCGGCGGCTCCACCAGTTACCTCCATAATCAAGGCAACGGGGGGGAGTGGGGGGTTGTGCCTGCGCGTGCTTCGTAACGGCCCATGTTTCGTAAGCGCCCTATGAACCTTTTTCCCGGTCGAGACGACCAATGCTCGAGACTTGGGAGGATGCCATGAACAACTCCTCGATGTTTACCGCGGACCGTGGGACCCACCTGAAGATCGTGGTCGTGTCCCTGATTTGCGCCACGATCGTGGCGGGCATTGGCGTCGCCGCCCGCGTCAAAGTCCCCAATGGCCGCATGGAGGCCACGGTCATCACGGTCGGCAAGCCCGTAACGGCCTCAACCAGCGACGGGACCTCGATTCGCTAGGCCGATCAAGCTCGGCACAATCGGTCATTTCCGAAATGAACGCGCGCCCGTCCGGCGCGCGCTGTCGTTTGGCGCCTATTCGTCGAACTGGGAGTCCGGCGCTGCCGGCTTGACGGCGGGAGCCGCATCCGGGGGGGCTTGAATCCCCAGCGACATCATCAGCTGAGCGGGTCGCAATTTGGCCGGCAGGCGGTCGGGAACAAACCTCCAGGCGGCCAGCAGGGCCACAAGGCCCATGACCAGGAGGGTCATGCAAACCCCCAAGAGCCGCCAGCGGCCGCGGCTGCGGATCACGTCGAGGGTGATTTCCGGACGACGCGCCGAACGCTGGGGTTCTGGCTGATCGGAATGCTTGTCCGGCGGCTTGAGAGCCGGCGGCGGGAGCTGGGGCGCGGCCGGCATCGCGACCTTGGGGATCGGCCCGCGCTCGAAGCCCGCCACCAACTCCGGTGGCGGTTCCAGACGGGACTGGGCTTCCGCGCTTGGCGGGATTTCAGCGGCGGTCGAAACCGTCGCGGTCGCAGTTGGAACGACCGCTGGCGGAGCAACCGAATCCGGCGCCGCCGGGGCCTCGGGCGGCTTCCCTGTTTCAGCAGTAGACGAAATCTCCGCGGGCTTCGCGGTCCCGTTTTCGGGAGCGATCTGGGGTGTGAGCGTCTCCCCGGCCGCGGCTGCGTCCGCCGGCTTGGCAAAGTCGGCATTTGCGGGCGCGCCGGCCGCCTCGACAGGCTCCGGGCTCGGCGTCAATTCCGTCGGCGATTTGCCCTCGGGAACGGGCTCGCTTGCAGCAATCTCCGCGACCTTCGTCTTGATCCGCTGCCAGATCTTGGGTTCGGGCTCGACCGGCTCCACCATGAGATGGAGCTCGCCGAACCGGCGCTCCCAGATGCGCACCATGGCAATGAAACCATGGTCAGTCCGCAGCGAGGACTGCGCATTCGCGCGTTCCTCCGCATCGAGGGTGCCGAGCACGAATTCGGCCGCGAGCAGGTCGGTGTCCTCGTCGATCAGGAAGTTAGACATTGCTCGAGCTCGAATAAGCTGCGCCGGAGTGACGCCTTGAGCAGGTTTGCCGGCATATCGAGCTTCACGGCCAGCTTGTCGCGGCTGAAGGCCCCATAAAATGCGAGCAGCAACATGCGCTGGCGGTCCGGCTCGAGCCGCCCGATGCAGGTGAGCAGGCGCTTGAGCTCCTCCGGCATCTCGCGGCGCGGCAGCACGCCTGGACTTTCCGCTTCCGCGAGCACGGGCTCGCCGTCGTCGGCGCCGATGTCGGGCTTGCGGGCGAGATCGATCGCCTTGCGGCGCGCGATGGCGACCATCCAGGCGACCGGGTTGGAGAGGGCCGGATCGAACTCGCCGCCGCTGCGCCAGACTTGCAGATAGGTCTCCTCCATCACGTCGGCGGCTAGGTCGTGCCGTCGCAAGATGCGCAGGACCACCCCGTAGATCTTGGCGCAAGTGGTGGCGTAGAGGCGCTCAAAGGCCGCGACGTCGCCACGGGCGACGGCTGCGAGAAGCCAAGTGATTTCAACGGGCGTCAACATCTGGTCCGCTACCCTCCGGCGGTGCCGTGCGGGTCCGATTATCGCCGCCGAAGCGACTGTAATGCAATGAATTGCACAGGCGGGGCCCGAGCGGGTGACAATTTATGCAAAACCGACCCGCTCCGGGCCGGCAACGGGTCCAGGACGGCACAGCGGAAAGCCGTCCACCCCTGGAGAGCACGCAATTGAACCTGCCGGGGCGCTTTCAGGCCCGGGCGCTGTTGCGCATCAACCCGATGGCATCCAGCTCGGCCTGCTCGCGCGCATTCGCCTCTTCGCGCTCGCGCATCTGATCGCGTTCGTCGAGTAATTCGATCTTTTTCATCTCTTCGAATGCTTCCGCCAGGGCGCCGGTCGCGCTCTCAAGCTGAATCTTCAGATCATCGGCCGAGCGCTGCAGGTTCTCGCGCCGCTGCATCGCCGCCTTGGCATAGGTCGGGTAGGCGAAATGGCCCGGATCGTGAATTCCGGCCCGGTCCTGCTCGGTCTTGATCTCGCGATCGAGATCGCCGGCCATGCGCTCGAATTCGGCGATCATGCCCTCGATCTGCGCGACCTTCCGACGCCTCTCGTCGACTTGAAACTTCTTGAGGCGAATGAGCGTTTCGCGTGACTTCATCGACTCTTACTCCCCCGAAGTCCGGAATCTTGGAACCCGGAAAACCCGGAACCGCAACCGGCGGCGCGGACTGGAGGCCCTCTGGAGAGCCGCCGCGGTCCCGACCAGAGGGTACTGTGGCGACATAACGTTAGTTTTCGGTTTCTACATTGCCGAGGATTTGCTCAAGACGTTGATATCCT
>DASZKX010000403.1:0-2937 GCA_035552735.1 Xanthobacteraceae bacterium
GGCAGGACCATCGAGCTCGATATCGGGCTCAGCGTCGGGGGCGGCTACGACGCCTATGCCCGGATGCTCGCCCGCACGATGGGCAAATACATTCCCGGCAACCCCGCGATCGTGCCCAAGAACATGGAGGGCGCCGGCAGCATGCGGCTGGCGAATTATCTGTACAACGCGGCGCCGAGGGACGGCACCACCTTCGGCACCATCAACCGGGGCACGCCGTTCGAGCCGCTGCTCGGCAACAAGGGCGCCCAGTTCGACGCCAGCAGGTTCGCCTGGATCGGCAGCACCAACAACGAGGTCAGCGTCTGCGTGGCTTGGCACAACAGCGGCGTCGCGAGTTTCGAGGATGCGCGGCGGCGCGAGTTGGTCGTGGGCGCGACCGGGCCGAGCGCGGACACCTACCAATTCCCCAAGATCACCAATGCGGTGCTCGGCACCAAGTTCAAGATCGTCACCGGCTATCCGGGCGGCAACGACATCGATCTGGCGATGGAGCGCGGCGAGGTGGCGGGCCGTTGCGGCTGGTCCTGGACCAGCGTAAAGGCCCTGCATCAATCCTGGCTCGACCGCCGCGACATCAACATTCTCTATCAGATGGGGCTGAGCAAGCATCGCGACCTTCCCGACGTGCCGCTCATCGTCGACCTCGCCCGCACCGACGAGGAGCGCGCCATCCTGCGGCTTATTTTTGCGCGCCAGGTCATGGCCTGGCCGTTCCTGGCGCCGCCAGGGACGCCGGGCGAGCGCGTCGAGGTGCTGCGCAAGGCCTTTCTGCTGACCCTGCAGGACAAGGACTTCCTGGCCGAAGCCGACAAGGCCGGCCTCGAGATCACCCCGGTCGCGGGCGAGGACATCCAGAAGCTGGTGCAGCAGGTCTATGCGACGCCGGCGGGGATCGCCCGCAAGGCGGCGGAGCTCCTGCAGTAAGGCGGGCCAAACGGGTCGCCGAGCCGGGCGCCCGCTCCGGCCGGACGATCTTGTCGGACGCCGAGGCCTCAACTAGGGTCGCTCCCCTCCCCCAGCGCAGCCGGACCGCAACCGCTCATGCAAATTCGTAACGGAATTATCGAGGCCATCGGCAACACGCCGCTGATCAAGCTCAAGCGCGCGTCCGAGGCGACCGGCTGCACCATTCTGGGCAAGGCCGAGTTCATGAATCCCGGCCAATCGGTCAAGGACCGCCCGGCGCTGCACATTATTCTGCAGGCCGAGAAGCGCGGCGATATCAAGCCCGGCGGGTTGGTGGTCGAGAGCACGGCGGGCAATACCGGCATCGGGCTGGCGCTGGTGGCCAATGCCCGCGGTTATCGTACGCTGATCGTGATCCCGGAGACCCAGAGCCAAGAGAAGAAGGACATGCTGCGGCTGGCCGGCGCCGAGCTGGTGGAGGTGCCGGCGGTTCCTTACAGCGATCCCAACAACTATCAGCATATCGGCCGGCGTATGGCGGACGAGCTGCGCCGGAGCGAGCCCAATGGCGTCCTCTTCGCCGATCAGTGGAACAACCTGGACAACAGCGCCGCGCACTTCGTCTCGACCGGACCGGAGATCTGGCAGCAGACAGGCGGCCGGGTGGATGGGTTTATTTGCGCCATCGGCACCGGCGGCACGCTGGCCGGCGTGGCCGCCTACCTGCAGCAGCAAAAGCCGGGCGTCGTGGTCGGCGTGGCCGATCCGAAAGGCGCCGCCATGTACAATTTGTTCACGCAGGGCCAAGCCAAGGCCTCGGAGGGCGGCTCCATCACGGAGGGCATCGGCCTTGGCCGCGTCACCCCGATCGTCGAAAAGATCAAGGTCGATAAAGCCTATTTGATTCCCGACGAGGAGGCGGTGCCGGTCATCTTCGATCTGCTCGAGCACGAGGGCCTGTGCATGGGGGGCTCGAGCGGAATCAACGTGGCGGGCGCCATCCGGCTCGCGCGCGCGCTCGGTCCCGGTCACACCATCGTCACCATCCTGGCCGACTACGGCACGCGCTATCAATCGAAGCTGTTCAATATCGATTTCCTGCGCCAAAAAGGCTTGCCGGTGCCGCCATGGCTGGAGCGGCATTCGAGCCTGAAGGTTCCCTTTGAGTAAGGTGGCCCATGGAGGTCCTGCTCTAGGAACGTGCTCAGTTGAAGGTGCCCCAAGAATGTGTTCCATGAAGGTGTTCCATGAAGGTGGCCCATGAAGGTGCTCCGTGAATAGCCGCTGGCTGGTCAGCACGGACTGGCTTGCTGCCCGCCTGGGCGCGCCCGACCTCGTGGTGCTCGACGGCTCCTACTATCTTCCCACCCAGAATCGTGACGCGGCGGCGGAATATCGCGCCGGCCATATCGCAGGCGCGGTGCGTTTCGATATCGAGACGATCGCCGATCATGCGAACCCGCTTCCCCATATGCTGCCGGCGGCCGCGCAGTTCGGTCGCGAGGTCGGTGCGCTCGGCATCGGCGATCAGGACACGATCGTGGTCTATGACGGGGCCGGCATGTTCGCCTCACCACGGGTGTGGTGGACCTTCCGGGCGTTCGGCGCCGAGCAGGTCTTCATTCTCGAGGGCGGGCTGCCGAAATGGAAGGCCGAAGGCCGTCCGCTCGAAACCGGCGCGGTCGAGCGCGTGCCGCGCAGCTTCCGGGCCCGCCAGGCGCCGGCCGCGGTCGCCGCGCTCCCCGAGGTGCAGGCGGCACTCGCCGGCGACGCCGTCCAGGTGGTCGACGTGCGGCCGGCCGCCCGCTTTCGCGGCGAGGCGCCCGAGCCGCGACCAGGCCTGCGCTGCGGCCACATGCCGGGCGCATTGAACGTCCCCTACACTTCATTGATCGAGAACGGAGCGCTCGTCCCGCCGGAGCGGATCCGGCAAGCCCTCGCGGCCGGCGGCGTCGACATCGAGAAGCCGATCATCGCGAGCTGCGGCTCAGGGGTTTCGGCCGCCGCGCTGTGGCTCGCCCTCGATTC
>DASZKX010000404.1:0-7448 GCA_035552735.1 Xanthobacteraceae bacterium
TGCGACCAGCGACGTTCCACCGACCCGGTAGGGTCGATGGGAAACCACCCAAATTAAAAGCCCCGGCATTTGATCGAGCGCTGGAAACGCCGGGGCTCTAGCGTTTCCGGCGCCCACGGGGCATTCCGAAATCGCCAGAGACTATATGTCGGCTAGCCGACATCTGGCCGTCAAGAGGGTTCTGCCACCCCGGGCGCCGAATCGAACAGTTCGGCCGCGCCTCAACTCGGTGCTGTTCCGGGGCGGCCGCAGATATGCGATCGCAGTGTCCTGATTTGATCACGCGGCTCAACCGGCCCACAAATCATCAATCACCGCAGCGGCCCGCAAACGGGATGGGAAAACGTACTTTCGAGGAGAGTTTCAGTTATGGTGGCACCAAGCCGATCGTGGTGGGAAGGTCCGCCGTAGCGCGGCGCCATGGATCTAGGCGGCCTCGTCACAACCCCTTGGGATTTTTCGGCGCTGGCTCGGCACCCTCGATCGGCGTTCCGGACCACGGCCACTCCGCCGGCGGTCGCCAACTGAGGCGGCCTCAAAAGCCAAAATGTCGAGCAGCAACGATTATAACCGAGATTGCTATCATGACACTTGGCCAAGGATAAAAGCCCCGGCAGTGGCCCGCCGGGGCTCGGTGACCTCATGGTTGATCGAATGCTCGGAGAGCATACCCGCGAAGTCGCCTAGGCGTACTATACACATACTTTACGCAATGTATATATTGTCTTTACAATAAAGGTTGTGCGTCGGCCTGTCAGGTTGCCGGGCGAGTTGCGGAATGATGAATCCAGCCAACTGTCAGCTCCAAAGCTGGCGAGCACCGATATTTTCCGGTGCTGGCCCCCGGGCCAGCACCTATTTTCCAAAAAGAACATATTGCGAACTTAGAACAAACAGTGTACAGTGTTCTTTCTAGCCAAGGACCACGGCTTGCATTGTCGGTCCACCGAATCCTGGTCATAAGGAGGGGCAGCGATGGCCCAGAATCAGCCTGCGCTACGAGTCGTTGAAGGTTCTTCATCCATGGACAAGTCGAAAGCTCTTGATGCCGCGCTCTCCCAGATCGAGCGCAATTTCGGCAAGGGCTCGATCATGCGACTGGGCAAGAGCGACAAGAATCTCGATGTGGACACGGTCTCGACCGGCTCGCTCGGCCTCGATATCGCGCTTGGCATCGGCGGGCTGCCGCGCGGGCGCGTGGTCGAGATCTATGGTCCGGAATCCTCAGGGAAGACCACGCTGGCGCTGCATTGCGTGGCCGAGGCGCAGAAAAAGGGCGGCACCTGCGCCTTCATCGACGCCGAGCACGCGCTTGATCCGATCTATGCCCGCAAGCTCGGCATCAATGTGGACGATCTCCTGATCTCGCAGCCCGATACCGGGGAGCAGGCGCTGGAAATCTGCGACACCCTGGTGCGCTCCGGCGCCGTCGACGTGCTGGTGGTCGATTCGGTCGCGGCGCTGGTGCCGCGCGCCGAGCTCGAGGGTGAGATGGGCGACAGCCAGCCCGGCCTGCAGGCGCGGCTGATGAGCCAGGCGCTGCGCAAGCTCACCGCCTCGATCAATCGCTCCAACACGATGGTGATCTTCATCAACCAGATCCGCATGAAGATCGGCGTGATGTATGGCAGCCCGGAGACCACGACCGGCGGCCATGCGCTCAAATTCTATGCCTCGGTGCGTCTCGACATCCGCCGCATCGGCGCCATCAAGGATCGCGAGGAGGTGGTGGGCAACCAGACTCGCGTGAAGGTGGTCAAGAACAAGCTCGCCCCGCCGTTCAAGCAGGTGGAGTTCGACATCATGTACGGCTCGGGCGTGTCCAAGGCCGGCGAGCTGGTTGATCTCGGGGTCAAGGCCGGCGTGGTGGAGAAATCAGGCGCCTGGTTCTCCTATGACAGCCAGCGCATCGGCCAGGGCCGCGAGAATGCCAAGGCCTTCCTCAAAGCCAATCCTGATATCGCCAATCGCATCGAGACGGCCGTCCGGGCGAATTCCGGCCTGATCGCCGAGAAGATCCTGGCCGGCGAGGAAGCAGAGGACGACGCCGAGGAGGCGGAGGGCTAGATCCAGGCGGGCCAACGCGGGCAGGGGGTGTTGCCGGTCGTGCAAAGGGTCGGCCGGCCCCCGGAGCCTCAAAGGCCCGTAAGAGCGGGTTGCGAGATCTGTTGCAAGACAAGACCTGTTGCAAGACAAGATCTGTTGCAAGAATTGTCTATCTGCGCGCCGGCGCTTCCTCGCCGGCGCTCCACATGTGTGAGCACACGGCTCGATGCGCATGGTTCGATGCACGCCGCCGCTGCCGGCGTGCAGCCGCTGCGTGCATGCCGGTAAGCGGGACACTGCCGCGAATCCGCGCGATTCGTGGACGTAGGTCGCAGGTCTCCTCAAGTCTCTCAAGTCTCCTTAAGATCAGGTCCTCAGGACTGCATGGCGCGGGCGTGCCATTGTGGCGCCGTTGACCGCTTTCCATCTTTGGGGTCAGCGCTTTCTGGACAGCGACCAGGTCGGCCGCTAAAAGCACGCACGGAGAAAGCGTAAGTCGGCCGGGCGGTTAGGGCCCGGGGCTCTACCTCAAACCGCCGAAGCGCAAAGGCGCCGGGCCGAAACGCTGAAACTGCCATGCTCCGTGGGCGCGGAGCTTCCGGTCGCCACGGCAAGTGGCGCATATGCGGCTGCGCGGCGCCGCATGCTGGTGGATGAGTTGTCGGACGATGAGTGGCGTCAACGAGATCAGGTCGAGCTTCCTCGATTACTTCGCGCGCAACGGCCATACCGTCGTGCCGTCGTCTCCGCTCGTGCCGCGCAACGATCCGACCCTGATGTTCACCAATGCCGGCATGGTGCAGTTCAAGAACGTCTTCACCGGCCTCGAGCGGCGCCCCTATGTCAGGGCGGTCACGGCGCAGAAATGCGTGCGCGCCGGCGGCAAGCACAACGACCTGGACAATGTCGGCTATACGGCGCGCCACCACACCTTCTTCGAGATGCTCGGAAATTTCTCCTTCGGCGATTATTTCAAGGACCACGCCATCGAGCTCGCCTGGAACCTGATCACCAAGGAATTCGGGCTCTCCAAGGAGCGACTGACCATCACGGTCTTTTCCGAGGATGATCAGGCTTTCGATCTGTGGCGCAAGATCGCCGGCCTGCCCGAGCAAAGGATCATCCGCATCCCGACCTCCGACAACTTCTGGCAGATGGGCGACACCGGCCCGTGCGGTCCCTGCTCGGAGATCTTCTACGATCATGGGCCGCATATTCCGGGCGGCCCGCCGGGCTCGCCCGAGGCCGATGGCGACCGGTTCATCGAAATCTGGAACCTGGTGTTCATGCAATTCGAGCAATTGCCCGGCGGCAAGCGCGAGGACCTGCCGAAGCCTTCGATCGACACCGGCATGGGGCTCGAGCGCATCGCCGCCGTGCTGCAGGGGACGCACGACAACTATGCCATCGATCTGTTCGCGGCGATCATCGGGGCGATCGCCGACCTGACCGGCGTCGATGCCGAAGGGCCGCGCCGCGTCTCCCACCGGGTCATTGCCGACCACCTGCGCGCCTCGGCCTTCCTGATCGCAGACGGCGTGCTGCCTTCGAACGAGGGCCGCGGCTACGTTCTGCGCCGGATCATGCGGCGCGCCATGCGCCATGCCGAACTCCTCGGCGCCAAGGATCCGCTGATGTGGCGGTTGGTGCCGCTCCTGGTGCGCGAGATGGGCCAAGCCTATCCGGAGCTGCACCGGGCCGAGACCCTGATCACCGAGACGCTGCGGCTCGAAGAGACGCGCTTTCGCAAGACGCTCGAGCGCGGACTTGCGATCCTGGACGAAGCCAGCCGCGGATTGCGGATGGGCGACAGCCTCAAGGGCGAGATCGCGTTCACCCTCTACGACACCTTCGGGTTTCCGCTCGATCTCACCCAGGATGCGCTCAAGCCGCGCGGCATCGGCGTCGATCTCGCGGCCTTCAATGCCGCCATGGAGCATCAGCGCGATACGGCGCGCGCCTCCTGGGCGGGCTCGGGCGAGGCCGCGACCGAAACGGTCTGGTTCGGGGTGCGCGACAAGCACGGGGCGACCGAGTTTCTCGGCTACGAGACCGAGCGCGCCGAGGGCGTGGTGGGGACGCTGGTGCGCGACGGCAAGGAAGTGGCCGCCCTCAAGTCCGGCGAATCCGGCATGGTCGTCCTCAACCAGACGCCGTTCTATGGCGAATCCGGCGGCCAGGTCGGCGATACCGGCACGATGACGGCGGACGGGATCCGCTTCCGCGTCACCGACACCCAGAAGAAGGGCGACGTCCTGGCTCATGCGGGGATGGTCGAAGAGGGCACGCTCGCGCTCGGTGCCGCGCTCGTCCTCACCGTCGATCATGGACGCCGCAGCGCCATCCGCCAGAATCATTCGGCCACCCATTTGTTGCACGAGGCGTTGCGCCAGGTGCTGGGCGATCATGTGGCGCAGAAGGGCTCGCTGGTGGCGCCGGACCGGCTGCGCTTCGATTTCTCGCACCACAAGCCGATGAGCTCAGCCGAGCTCGAACGGGTCGAGGATCTGGCCAACGACATCGTGCTGGCGAACGCGCCGGTGACCACCCGCCTGATGGCGGTCGACGACGCCATCGCGTCGGGCGCCCGCGCGCTGTTCGGCGAGAAATACGGCGATGAGGTGCGGGTGGTGGCGATGGGGGATTCCGGCGGCAATGCGATGGGCTGGTCGGTCGAGCTGTGCGGCGGCACCCATGTCCGGCGCACCGGCGACATTGGGCTCATCTCGGTCGTCGGCGAGAGCGGCGTGGCGGCCGGCGTGCGGCGCCTGGAGGCGCTCACCGGCAGGGCGGCGCGCAAGTCCGCCAATCACTTTGGGCAATTGGCCAAGGCGGCGGCGGCGGAGCTTAAAGCACCACTTGAAGACCTGCCGGGCCGTCTGGCGCTCGTGCTGGAGGACCGAAAGCGACTCGAGCGGGAGCTTTCGGACGTCAAGAAGAAGCTCGCCATGGGGGGCGGCGGCAAGGCCGACAGCGCCGACGGCGTGCGCACGGTCGGCGATGTGAAGCTCCTGGCCCGCGCGGTCGAAGGCATCGATCTCAAGGACCTGCGCAGCCTCGCCGACGAAGGCAAGAAGCAGCTCGGCTCGGGCGTGGTGGCGATCGTGGGGGTCACGCAGGACGGCAAGGCCGGAGTCGTGGTCGGCGTCACCCCTGATCTGACGGCGCGTTTCAGCGCCGTCGATCTGGTGCGCAAGGGTGCCGAAGCGCTCGGCGGCAAGGGTGGCGGCGGCCGGCCCGACATGGCCCAGGCCGGCGGCCCGGACGGGGCGAAAGCCGACGCGGCGCTCGCCGCCATCGCGGCAGCGCTTGGGTCTGTGCCGTAGGGCGCAATCGCTTTATTGCGCCGCTTGGCGAGGCCAAGGGCATTGCGCCTTTGGCCGAGGCTGATGGCGCAATAAAGCGATTGCGCCCTACAAGAGGCGGGCCTCGCTGCCCAACCGTCCTTTCAAGCCATCGCGGCTTTCAGGTTGGCGTCCACCTTGTCGAGGAAGCCGGTGGTGGTGAGCCACTTCTGGTCGGGACCGACCAGGAGCGCCAGGTCCTTGGTCATGAAGCCTGACTCGACCGTGTCGACGGTCACCTTCTCGAGCGTGCTGGCGAACTTTGCCAGGTCGGCATTGTTGTCGAGCTTGGCGCGGTGAGCGAGCCCGCGCGTCCAGGCGAAGATCGAGGCGATCGAGTTGGTCGAGGTCTCGCGGCCCTTCTGGTGCTCGCGATAGTGGCGCGTCACGGTGCCGTGCGCCGCCTCGGCCTCGACCACCTTGCCGTCCGGGGTGGTCAGCACCGAGGTCATGAGGCCGAGCGAGCCGTAACCCTGGGCCACCGTGTCCGACTGCACGTCGCCGTCGTAGTTCTTGCACGCCCAGACATAGCCGCCCGACCACTTCAGCGCCGACGCCACCATGTCGTCGATCAGCCGGTGCTCGTAGAAGATTTTCTTCTTCTCGAACTCGGCCTTGAACTCCTGCTCGTAGACCTCGTCGAAAATGTCCTTGAAGCGGCCGTCGTAGACCTTGATGATCGTGTTCTTGGTCGAGAGATAGACCGGATAGCCGCGGTTGAGGCCGAAATTGAGCGAGGCGCGGGCGAAATCGCGGATCGAGTCGTCGAGATTGTACATCGCCATGGCGACGCCGCTGCCCGGGAAGCTGAACACCTCGCGCTCGATCTTCTTGCCGTCCTCGCCCACGAAGGTCAGCGTCATCTTGCCCTTGCCCGGTACCAGGAAATCGGTCGCCCGGTATTGGTCCCCATAGGCATGGCGGCCGATGATGATGGGCTTGGTCCAGCCCGGCACCAGCCGCGGCACGTTCTTGCAGATGATCGGCTCGCGGAAGATGGTGCCGCCCAGGATGTTGCGGATGGTGCCGTTGGGCGAACGGTACATCTCCTTGAGGTTGAATTCCTTCACGCGGCCGGCATCCGGCGTGATGGTGGCGCATTTGATGCCGACCCCGACCTTCTTGACCGCCTCGGCCGCATCGACCGTGATCTGATCGCGGGTCTCGTCGCGCTTCTCCATGCCGAGGTCGTAATAGAGGAGCTCGACGTCGAGATAGGGGTGAATCAGCTTGTCCTTGATCAACTTCCAAATGATGCGGGTCATCTCGTCGCCATCGAGCTCGACGACCGGATTGGTGACCTTGATCTTCGCCATAGAGCTACAATCCCGTCAGAGCGCGGCGATCGCGGCGTTCAGCGTGGCGCTCGGCCGCATGGCGGCCGACGTCTTGGCGGGATCGGGCAGGTAGTAACCGCCGATGTCGACCGGCTTGCCTTGCGCGCCGATCAGTTCGCCATTGATCTTCGCCTCGTTCTTACTGAGCGTCTCGGCCAGTGGTTTGAAGCGGGCTTGCAGCTCCGCGTTCTTGGTCTGAGCGGCCAGCGCCTGAGCCCAGTACAGGGCGAGGTAGAAATGGCTACCGCGATTGTCGAGCTCGCCGACCTTGCGCGCAGGATTGCGATTGAACTCGAGGAACTTGCCGATGGCGGTGTCGAGCGTCTCGGCGAGAACCTGCGCCTTGGCGTTCTTGTAGGTCTGCGCCAGATGTTCGAGCGATGCACCGAAAGCGAGAAACTCGCCGAGCGAATCCCAGCGGAGGTAGTCCTCCTGCTGGAACTGCTCCACGTGTTTGGGCGCTGAGCCGCCAGCGCCGGTCTCGAACATTCCGCCGCCCGCCAGCAGTGGAACGATCGACAGCATCTTGGCCGAGGTGCCAAGCTCCATGATCGGAAAAAGGTCGGTCAGATAATCACGCAGCACGTTGCCGGTGACGGAAATCGTGTCCTGACCCTTGCGAATGCGCTCGAGCGAAAACTTGATCGCTTCGACCGGCGGCAGAACGCGGATGTCGAGCCCCGCGGTGTCTTGATCTTTCAGATATTTCTCGACCTTGGCG
>DASZKX010000405.1:0-2982 GCA_035552735.1 Xanthobacteraceae bacterium
CCTCAACGGGGCGCTCATTCCGCGCAACATCATCACGACGTTCCGTTGCACCTATGACGGCGAGGAGATATTCCGTGCCGAGTTCTCCCCCGCGATCGCGGCCAATCCGTTCCTCACGTTCTTCACGGTGGCGGCCGCGACAGGAACGATCGAGCTCCAATGGGAGGGCGATGACGGCTTTACGGCAACCGAGTCGGCGCCCATCACGGTCGAATGAAAAGCATGTTGCGCGTGCCGTCCTTCACCTCGCCCCGCGGTGCACTGATCTTAGCGACCGTCCTTGCGGCGACACTTTCGGCTCACGCCACTGAAATTCCGCCCGCCGACCGTCACTCCGATTACGAATTCCTGGGCCCGCAAACCCGCGCCATGCAGGACGACGACACCGCCAATCCGGGCATGCTGGGGGTGCTGGATGGCGAGGCGTTGTGGAACCGCCGCGACGGCGCCGCCAACAAATCATGCGCCGATTGCCATAACGATGCCCGCTCGAGCATGAAGGGCGTGGCGGCGCGCTACCCAGCCTACAGCCCGGCGCTCGGCCGGCCGATCGATCTCGAAGCACGCATCAATCAATGCCGCACCGACCGGCAGAAAGCGACGCCGCTGAAATTCGAGAGCAAAGAGCTCTTGGGCCTCACCGCCTACCTGGCCTTGCAATCGCGCGGGATGCCGATCGATGTGGGGGCGGACGAGCGCACGCAGCCCTTCATCGCGGCCGGTCGCGAGATCTTCAACCGCCGCCAGGGCCAGATCAACATGTCGTGCGCCCAGTGCCACGACGACAATTGGGGCCGCAAGCTCGCCGGCGCCCCGATACCGCAGGGCCATCCCAACGGCTATCCGGTCTACCGGCTGGAATGGCAGAGCCTCGGCTCGCTGCAGCGGCGGCTGCGCAACTGCATGTCCGGCATGCGGGCCGAGCCCTACGGGTTTGGGGCGCCCGAAAACGTCGATCTCGAGCTCTACCTGATGTCGCGCGCCCGCGGACTCAAGATGGAAGCACCGGCGGTGCGGCCGTAGATCAACCGTGCTATGCTGTACGTTGGGCGCACGAGGGATATCGCACAATGTCTGGGATCACGAAGTTACTCGAAAACGCGATCGCGAAGGTTCGCGAGCTCCCTGCGGAGGATCAGGATGCGGTCGCTGTCGCGATGCTCTCGATGGCGGAGGAGACGCCTGTTGTGGCTCTCGATGACGAAACACGTGCGGCAATCCGCGAGGGGCTGGCGCAAGCCCGGCGCGGTGAATTCGTCCCCGACGAGGACATCGAAGCTCTCTGGAGGCGACACGGTCGATGTGAGTTCGCTACACGCCGCGCGCGCGTAACGACTTGCAATCGATTCTCCGGCACATCGACGAGCGAAATCCGCGCGGAGCGCGGAACGTAGAGCGCGCAATCCAAAAGACGATCGAGGTCATCGGTGAATTTCCGGAGGGTGGTCGGCGAGCCGGGGAGCAAGAGACGCGAGTGCTTCCTGCAGGCCGGTACCCGTATCTGATCTATTGGAGCATCGAAGCGGGAGATGCATATCCGGGATGGACGGCGCCGGCCGTGGCGGCGGTAGCGAAGTCAGGTTGTCGGGGATCTCGAGCCTCGCTGCTGGCGCGAGCAGGCACCCTCCGCCCCAAGCGAAATCGGGACTACCCCGATTTCGCCGTCAATGGTGCGATGGCGAAGGAGTAAAACGCCTTGCCAACCTAACCAACAACAATCCAAAAGCCTCACAACCGATCGCGATGGAAATCCGCCGCCGGCGGCGTGCCCCAGGTGTTGGTCTTGCCCGGCTCCCAGACTTTGGGCCGCTGCGGCTGGTCGCGGTGCCAGGGGCGCGGGTCGAAATAGCCGAGCGCCTCGTCCTTGAGCTGGTCGAGCTCGGTGTAGAGCTCGATGACCTGATCGTCGTGATTGCGATGGTAGGTGGCGATGTTGTGCCCGGGGCCCTGGCGCAGCGGACCCCAGATGATCGGAATACTCCTTTGCCCGAACAGATCGCATGAATTCTGGATGTGGACGAAATCCTTCAGCTCGAACGCCATGTGATGCAGCTTGACGGTCTGGCCTTTGATGAAGTTCACCGTATGATGATCGGGGTTGCAGCGCATGAAGACGAAGAAATCTCCGATCCAATCCGACACCCGGAAACCGAGCACCTTCTCGTAGAACGCGACGGTGGCGTTGACGTCCTGCACCACGAAGGCGACATGGCCGAGCTTGAGCGGCCCGACGCCGGACACCTGCTCGTGCTTGCCGAGATAGCTCCAGTCCTTGAACAGCTCGATGGTGGTGCCCTTGCAATCCACAAACGACAGGATCTGGCCGATGCTGGGGATGGAATCGTTGCGCAGCTCGCTTCTAACTCCATCCGCCGCGAGCGCGCGGCTGAGCGCGGCGAAATCCTCGCCCGCCGCCACCTCGAACGAGAGCTTGCTGCAGCGCTCGGCGCTCGCCTCTTGGAGCGCAATGGTCAACAGGCCGATCTTGCTGGCGAGGAAGGCCCGCTCCTTTTCGCGCGCCGCCAGCACCAGGCCCATGGTCTGCGTGTAATACGCGATGGCCTTCTCCAGGTCGGGCGTCTCGAAGGTCGCGTGGCCGATGCGTCTGGGTTTGATCATGGGGCTTTCCGGGCGTGGGGCTGACCCGGATGCGGTGCGGTGCGCAGCGCATCAGGGCGTTTACGCCCGTCTTCGCGGGCTATGCGGAGCGGCGCGCCGCTGGTCCGGGACCGTTCCCGACGCGGCGGTTGGAATGGTCCCGGGTCAAGCCCGGGACAAGTGCGACGCCATGCTCCCACAGGCCCTCGACAAGAGGAAGAGATTTGGCGAAAGCTTTGCCGGACATACCGGGACCTCGGGGAGCAAACATGGCGAGCACCACATCGGCGGGCTACAGGCTGGCGACCTATCAATCCGCCGATGGGCCGCGCGCCGGCCTGGTGGTGGAGGACAAGGTTTTCGACGCCGCCAAGCTGACCCGCA
>DASZKX010000406.1:0-10653 GCA_035552735.1 Xanthobacteraceae bacterium
CGCCGAGGCCGGCGTCGACGATTTCCTGGCACAGGCTACGCCCGAAGATAAATTGCGGCTGATCCGCACCGAGCAGGACAAGGGCAAGCTCGTCGCCATGTGCGGCGACGGCACCAACGACGCCCCCGCGCTGGCGCAGGCTGACGTCGGCGTCGCCATGAACACCGGCACCCAGGCCGCGCGCGAGGCCGGCAACATGGTCGATCTCGATTCCAACCCGACCAAGCTCATCGAAATCGTCGAGATCGGCAAGCAGCTTTTGATGACCCGCGGTGCGCTCACCACGTTCTCAATCGCCAATGATGTGGCGAAATACTTCGCCATCATCCCGGCGATGTTCCTGACCTTCTATCCGCAGCTGCAAGCGCTCAACATCATGCGCCTTGGAACCCCGGAACATCCGGAAAGCGCGATCCTGTCGGCCATCATCTTCAATGCGCTGATCATCATTGCGCTCATTCCGCTCGCCCTGAAGGGCGTGCGCTATCGCCCCATTGGCGCAGGTCCGCTGTTGCAGCGCAACCTCATGATTTACGGCATCGGCGGCGTCATCGTTCCGTTTGTCGGCATCAAGGCCATCGACGTCGCCGTCGCAGCCTTGCACCTCGTTTGAGGAGAAAGACCATGTTGAAGGAAATACGCCCCGCGATCGTGATCCTGGTCGCCCTCACCCTCATCACCGGGCTCGCCTACCCGCTGGCGATCACCGGACTGGCGCAAGTGCTGTTCCCGCACCAGGCGCAAGGCAGCCTGATCGAGCGCGACGGCGTGGTGGTGGGCTCGGAGCTGATCGGCCAAGTGTTCACCGACGACAAATATTTCCACGGCCGGCCCTCCGCCACCAACACGCCCGATCCGAACGACCCCACCAAGAACGTGGACGCGCCCTACAACGCGGCCAATTCGGGCGGATCGAACCTCGGGCCCACTAGCAAAGCGCTGGCCGATCGCCTGCAGGGCGATGTCGAAAACCTCAAGGCCGAGAATCCCGGGGCGGGCGTCCCGGTCGACCTGGTGACCACATCGGCCAGCGGGCTCGATCCGCACATCTCGCCCGCGGCGGCGCTGTTCCAGGTCCCCCGCGTCGCCAATGCCCGCAAACTGCCGGAAGATCGCGTGCGCACGCTCGTCGACCAGCAGACCGAAGGCCGGCTCTTTGGCTTGCTGGGCGAGCCCCGCGTCAACGTGCTGGCTCTGAACCTGGCACTCGATGCGACGCACTAGAAACTGGTCTGCGGCAAGGTGGGCCGGTTCATGCTACTGTCGTTAATCGGTCCGGTCCGAACAGCCGGCGGGACGCATGAGCCCTGATGTCGGAACAGCGACGCGACGCTGATCAGCGACCATCGCCGGAAGCGCTGCTGGAAGCGGCCCGGCGGGAGGAGAAGCGCGTCGGCAGTCTCAGGATCTTCGTGGGCGCCGCCCCCGGGGTCGGCAAGACCTACGAGATGCTGCAACAGGCCCGCGCCCGCAAAAAAGACGGCTACGATATCGTGGTCGGCATCGTCGAGACCCACGGCCGCCGGGAGACGGAATCGCTCATAGAGGGCCTCGAGGTCGTTGCGCGCCGGCGCCTCGAATACAAGGGCCAGTGGCTCGAGGAAATGGACCTCGATGCCATCCTGGCACGCCGCCCGCAGATCGTCCTGGTCGACGAGCTCGCCCATACCAATGCGCCGGGCAGCCGCCATCCCAAACGCTACCTCGACGTCGAGGAGTTGTTGAGCCGCGGCATCCACGTCTACACAACGGTCAACATCCAGCACATCGAAAGCCTGAACGACGTGGTCGCGCAGATCACCCATGTGCGGGTGCGCGAGACCGTGCCGGATACCATCTTCGATCGTGCCGATGCGGTCGAGCTGGTCGATCTCACCCCCGACGACCTGATCCAGCGCCTCAAGGAGGGCAAGGTCTACGTTCCCAAGCAGGCGGAGCGCGCGCTGCAGCATTTCTTCTCTCCCGCCAAGCTGACGGCGCTGCGCGAGCTGGCGCTGCGCCGCACCGCCGACCGGGTGGACGAGCAATTGCTCGCGGAGATGCAGGCGCACGCGATCTCGGGGCCGTGGCCTGCCGGCGAGCGCATCCTGGTCTGCGTGAGCGAGGACCCGCGCGCGGCCGGCCTCGTGCGTTACGCCAAGCGGCTGGCGGATCGGCTGCATGCGCCCTTCACCGCGCTTGCAATCGAGACCCCGCGCAGCCAGCAATTGAGCGAGGAGGAGCGCGACCGGGTCGCCGACACGCTGCGGCTGGCCGAGCGGCTGGGCGGCGAAGGCATCACGATCCCGTCGAGCGCGCGCCATATCGCCGACGACGTGCTCAGCTTCGCCCACGCCAACAACGTGACCCAGATCGTGATGGGGAAATCGAGCCGCACGCGCTGGTTCGAGATCCTGCATGGCTCGGTGGTACATGATCTGGTGCGCAAGAGCGGCAATATCAGCGTGCATGTGATCGCCGGCGATCAGCTCGCCGGCGAGCCGCTGCCGAAGAAGACCATACGCACGGCCGAGCACGCCCCGGCCTTCGATCCCCTGCCCCACCTGGCCGCCGTGCTGGCGGTCGGGGTCGCGCTCGGTCTCGGCGCGCTGATCCAGCACCTGCTCGGCGGCATCGAGACCGTCGATCTGGTGTTCCTGACCGCGATCGTGGTCATCGCGGTCCGCTATGGCCTGCTGCCCTCGCTCCTGGCCAGCGTGGCGGCGTCGCTCTGCTACAATTTCTTCTTCTTGCCGCCGATCTACACCTTCACCATCACGGATCCGGTCAATGTCGCCGCCTTCGTGCTATTCACGATCGTGGCCGTCATCGTTTCACACGTCGCCGCCCGCGGCCGCAGCCAGACCGTGTCGGCGCAGGGTCGCGTGCGCACGCTGGAATCGCTCTATGCCTTCAGCCGCAAGCTCGCCGGCGCCGGCACGCTCGACGACGTGCTCTGGGCCACCGCCTATCAGACCGCCCTGATGCTGAACGTCGGGGTTGTGTTGCTGCTGCCGGAGAACGGCACCATCGCGGTGAAGGCGGGCTATCCGCCCGAGGATACGCTCGGCGAGGCCGATCTCGCCGCCGCCCACTGGGTCTGGGAGAACAACCGCTCCGCCGGGCGCGGCTCCGACACCCTGCCGGGCGCCAAGCGCCTCTTCCTGCCGATGCGCACCGGCCGCGGCAGCATCGGCATCGTCGGCATCGACAGCGACAAGCCGGGGCCGCTCCTCACCCCCGATCAGCGCCGCCTGCTCGATGCGCTGATCGACCAGGGCGCGCTCGCCATCGAGCGCGTCCACCTGGTGGAGGACCTGGAGGGAACGCGGCGCACGGTGGAGACCGATCGCCTGCGCTCCGCGCTCCTCACCTCGATCTCGCACGATCTCAAGACCCCGCTGGCGGCGGTCCTGGGAGCGGCCGGCACGCTGCGCGATCTTTCGCAAGCCCTGACCGAGGCCCAGAAGGCCGAGCTGCTCGCCACTGTCATCGACGAATCCGAGCGGCTCAACCGCTTCATCGCCAACCTGCTCGACATGACCAAGCTTGAATCCGGCGCCATCGTCCCCAACAGCGCCCTGCACGACGTCGGCGAGATCGTCGGCAGCGCGCTGCGGCGCGCCGGCAAGATCCTGGCGCGTCACCGGGTGGGGCTGGAGCTCGCCGCCGGACTGCCGATGCTCGCGCTCGACGCGGTCCTGTTCGAGCAGGTCCTGTTCAATCTCCTGGACAACGCCGCCAAATATTCTCCCGAGGGCACCACCATCCGCATCCTGAGCTGGCGGGAGGGTGACTGGGTGTTGCTGCAGGTCGAGGACGAAGGCGAAGGCATTCCGGCCAACGATCTTGAGCGCATCTTCGACAAGTTCCATCGCGCCCAAAAGGGCGATCACGTGCGGGCCGGAACCGGGCTCGGGCTCGCGATCTCGCGCGGCTTCGTGGAAGCCATGCAGGGAACCATCACGGGGGCCAACCGCAGCGACCGCAGCGGCGCCGTGTTCACCATCCGGTTGCCGGTTCCGGCCGCGACCGCGACGCCGGGAGCGGCCCCGTGAGCGCCGCGCCCCCATGAGCGCCGCTCCCCTCAAGATCCTGGTGGTGGATGACGAGCCGCCGATCCGCAGGCTGTTGCGCATGGGCTTGTCCACGCAAGGCTACGAGGTGCTGGAGGCATCGAACGGCAAGACCTCGCTCGAGCTCATGGCCAAAAAGCCGGATCTGGTCATCCTCGATCTCGGGCTTCCCGATATTGCGGGCCACGAATTGTTGCGGATGATCCGCGCGCGCGACGAAAGCGTGCCAATCGTGGTGCTGTCCAGCCGCGGCGACGAGGCCGGCAAGGTGCAGGCGCTCGATCTGGGGGCCGACGATTATGTCACCAAGCCATTCGGCATGGACGAGCTGCTCGCCCGCATGCGCGCGGCGCTGCGCCATCAGCTGCAGGCGCACGGGGAGCGTCCGGTCTTTCGCCTCGGCGAGTTGTCGGTCGACCTGGTGCGGCGCAT
This sequence comes from Xanthobacteraceae bacterium, assembly GCA_035552735.1. GTDB lineage: Bacteria > Pseudomonadota > Alphaproteobacteria > Rhizobiales > Xanthobacteraceae > VAZQ01. Next base: position 4,488 of record DASZKX010000406.1, read on the forward strand.
CGTCAGGGTCGGCGACCGGGACGTGAAGCTCTCGCCCAAGGAATACGAGCTCTTGCGCGTGCTGGTGCAGCATGCCGGCAAGGTGCTGACCCATCGGTTCCTGCTCGGCGAGTTGTGGGACGAGCTGACCGACGCGCAATATCTGCGCGTCTACGTGCGGCAGCTACGGCAGAAGATCGAGTCCGACGCGGAACGCCCGCAATACATTTTGACGGAAACGGGGGTTGGGTATCGGTTAAGGGCGCCGGATTGATACCTCTGCATGGAGATTTCGACTCTTTCAACCCTCATGGTGAGGAGCGCGGGCAACGGCCCGCGCGTCTCGAACCATGACCGCGCGCGGCGGCGCCCGTGCCACGTCCTTCGAGACGGCCGGCGAGAGCCGGCCCCTCAGGACGAGGAGTAAGTACAAAACCAGTCAAAATCATTGCGTCAAGGCTCGAGGCCGCGCGCTCACTCCCCCTTGATGCCGGCGTCGCGAATGACCTTGCTCCATTTCGTCGCCTCGGACTGCAGGTAGTCCGACAGTTCCTCCGGTGTGCCGGCGATCGGCTCGAACAATTGCGGATCGAGGAAGGTCTTGCGCACCGCAGGATCGGCGAAGAACCGCCGCACCTCGCCGTTGATCTTGTCGACCACCGGGCGCGGCGTGCCGGCCGGCGCGAACAGGCCGAACCAGGACACCGACCGGTAGCCCGGGACCCCGCCTTCCGCCACGGTCGGAACGTCAGGCAGGAGCTTCATGCGCTGCGCCGCCCCCACCGCCAGGAAGCGGACCTGGCCGGCGGCGGCGGGCTGCACCGCGCTCGCCGCGCTCACATACATGAGCTGGATGTGGCCGGCGATCACGTCCGTCATGGCGGGCGCGGCCCCCTTATAGTGAATGGGGACGAGCTTGGTGCCGGTCAGCGCCTGGAACAATTCCATGTTCAAATGCGCGGTCGAGCCGATCCCGTAGGTTCCATAATTGAGCTCGCCCGGATGTAGCCGGGCATAGGCGATCAGCTCCGGCACGCTGTGCACCGGCAGCGAAGGATTCACGATGAGGCCGTGATTGATGAGCACGAGCCCCACGATCGGGGTGAAATCCTTGATGTCGTACGGCAGCTTGGCATAGAGGCTCGGATTGGCCACGAAGGTGACCTCCGGGCCGATCAGCACGGTGTGGCCGTCGGGCGGCGACTTGGCGACATATTCGGCGGCGATGATGTTGTTGGCGCCGGCCCTGTTCTCGACGATGGCCTGCTGGCCCCACGCCTTCGCGAAGTCCTGCGCCAGCATGCGCCCGAGCGTGTCGGTCACGCCGCCGGGCGGCGCCGGCACCACGATGTTGATGACCTTGCTCGGGTAGGCCTGGGCGTGGGCGGGCGTTTGAGCGGCAGCGCCGGCGAGGAGGCCAATTCCAGTCAGAGCGCAAAGCCAGCGCGCCATCCAAGGCTTCATCGGGCAGGCTCCTGTCGCGGCGCAGATCGCCGCTCAAGCCGGTTATTTCAGAAATGAGCCCAGAAGGAAACGGCGCCCCCTTGTCGTAGGGCGCAATCGCTTTATTGCGCCGCCCTGCCTCGTTGCGCCGCCCTGCCTCGTTGCGCCGCCCTGCCTCGCCCGAGCGCAATGCCCTGAGCTTCGCAGACGGCGCAATAAAGCAATTGCGCCCTACTCCACGTCCGCGACCTCGGCCGGGGCGCCGCCGAACGCCTTCTGCGCCAGTGCTGCTTCCATGAACGGATCGAGATCGCCGTCGAGCACGCCGCCGGTGTTGGAGGTCGCCACGCCGGTGCGCAGGTCCTTCACCATCTGGTAGGGCTGCAGCACATAGGAGCGGATCTGGTGGCCGAAGCCGATATCGGTCTTGCCGGCGTTCTCGATGGCGGCCGCTTCCTCGCGCCGCTTCAGCTCGAGCTCGTAGAGCCGCGCCCGCAGCATCTGCCAGGCCTGCGCGCGGTTGCGGTGCTGCGAGCGGTCGTTCTGGCAATAGACCACGATATTGGTCGGGATATGGGTGAGGCGGATCGCCGATTCGGTCTTGTTGACGTGCTGGCCACCCGCCCCGCTCGAGCGCAGTGTGTCGGTGCGCACGTCCGCCTCCTTGATGTCGACCACGATGCGGTCGTCGATGACCGGATAGGCCTTCACGCTCGCGAACGAGGTGTGCCGGCGCGCGTTCGAATCGAAGGGCGAGATGCGCACCAGCCGGTGCACGCCGTTCTCGGTCTTGAGCCAGCCATAGGCGTTGTGGCCCTTGACCTGGATGGTCGCCGACTTGATGCCGGCCTCCTCGCCTTCGGTCTCCTCCATATACTCGACCTTGTAGCCGTGCTGCTCGGCCCAGCGCGTGTACATGCGCAGCAGCATGTTGGCCCAGTCCTGGCTTTCGGTGCCGCCGGCGCCGGCATGGACCTCGACATAGCAGTCGTTCGCATCGGCCTCGCCGGAGAGCAGCGCCTCGAGCTCGCGGCGGGCGACCTCGGCCTTGAGCCGCTTGAGCGCGGCCTCGGCGTCGGTGACGACCTGCTGGTCCTTCTCGGCCTCGCCGAGCTCGAGCATGGTGATCTGGTCGTCGAGATCCTGCTCGATGCGGCCGATGGCGGTGAGCTGGCTTTCGAGCGCGGTGCGCTCCTGCATCACGCGCTGGGCGCGCTGCTGATCGTTCCAGAGATTGGGATCCTCGGCCTCGCGGTTGAGCTCGGCGAGGCGGGTGCGCGCCTTGTCGACGTCAAAGATGCCTCCTCAGCAGCACGACCGACTGCTTGATCTCATCGACGATGTTCTGGATTTCCGCGCGCATGACATCTTCCATTCGCGGCCGCAGGCCGCTTCGTTTCATTGGCGGCCGCAGGCCGCAATCGAGTCACGGTTGATCGTGACCGGGTGAATATGAGAGGACCGGGCGATCAGGCAAGGGCAATTCGACCGATAGCCCGATCAATAGAGCCCAGTCGGTCCGGTCCCGCGGACCGCGCGATCGGCTTCCGGCGAGACCGTCAGCGGCCGGCCATCCGGATCGGTGACCCCGACGACCGAATAGCTGTCGGGCGGCGCGGTGCCGGGCTTGAAGGCTTCCAGAATCACCTGCTGGTCGCCCGGACTGGCGCGCATTCCGGTCTTCACGTTGACGCGAATGAGCTTGATGCCGACCGGCGCCTGGAACGGGACGTTGGGCTTGTCGGCCAAAGCCACCTTCATGAAATCCCGGAAGATGGGGGCGGCGAGCGCGCCGCCAGTGGCGCGGTCCGCGATGTGGCGCGGCTTGTCGTAGCCCATGAACACGCCGACCACCAGATCGGGCGAGAAGCCGATGAACCAGACGTCCTTCTCATCATTGGTGGTGCCGGTCTTGCCGGCAATGTGCTTGCCCAATTCCTTGATGCCGGAGGCGGCCGCGGTGCCGCGGATCGGCACGCCCTCCATGATCGAGGTGATCTGGTAGGCGGTCATGGGATCGAGCACCCGCTCGCGCTTGTCCACCAAGGTCGGCTCGTTCTGGTTCGTCCACTTATCGGCGTCGCAGCCGCGGCACTCGCGCTGGTCGTGCCGGTAGATGGTGCGGCCGTAACGATCCTGGATGCGATCGATCAGGGTCGGCTGGATCTTGCGGCCGCCGTTGTCGAACATCGCATAGGCGCCCACCATCCGCATGAGCGTGGTCTCGCCGGCGCCGAGCGCATAGGACAGATAGGGCGGCAGGTTGTCATAGACCCCGAAGCGCTTGGCATATTCGCCGATCAGCGGCATGCCGATGTCCTGCGCCAGGCGCACCGTCATCACGTTGCGGGAATGCTCGACGCCGAAACGCAGGGTCGAGGGGCCGAAGAAATTCTGCTCGTAGTTCTCCGGGCGCCAGATGCCGCTGCCGGTATCGATCTCGAGCGGCGCATCGAGCACGATGCTCGAGGGCGTATAGCCGTTGTCGAGCGCCGCCGAATACACGATGGGCTTGAACGACGAGCCGGGCTGGCGCAGCGCCTGGGTGGCGCGGTTGAACTGGCTCTGGTCGTAGGAGAAGCCCCCCACCATCGCCATCACCCGCCCCGTAAAGGGGTCCATGGCCATGATGGCGCCCGAGATCTCGGGCACCTGGCGCAGGCGGAACTGGCCGTCCTTGCCGGTCAAGGGCTCGACATAGACCACGTCGCCCGGCATCAGCACCTGGCTCACCTTGGTCACGTTCTTGACCGCGGCCGACTTCGCCCATTTCACGGCTTCGAGCGGGACCGTCCCGGTCTCGCGCTCCTTGAGGACTGCGCCGACCGGATCGCGGCCGGGCTGCAGGCCGACGTGGGCTGCCTGATCGCCGGAGTCCAGAACCACCGCCAGCCGCCACGGCGCGACATCGGCCAGCGCCCTGACATCCGCGAGCTTGGCGCCCCACTCAGCCCCGGCGAGCTCGAGCTTGGAGACGGCGCCGTGATAGCCTTGGGTCTCGTCGAACCGCACCAGGCCGTCGGTCAGCGCCTTGCGCGCCACCAGTTGCAGCTTGGGATCGAGCGTGGTGCGCACCGACAGTCCGCCCTCATAGAGCTTCTGCTCGGTGTAATTGTCGGCGATGTAACGGCGCACCTCCTCGGCGAAATACTCGGCCGAGACGATGTGTGCCCCGGTGGGCCGCGTCGTGACCTTGAGGGGATCCTTCTTGGCCTGCTCGGCCTGCTCGGCCGTGATGTAGTGATCCTCGGCCATGCGATCGATGACGTAGTTGCGGCGCGCGACCGCCTCATCGTGGTGGCGGAACGGATTGTAGTTGTTGGGTCCCTTGGGCAGGGCCGCCAGGTAGGCGGCTTCCGGTATGGTCAGCTCGTGCACCGACTTGTCGAAATAGACCAGCGACGCCGCCGCCACCCCGTAGGCGCCCACGCCCAGATAGATCTCGTTGAGGTACAGCTCGAGAATCTTCTGCTTGGAGAACGTCCGCTCGATCTTCATGGCGAGCAGCGCCTCGCGAATCTTGCGGCTGAGCCTCAATTCGTTGGTGAGCAGGAAGTTCTTGGCCACTTGCTGGGTGATGGTGGAGGCGCCCTGGGGACGGCGGCCGCTGCCGTAATTCTCCAGGAAGGCCAAGCCGGCACGCATGATGCCCTGGAAATCGATGCCGTTGTGCTCGTAGAAATTCTTGTCCTCGGCCGCCACGAACGCATTGGTGACGAGCTTGGGCACCGCCTGGATCGGGATATAGAGGCGCCGCTCGCGCGCATATTCGGCCAGCAACGAGCCGTCGGCGGCATGCACCCGCGTCATCACCGCCGGCTCGTAGTTCTGCAACTGGGAATAGTCGGGCAGATCCTTGGAGTAATGCCACAACAGACCGGCCGCCGCGGCGACAACGACGAGAAACACGATCGTTCCCGCCGTGAACAGAAAGCCCATGAAGCGCAGCAATAGTCTCATCGCCGATGTCCCAGCCCCGAAGGCGAATCTGGCAGGTTTTCTCGCCGGCCGCCAGCGCCCTCACCGGCCCCACATATCCGTTTCAGTCGCGCCGTTTTATGTTGAAACTGAGGCCACTGAGGCCACTGAGGCTGCTCAGCCACCATGACGCTCAATTCTGGCCGTTTCCGCGGCCGCTTCCGGCAAGCCGGGTGATGAAGAAGCGATCGATGGCCTGGGCGACCGAATCGGCGGTGTGCTCGCGCCAGTCGGCCGAGGTCAGGGACTTGAGGTCGGCCCGGTTGGAGACGTAGCCGAGCTCGATCAGCACGGAGGGAATATCGGGCGCCTTGAGCACCCGGAAGCCCGCGGATTTGAGCGTGTTCTTGTGCATCCGCGTCGCCGTGCGCATCGAGTCGATGAGCCCGCGCGCGAACTGCACGGAAAACGTCTTGGTCTCGCGCTGCGCCAGATCGATCAGGATGTCGGCGATGTCGTTGGGCTCGGCGGTCAGATCGACGCCGGCGATCGCGTCGGCCCTGTTCTCGGCCTCCGCCAGCCGTGCCGCTTCGGCGTCGGAGGCGTTTTCCGACAGCGTATAGACGGTGGCGCCCTCCGCCTGCCCTTCACTGCGCGGAATCGAATCGGCATGGATCGAGACAAACAACGCGGCGTTGAGCGCGCGGGCAAAGCGCACGCGTTCGGTGAGCGGAATGAATGTGTCGTCGGAGCGCGTCATCGCCACCCGGTATTTGCCGCTTTTTTCGATCCGGTCGCGCAGCATCAATCCGAATTCGAGCACGAC
>DASZKX010000407.1:0-11500 GCA_035552735.1 Xanthobacteraceae bacterium
ACCCTGAAGAAGGTCGCCGACGCTGTCGACCCGCTCTACAAGAGTCTCAGCGATGGGCAAAAGCGCCGCTTCGCCATGCTCGAGCATATGTTGGCCCCGCGGGATGGGGGCCAAGCCGGCCCGCAAGGCCGCGACTTCCGCGGACGCCAAGGTTTTGACCGCGGCCCTGACGGCGGGCGCGACCGTGATGGACAGCGCCGCTCCGAAGGTGGGCCGCGCCGCACGGACTTTTCGCCGCAGGGCCCTGCTGCGGGCAGCGAGCAGAAGCTCTAGTCCCTATATTACCAATCATAGCGCGGTGGTCGTACCCCCAGCCCCCCGACACGATCGCCGACGCATGGGAGCCGCCGGGTTCACGCCCGGCGGCTTTCCATTTTTGGGTCCCGGCAGGCGACGAGCCGGCAGTCTCGCTCTTCCGGGGCTGACAGGCGCCTATCGGGCTGAGAACTTTCGACCGTCGCGCTTGGAAAGCGCGCCCAGATGCCCTATGAGTGACCCCCGCGACGTGACCCCCCGGGGTTCACGAGCCGCGAAACTACGCCGGCGGGGCCACATCGGTGCCACGGTGAATTGGTGGCAGTTCCTAACCACCGGGAAAGCCTTGGTTAGGGCGCATAGCTCAGTTGGTAGAGCAGCTGACTCTTAATCAGCGGGTCCTAGGTTCGAGCCCTAGTGCGCCCACCAATGTTTTCAAGGACTTAAGCCAGAAGTGCCCAACGTGGGTCGGGCGCCCGTGTGCGCAAATCACACGATCGATTCCGGCGGCCATGAAGGGCGCATCCATCAATCCGTGGACGCTTGTGTGTTGCGGCGGGCTCGGTGCGTCTGGCAGCGAGGCCAGTCCCAGGCCGCCGCGTGCATCGAAGCCAAAGCATGGCCTCCCATTTGCTGGTCTTTGCTCGGACGCGACGGTCAAGTCGCAGGGAGGGCAGAACCGTCCCATCCCGGCACATCGCTGTTGCAAATTGGGCCGTTGATGGCGCACCGGAGGAGAAGATGTGGAGATTGATTTGCGCTCTTTGCCTGCTGGCCACGTCCAGTGCTCTTGCTGGAGAGAGCAGGGCGCAGTTTCAGGTCGGGCTCACCATTACGGCAAATGGCAAAGCTTCCGCGATCAGTTCCACGTCCGCCTCCGTCATGCCTCGTAAAGCCCAGATATCCGTTCCTCTCCCGCCCGAGCGGCCCGCGGTTTTCGGTCCTCGTGACGCCGCTCCATCGGTCCGGTAACTGCGCAGTATCCTCGCCGCCTAGCGGTCTACCCGGCTTCCGATGGCTTCCTGGTCGAGGTTAGTTGCTCGTGCTGTCCTTGCGCATGCAATGCTCCAGCGCGATCAACAGCCAGCCGAGCATAAAGCTCATTCCCCCAAAGGGCGCCAGTCTGACGACAGCATCCCATCCCGCGACGGCCTTCAGATAAATCGTTCCGCAAAACAGCACGGTCCCGATCAGGAAGGCCCAGCGTGCCAGCGCCGCATACTTGCCGTGTGGGCCGCAGAGCCAAAGAATCACGACGGCGTGAATCAATTCATAGATCGAAGCCGTTTCGACCAGCGCGGACCCGTGCGCGTCCGCCACGGCGTGCGCGCCGATCGCCCCCATGACGACGGCGGCAAATCCACTGAAACCAGCGATGACGCCCCATATTCTTTGTTCGGCCGGCAAGATGCTTCGTCCTTTCGTTCGCTCGAGGTTGGTTCGATACCGATCCCGCTGAATACGACGTTTCAAGCATTTTTATCGACCCTTTGAAGCCCGGCGTAAGCGCGTTCTCGCAAGCCCCGGGCGCGGCGCTCCGGGGGGCGACCCACCGCGCGCCTGAAGGCTTTTGCCTAAGTCATTGATTTTCAACGGTCGATCGCGGGCTTTCGGCTAAGGCATTGTAAACAAATGATTAAAACATCATTTGGCGGTGGCGGAGGCGCGCGCCGGGTACTTGAACGCTCACCAAAACTGCAATAATATCAGTCAGGTATGGACCGCGGCGCGGAGCTGTGGTTCATTTGAGTTCCTCGCAGGCGCCGAACCAATGAGCGCTGCCAATGCGTTGGCCGAGGGCAGGGAGGTGACTGATGCGCAAGGGTGAACGGGTAAGCCGTGCCGCCAAGCGGACCGGATCGCAAAAGGCGCGACCCAAAGTGCGCCTAAGCTCGCGGCTCAAAGCTAAGACGGGCCGAAGCCGTCGCAAGACCGTCAGGCGGGTGACGGTTTTCAAGTCGACCAGCTGGTACCAAACTGCCGCCCAATCGATCGGGATCAGCCCGCGGGCTGCGCCTTAAGCTTCAAGGCCCACAATGCCACTGCGGATTCGGACGGGCGCCACGGCTCGGCGTGTGGTCGTGCTCGGCTGCCTGAGCATCTTGCCAAGCCTCTTGATGGCGGCGCAGCCGACGCTTGTTGCGGCGGCCGCTCGCGCGCCAGCCAGCCAGAAGGATTGCGCCGCCACGTCGAAAGCGCTCTATCGGCAGGCGGAGGCGCTCGCCAAGCGCACCAAAGAGATCATTCCACGCGAGTTCGACCGCGTTTCGGCCAATCTCGACGATTATTGCGATGGCGGGGATTTCGAGAAGGCGCGCATCAGCATCGATTGGATGAACACCTGCCTCAAGAATTTCACCAAGAACTACAATTTGGGATTCTGCTCCCGCAACAAAGGCTATTTTTGCGCCCTCGATCCGCAATCGGGTGCCTGCCTGCATCCTGGCCCCCTTGAAGGGGATATCGTCCAGCACTGAGCGCGTGTGCAGGCGAAGCGGTACAGCGAATTCCTCCTCGCCCCCTTGTGGGGCGGGTTGGGATCAGCCCGGCAGGCCCGGAATATCCACGCCGAAGATTTGCAGCACCAGCACGGCATTGAGCAGCAGCACCACAGCGGTCCCGATGAGGCCCGCGAGATGAGTGAGGCGCCCATTGGCGAAGCGGCCCATGAGGTCGATCCGCCGCGTGAAGATCAGCAGCGCGATCATGGGCAGCGGCAGCGCGATGCTGAGCACGACCTGGCTCAGCACCAACGCCTTGGTGGCATTGACGCCGAGCGCGACCACCACAAAGGACGGCACGATGGTGACGAGCCGGCGCAGCCAGATCGGGATGCGGAACGCGACGAAACCCTGCATGATCATCTGGCCCGCCATGGTTCCGACCGTCGAGCTCGAGACCCCCGAGGCGATGAGAGACAACAGGAACACGCCAGCGGCGCCGATTCCCAGGAGCGGGGTCAAGGTGTGATAGGCGGTCTCGATCTCGGCCACCTCGCTGTGCCCGGCATGGAACGCGCTCGCGGCCATGATGACCATCGCCATGTTGACCAGTCCGGCGAAAACGAGCGCGATGACGACCTCCTGATTGGAGAAGCGCAGCACCATGCGCCGGTCGGCGTCATCGCGCACCGGCGTGCGCGCTTGCGTCAGGCCGGAATGCAGATAAACCGCATGCGGCATCACGGTGGCGCCGATGATGCCGACGGCGAGCAGCAAGGCCCCGGTGTCGGGTATCTGCGGCACCACCGTATGGGTCGCCGCCGCGGCCCAATCGACCGGGGCGATGAACATTTCGATCAAGTAGCAGAGCCCGATCAGGCCCACCATGCTGCCGATGATCAGCTCGATCGGCCGGAACCCGAAGCCCTCGAACATCAGGAGGCCGTAGGTCACGATCGCGGTGACGACCATGCCGGCGAATAGCGGCATCTGGAACAAGAGGGAGAGCCCGATGGCGCCGCCGAGAAACTCGGCCAGGTCGGTCGCCATGGCGGCGATCTCGCTGATGCCCCACATGGCGAGCACCACCGGGCGCGGAAATTGCTCGCGGCACAATTCGGCCAGGTTCCGGCCGGTGACGATGCCGAGCTTGGCAGAGAGCGCCTGGAACAGCATCGCGATCAAATTGGCCGCCAATACCACCCAAAGCAACACATAGCCGTACTTGGCGCCGGCCTGGATGTTGGTGGCGAAATTTCCCGGATCGATATAGGCGATCGAGGCGATCACGGCCGGCCCCACGAAGGCGAGACGCGCGGCGAGCCCGCCGCGCCGGCCGGCCAGCACCTCGCGCGTCGCCAGCACGGTCCGCTCGGTCAGCGTCGCCCGTTTTGATCCCGGTTTCGGCACGCGCCCGCCCGTCGTGCGTCCGCTCATCGTCGCCATGCAGCACCTGCGCCAACTTGTAGCCTTGGCTACATTCAAAGATAGGCAAGCGCACTCGAATGTCAACGTACATAATGTAGCATTGGCTACAGTTTGGTTTTGATGTTGCAATGTGTGATTGCCGGAGGCAAGGTGGGGCCGGGAGGCGCGGCGGCCGCAAGTCCCGTGCGACCCGCCCAAGTTGCCGGGCGTGAACTGCCGCCAGGCGTGAACCGATGTCCCCAAATCTGAAGGTCAAACGTGCCGGCGCCGTCGCGAGGCCGTCGGCCGAGCTGCCGGCCGAACTGACGCAGGCGCGCCGCTTCGGCAAGGCGCGCTCCGCCCAATCGGCCGCGCTGCTCGAGGACTATGTCGAGCTCATCGCCGATCTCCTGGCCGGCACCGGGGAGGCGCGGCCGACCGATATCGCGCGCCGTCTCGGCGTTTCCCATGCGACCGCCATCAAGACGATCTCCCGGCTCAAGCGCGAGGGCCTGGCGACGGCGCGGCCTTATCGCGGCGTATTCCTGACCGCCGCTGGACAGGAGCTCGCCGCCCGCGTACGAGCCCGGCATCGGCTCGTGGTCGACGTGCTGGTGGCGCTGGGGGTGCCGGCGGAGGCCGCCGAATCCGATGCCGAAGGGATCGAGCATCACGTGTCGGAGACGACGCTGCGCGCCTTCGGGCGATTCTTGAATTCGTAAGGGGCACATCACCATGCTGTCGAATGCCATTCGCCAACAGGCCGCCGATATCCTCATGACGGCGGCACGCGACCGCAAGCAAGCGGTGCAGCTGTCCAAAACCTGGCCCGATATCACCATCGAGGACGCCTATGCGATCTCCACCGAGGTCGCCAATCGTAGGATCGCGGCCGGCGCCAAGCTGATCGGTCACAAGGTCGGCCTCACCTCCAAGGCGATGCAGCGCTCTTCGCAGATCGACGAGCCGGATTACGGCCATCTGCTCGACGACATGATGGTCGCGGACGGAGCCCGGGTGGCGCACGAGAATTTTTGCCGGCCGCGGGTGGAGATCGAGCTTGCCTTCGTGCTGGGCAAGTCGCTCAAGGGCCCCGGCGTCGGCTTGCCCGACGTGCTGCGCGCTACCGAATATGTGGTTCCGGCCATTGAGATCGTGGACGCCCGCCTGCAGGATCCGCGCAAGATCGTCGACACGGTCGCCGACAATGGTGCAGCCGCCGGCATCGTCATCGGGGGCCGGCCGGTGCGGCCCCTGGACGTCGACCTGCGCTGGGTCGGCGGCATCATGTACTGCAATTCCGAGATCGAGGAGACCGGCGTTGCGGCCGGCGTGCTCGGCCATCCGGCGCTCGGCGTCGCCTGGCTCGCCAACAAGCTGGGGCAGCACGGCGTGACGCTGGAGCCCGGCCATCTGGTTTTGGCCGGCTCGTTCACCCGGGTGGTGTTCGCCAAGAAGGGCGACACCCTGCATGCCGACTTCGGCGCGCTCGGCGGGATCGCGGTGCAGTTCGTTTAAGCCCGCTGCCGGCTCGCTACAGGGCCTGCCGGGCCGACTCGGCCGGATCCGGGCGGTCCGATCCGGTAAGACTCGCGATCAGCACCGCCAGGATGCCGATCAGGAAGATGCCGTCGAACGTTCCGGCCCCCCCGATCGATGCCACCGGGGCGCCCAGCCCTTGCACCTTGTCGAGATTGAGCAGATCGGCACCGATCAGCGTCCCGAGGCTGCCGCCGATATAGGCGAGCGGTGCGGCGTAGCGGCGGGACAGCAGCAGGGCGACGATCGCGGCGGTGATCGAGGGCACGAACACCGGCTCCGCGATCCCCAAGCCGGGAACCGGATTCGCCAGCATGTGGCACACCAGAGTGACCCCAAGGGTGGCCAGCAAACCCGGGAGCCAGAGCCGATATTTGACGAGCAAATAGAGGGACATGAGGCTCGGTATGACGGCGCCGCCGACGTTCACCGCGATGACCGTGCCGGGCCACTGCACCACCACCGGGATGGCGTAGCGCATGCCGAAGTAGATGACCTCGCGACCGGACACGACCTGCTGCGCCGGCAGCTCGACGATCGGGATGTTGAAGTAGCTGCCGACCAGCGAGCCCAGGAGCAGAATGACGGCGGCCGCGGGGCTCAAGCCGATGCGCATATAGGCGTAGCGGAGCGCGCCGACCTGAACCACCACGACCAGGACGATGAAGACCCCGACCAGCAGTGAAAAAAAGGGCGGGGTCAGCGGAAGGTAATGGAGCTGGCTCACGTGCACGGTGGCCTCACCACACTCACATCATGGCGCAATGCGATCCGATCGCAGCACGCGCCGTTGCAAATCAGCAGTATATTATAATGGGCATGAACCCGCCGTTTTGCGAGGCCTCTTCGAGGCCCTTCGATCCGACGGGCGGGTCGTCGATCGTCAGCGAAACCATGAAAAGGCGGGGATTGCCCATGCCGCGTTTGGACCGGGTGCTGGAGACCGTGCTCTACGTCGAAGACTTCGAGCGCGCCTGTCCGTTCTATGAGCAGATTCTCGGGCTCGCCTGCCTCTACACGGATCAGCGGCTGCATGCCTACGACGTCGGCGGCAACGGGGTTCTGCTGCTGTTCCGGCGCGGGCAATCGCTGCACACCGTCAGATTGCCGGGGGGCACCATCCCGCCCCATGACGGCCAGGGTCCGACCCACGTGGCCTTCTCGATTCCCGCCGACGAGCTGCCGGCCTGGGAGGAACGGCTGCACGAAGCCGGCATCGAGATCGAAGGCCGCACCAAATGGCCGCGGGGCGGTCACAGCATCTATTTCCGTGATCCGGACGGACATCTGCTCGAGCTCGCCACGCCCGGACTGTGGGCTGGCTACTAGCATCCCCGAGCCCGTGGTTCGCGCCTGCGAGCCTTACGCGCTGCGACGATTCTTGCTATCTTGCTGGGGAGCGCGTCCGTGCTGCAAGTACGTTCGAGTTCCAGGCACGTTCGAGTTCCAGGCACGTTCATGCTCGAGGCACGTTAATACTCCAAGAGGACAAACAATCTCGTTCGTCCGTTGTCCGATGGCAAATCAAGATGGGAGGAACCAATGCGCAGATCAGTCATGATGCTGGTTATCGCCGCGCTGGCCGGTACGATTGCGACGACGACGGCGTCGGCCCAGACGGCGAGCTCGCCCAGCGGCCCCGCATTCTCGAAACGTTTCTTCACCACGGCGCTCGAGAAGGATCCATCGCGTGTGGTGCAGATGCAAATGCAGCTGCACCTGCCGAACCGCCCTGGAAACGGGTTCCACACGCACAACGGCGATCAGTGGGAAGCGGTGATCGAGGGTGAGATCACCTACACGGTCAAGGGTCAGCCACCGCGGGTGCTCAAGGTGGGAGACTCCGTCTACATTCCGCGCGGCACAATCCATCGCAACGAGAACAAAAGTGATGCGCCGGCGCGCACCGTCGAGCTCTTGATCATGGACAAGGACAAGCCGCAGAACAATCCGGTGCCGACCGACTGACCGGTGCTTGCGTCCTCATCCGTCGGCATCTTCTGGCTGGAAACCTGCGTATGCACTTGACGGCGGCGCGAGACCGCGGGCGCGGTTGTTGGTTTAGGCCTGAAAATATGACAATATGGCCGGACCGGTGCGATCCGGTCGACCAAGAGCCTGGAGGAAGATGCCATGAAAGAATTGTTCAAGCAGTATCTGGACAACGGGATTTCCAGGCGCAAGCTCATATCGGGCCTGACCACCATCGGGATGAGCACGGTGGCCGCCAAGGCCATGGCGCAAAATCTGGCGCCGATCGCGGGCCCCGCAGCCGGCGCCGTCGCGCAGGGGGCGACGCGCGAGATGCAAGGCACCGGCGGCGCCCTGTTCGTCGCGCAGCTCAAGGCCGCAGGCATCAAGTATCTGTTCTTCAATCCCTCGACCGGAGATTCGCCGATTTTCGACGCGTTGGTGGACGAGCCCGGCATTCAGCTCATCAAGGGCGTGCAGGAGGGCGCAGTGGTCGCCATGGCGGACGGCTATGCGCGCGCGACCGGTAAGCCCGCCGTCATCGTGGTCGCCAATATCGGCCTGCCCAACGCCATGACCCAGATGGTCAACAGCTGGAAGGACAACGTTCCGCTCATCGTGGCGGTGGCCTCGGTCGGCCAAGACGAGCTGGGTCACGAATTGACCCAGGAGACCGAGCACGTGGAGCTGATGACGCAGCCGATCACCAAGTGGTTCTGGAACGCGCAATCGACCGCCACCATTCCGGAAACCGTGCGGCGCGCCATCAAGTTCAGCACGACGCCACCCTGCGGGCCGGTGTTCCTGTCGCTGCCCACCAACACCCTGCAAGGCACCGCCAAGGCCAGCATCATCGATCAGGCCAGATTCGACGTGCCCATGCATATCCGTCCCGACAAGAGCGACGTCGAGGCCGCAGCTAAGATGCTGTTGGCGGCGCAGAATCCGCTGCTGAGCGTCGGCGACGAGCTCACCTGGTCGGGGGCGCAGAAAGAGCTGGTCGAGCTCGCCGAGCTGCTCGGTCTGCCGGTGGCCGGTGGTGGGACGCTCGGATACTGGTCGAAGCCTTTCCCGACCCGGCATCCGCTCTTTGTCGGCCAGTTGCTGCGCAGCATGCCGATGCTCGGAAAAGCCGACCTGCTGCTCAATCTCGGCAACCGGTTCGGCGAGCGCGCTGCGCCCGGCACCAAGCTGATCTCCATCAGGCTTGACCCGTCGAGTCTGGCCCGGGAGAACCCGGTCGATCTCGGCATGGTGGCCGATCCCAAGCTCGCCATTGCGGATCTGGTGGCGGCGATCCGCAGCCAGGCAACCGAGCAGCGCCTTAAGCAGATCGCCGAAGAACGCACCGAGCGGACCCGCAAGGTCAGCGCCGAGATGTGGGAGGTTCGCCAGAAGACCGCCCGCGAAGGCGCCGATTCCGCCCCGGTTACGCTCGGCCGTCTCGGCCTCGAGCTGGAGGACGCGCTCGAGCGGGATACTTGCTACGTGTGTGACATCGACTCCGGGAAGACCATGGATGCCGTGATGTCCTTCGGCGGCGCCGACAAGCACTATATCGGCACCGGTCCCAACGTGCTCGGCTGGGGCATGGCGGCGGGCGTCGGCGTCAAGCTCGCGCTGCCCGATCGACCGGTCGTCTCGGTGGTCGGCGACGGCAGCTTCCTGTTCAGCGGTCCGCAGCCGCTGTGGTCCATGGCGCGCTACAAGGCGCCGGTCACGGTCATCGTTCTCAACAACCGCAGCTACAACAACGAGCGTAACCGGATATGGAACAGCGCCGGCCAGCAGTTCAAGACCGGCCGCGACATGACCTGCTACAACGGCAGCCCCGATGTGGACTTCGCAAAGACCGCTTCGGCCTTCGGGGTCGACGCCGAGACCGTAACCGAGCCCGCGCAGATCCGGCCGGCGCTCGACCGTGCCAAGCGTTCGACCGTGGAAGGCCGGCCCTACCTCCTTGATATCCACACCCGACGCGACGGCATCGGTGCGGCCTCCACTTGGTATCCGGCCTACTCGATCGCGGATCTGCGCAGCCGAAAGGTTTGAGCCATGCAGTCTTCTCGTTTGCTTTTTTTGAGCGGCCTGGCGGCGCTTTCGCTCGCGCTCGCCGCGCCCCTCCACGCTCAGCCGGCTCCCGGCTTGCCGCCGGGCGAAGGTCGCGATGTGGTCGCCAGTGTCTGTACCGGATGCCACACGCTCAATACCATCGTGCAGATCCGCGACGGCGCCGCCGGATGGCGGCAGTTCGTGAACTACATGATCATGAAGGGGGCGCAGGTTTCACAGCACGACAGCGACACCATCGTACAGTATTTGACGACCAATTTCGGTCCCAATTCGCCGCCGGCCGCCGGCGCGCCGCCGCCGATTGTTGCTTCATTGCCATCAGGATCGGGCAAGGATCTGGTCGAGTCCCGCTGCGTCACTTGTCACGATCTCACACGGATCGTTGCCTCGCGGCGCCCGAGGCCGGACTGGGACGGCATCGTCGCCAACATGGTCAACCGCGGCGCTACCGCCACGCCGGACGAACGCCAGACCATCGTCTCCTACCTGTCGACACAGTTCGGCGAGTAGGGCGATTGCGCAAGTGAATCCTGACCGGACCCTCCGGTCCGGACTCGAGGCGCGTGCTTCAACCTCCGAGTCATGGCCGGACTTGTTCCGGCCACCTCACCTACGTCCTTACTTTTCTCTAGCCAAGCAAGACGTGGGGGCCCCGGCACAGGGCCGGGCATGACTCCGAACCATGCGGCTCGTCCGAACGAAGCTCCGATGCGCGGAAATGCGTCCCCCCTTCAAAGATCCTGGGTTCGGTGCGCCATGGCGTCGTCCCAGAGCTTGTCCCGGTCCTCTTCGAAAATCAGCTTGCTGTCGGCCGCGCCCGTGAACCAGGCCCGTTGCGCGAGCTCGCCCTCGAGCTGGCCCGCGGCCCAACCCGCATAGCCGAACGCCACCAGCGTCATCTGCGGACCGTGCTGGCTCGCGATGTCGCGCAAAATCTCGCGGCTCGACGTCATGGCGACGTGTCCGTCGATGTCGACGGTCTCGGGCCGGTGATAGTCCGCGCTGTGGATCACAAAGCCGATCTCCGGCTGGACCGGACCGCCGGAAAAAATGCGCAAGCTGCCGGTGGCCCCGCTGTTCTTTTCGCCGATGTCGTCGAGGAGGCTCGCCAAGGGGCGCTCGCCCAGCGGGTGATTGAGCACGATGCCGAGCGCGCCGCCCGCGTTGTGGCGCACCATCAGGATCACGGTGTGATCGAAGCGCGGATCGCGCAATCCCGGTGAAGCGATCAGGACTTGGCCGATGAGCGAAGCCTGGCCCGGCGTGGCGCCAGGATTCTGCAAGGCCGCATGAACCAGCGCCGCCGGCAACAATATCGCCGCCAGAGCCAAAAGCGGACGCTCGAACCAGGTCAGTGGCATGACTTCACCCTCAGGCGGTCATCTTGGCTGACGTTGCCAAGCATAACAGAAAATCCGTCCCGCGCCATGTACCCCGCCGCTATCTCAGGCAGGTTCGATGTTCGATCGCGTCTCCACGCGGTCGTCCCTTGCCAAGGCAGGAACCCAGGCGCCGTGTCGTCTCGACCTTTTCGCCAAGAAAGAGCGGTGAGGCGAACATCCGCGTCCGCGGGGACGAGCGGGAGGGGCTGTGTCTTGACATTCCCTCACAGGCTCGACGCTCACTTGTGCGGCTGATCGAAGTCTCGCAATTCCGGCGGTGGCTGGTCCTTGCGGGTGGGCATCAATAGGCCATCGACGCCGCGAAAGTAGGTTTCCGGACCGACCATGACGTGGTGATTGTCCTCGGCGCAAATAAACTCCGGCCATACCGGATTGTGCTCGCGGTTGTAGTTGCGTGTCACCGTCCAGGGA
>DASZKX010000408.1:0-2213 GCA_035552735.1 Xanthobacteraceae bacterium
CGCGCCGGCGAATTTCAGCAACGTGAAGAGCTGTGCGCTGGCCAGGATGATCGCGGAGACGCCGAGCCCGCCCGCGATCACATGCACCAGGCCGCCCAGCGCGGTGCCGAAGGCCGAGGCGATGCCGGCCTTGCGGCCGCCAGCCAGCGTCCGTGCCGCGACATAGAAAATGCCGGGGCCGGGCACCGCCGCGATCACCAGCGCGGCCAGCAGGAACACCGAAAAGCTAGCGCCGCTCGGGATCAATGCGAGCGCGCCAGGCAGAACGAGACCACTTGCTCGAGCGCGGTCTTCATCGGTGAGCCCGGAAACAGCGCCAGCGCGTCGACCGCCATCGCGCCGTAATGCTGGGCGCGGCTGATGGTGTCTTCCAGCGCGCGGTGTTTTGTCATCAGCCCGATGGCGTGATCCAAATCAGCTTCGCCGATCTCGCCGCGCTCCAGCGCCTTGACCCAGAACGCGCGCTCGCTGTCGTTGCCGCGACGGAACGCCAGCACCACGGGCAGCGTGATCTTGCCCTCGCGGAAATCGTCGCCGATGTTCTTGCCGAGCTTGGCGGCCTTGCCGCCGTAATCCAGCACGTCATCGACCAATTGGAACGCGATGCCGAGATTCATGCCGACCGAGCGGCAGGCGGTCTGTTCGGCCTTGGGCCGGTTCGCCAGCACCGGGCCGACCTCGCAGGCGGCTGCGAACAATTCCGCGGTCTTGCCGCGGATCACCGCGAGATATTCGTCCTCGGTGGTGGCGGTGTTCTTGGCCGCCGCCAACTGCATCACCTCGCCCTCGGCAATGGTCGCGGCCGCCGACGACAGGATGTCGAGCGCGCGCAACGAGCCGACCTCGACCATCATGCGAAAGGCCTGGCCGAGCAGGAAGTCGCCGACCAGCACGCTGGCCTCGTTGCCCCACAGCATCCGCGCCGACAGCTTGCCGCGCCGCAGTTCGCTTTCGTCGACCACGTCGTCATGGAGAAGCGTCGCGGTGTGCATGAATTCGACCGAGGCCGCGAGCTTGATATGGCCGTCGCCGGAATAGCCGGTCAGGCTCGCCATCGCCAACGTCAGCATCGGCCGCAGTCGCTTTCCGCCCGAGGAAATCAAATGGTTGGCGACCTCGGGGATCATGGTCACTTCGGAGCCGGTCCGCGACAAAATGGTAGCGTTGACACGCTCCATATCGGCGGCGACGAGCTCGACCAGCCGGTCTATCGACGGGTTTTGAGGGCTCTCGAAGGGTACAATAACCGCCACGCCGGTCTCCAAACTTGCCCAAATCGCATTATGCTCAGATACAATAGAAAGCGCAGGCAAGCGCGGCAAGGGCAGGAAGCCACAGGGAAGCGGTTGACATGCGCCGTGACAGTCCGGCAAGCCCGGCAAAGGAGACGCCTAAGTTGCGGGAATTGGTTCGAACCAACGATATCGTGCTGGTTTCGGCTGTCGGCGCGCTGCTCGACGGCGCCAACATCCATCATCTGGTGCTGGACCAGAATATGAGCATTATCGAGGGCTCGCTCGGGGTGCTGCCGCGGCGGATCCTGGTCCACGAGGACGATAATCGTGAGGCCCGCCAGATCCTCCGTGACGCCGGCCTGTCGCACGAACTGCGGCCCGATGACTGAACCGCCAAGGACTGGAGCCTCGGGGACTGAATCCTCGAGCGAATTCACCGAGGATGCGTTTCTTGGCGGGCAGTTGCGCCTGCGGCAACCTGGATCGGGGCACCGCGCCGGCCACGACGCTGTTCTGCTGGCGGCGGCGACGCCGGCGCGTCCGGGCGATCGCGTCGCCGATTTCGGCGCCGGTGTAGGCGCTGCGGGCCTGGCCCTGGCAAAACGGGTGGCAGGGATAAAGCTGGTGCTGGTCGAGATCGACCGCGGGCTCGCTGAGTTGGCGCGCGACAACGCCCGCGCCAACGGCATCGTGGCCGAGACCGTCGTGCTCGACGTCGCCGATGGCGCCGATGCCTTCGCCGCCGCGGCGCTTACCCCCGACAGCGTCGACGTCGTGCTGATGAACCCGCCGTTCAACGATCCGGCGCGGCATCGGGCTTCTCCGCAAAAGGCACTCGCCCATGTTGCGACGGCAACCACGCTCGAGGGCTGGATACATTCGGCACGGCGCACCCTGAAATCCGGCGGCGTACTCACGCTGATCTGGCGCGCCGATGGATTGAGTGAGGTGCTGGCGGCGCTCGAGCGCGGCTTTGGC
>DASZKX010000409.1:0-25929 GCA_035552735.1 Xanthobacteraceae bacterium
TCATGAGGACATGATCGATACCCCGCCGCCTTATGAGCTTGTAGTGCGTGGCTGTACAATTCACGCTGGCCGCTATCGTTGGGACATCCTGCAGAGCGGAACGCCGGTCCAATCCTCGATGGAATCGTTTACCACCGCGCAGGAAGCGCACAAGGACGGTCGCCAAGTGATCGAGAAGCTAATGCAAATTCCGAGGCCGCATCGATGAGGGACAGAAAGCAGAGCGAATAAAGGCAGTCGGTGCGACGCCGGACCAGGTGCCGGACGAAATCGCCCAGTCCGATCTCGCGTCCATGTGGGAGCAAGGCTTCGGGGTGAAGCAGGACTATGCGGCCGCGATGGCCTGGTACCGCAAGGCGGCCGACCGGGGCTTCGCGGGGCGCCGAGCACAATCTCGGGCACAGGACGCATTGCAGGAGCGAGAGTTCGTCGAGCATCTGATGACCCGGCACAGATCGCCGAGGCCCAGAATCTGGCGCGCGAGTGGAAGCCGCGACCGTAAGCGGGCGGGTGCGATCAGCGTTTGCCGAGGACGGCGTCCTGGTACGCGGCCAGCATTTTTGGGTCGTCGATCGAGCCGTGATGGTGCACCTGCCGCCATCGTCCGTCGGCATCGCGCCGAAAGACGCGCGTGGTGCGAATGGCGAGCGGCATCGGGTGCCCGCCCGTCTCGATCTCCCCCCGCTCCCGTCCCACCACGTAGAACAAATCGCCGGATTCGTGCACCGTGTAGTCATAAAATTCGAACCGATATTGGCCTTTGCTCTCGAACAGCTTCTCATAGATCGGTTTGATCTCGCTCCACCCGCGTTTGATGCCACCCAGAGGATTGTCCATGGCGGCCTCGGGAGAGCTGGACCAAGTCTGCCGCATCAGCGAGAGGTCGCGCGCGTAGAGAGCGCGGTAGAACTGTGCCAGCGCCTGCGCGGCGTCCCGCTGGTCGCCGGCCGGCTCGTGTCCTGTGACGGGAGTTTGAAGCGGGCCGCTGGGCTTCATTGGGATCCTCCAATGGTGCAGCAATCAACGCGGAGTGAAGAGATTGGTTCGAATCCCGCGCGCAGCGCCTGCGCAGGCTTTGACCCGCGCCGGCTAGGCATCCAATTTCGGGTAATGCCGAAATATCCCCGACTGGTTGAAGGCGATCCGTCGCCCGGAGCGCAGGTACGCGGCGATGCGGGGGCGCGCGGCGATTCGGTCGTGCAGCGCCACGACGCGCGGGACCTTCTTCTCCAGCCGGCGCGTGGCCTTGGGGAAGGCGTAGCGCAAGCCGTCGGCGACCTGAAACAGCGACAGATCCGCATAGGTGAGGGTGCGGCCGAGCAGATGGGGACCGCCGCTGCGTTCCAGCACGCGCTCGAGATACAGCAGGAACTTCGGCGCCCGGCTCTTGAGGAAATCGGCCGCGCGCAGTTTGGCGGCGGGGCGCTGGTCCTCGTAATAGAGGCCGGCGGCGATCGGATGATGGGCGTCGTGGACCTCGGCCACGAAATCGCTGATGGTGAGCTGCAATTGGTTGGTCCACAGCCGCGCCCCTTCGCCCCGCGGCGCGAGGCCATGGCGCGGGCCGAGGTACAGCAGAATGTTGGCGGTCTGGCCGATGATGAGATCGCCAGCCTTGAGGAACGGCGGCGCAAACGGCGGATGCTGGACGCGCGTGCCGTCGAGGAGCTTCATTATGGCCGTCACGCCGCCGCCCTTGCCGGGCCGACGTGCCACGTCCACATAGTCGGCGCCGGCTTCCTCCAAAGACAAGCGCACGAACTCGCCGCGCCCCTGGATGCTCGGCCAATAGTAGAGCTCGTAACGCATGACGGCCTCCATCAACTCCCGATCCGCAATGCCCCGGCCTTGGCGGCGGTTCCGAACGCGGCCGCGTCGGCGCCGCGCACCCAATCGGCGAGCGCGAGCGAATCGGGGGGCAGATCGTCGGACCGCCAAGCCACATGTCCGTCCGGGCGCACCAGTACGAGACGACGCTCGTAGAGCTGCCCGATGGCCGGATCCGTGATGGTTGTCACCGTCAGCGGGATTGCGCGGCGCGCAAAGCCCTGTTGGATGGGCTGGACGTCGGGCGCGCCGTCTCCGAAACGCAACAGCGCAAAGCCGCGGCCGAACATGTCGATGATAGAGCGGTTCTCGCCGAGCCAGGCATGCGGCGCGCGGCTTCCGGGCCGCGTGCTCGGGTGATATTCGGAGACGCTGTCGGGCGGCGGCGGGCTGCCGTCGGGCCAGCAGAGCGGCGAGGGCTCGTAGCGATAGCCGAGCGCGATGCCGTCGGTCACGAATTTCCGGGTCTGGGCGCGCACGATCGCCTCGCCCATCTCGTCGCGAGCGCGCGCGCCTTGCGGACTGTCATCGGCGATGGCGGGATCAGGCTTTTGATTGCGATCGGTAGCGTGGCTCGTATCGGCGTGCGCGACATTGCGCTTGCCGACCGGCCGGCGCTCGATCTCGTAGGACGCGAGCAGCTCCGGCCCGCCCCAGCCGGCGAGCGCACCCTCGAGCTTCCAGCCGAGATCGACCGCATCGCCCAGCCCGGTATTGAGGCCAAGCCCGGAGGCCGGATGATTGAGATGCGCCGCATCGCCGGCCAGGAAGACCGCGCCGACCTGGTAGTGGTCGGCCACCACATTGCGGGCGGTCCAGCGGCGCACCGAGATGATCTCGTGCGGGATCTGCTTGCCGACCACCTCGGCGAACAACCGCTCGACGTCGACCTTGTCGGGATCGTCGTAGAATTCCTTGCCGCGCAGGCCGAACCGGTAGAGCTCGCGGCCGTCGAGGGTGACCAGATTGCGCCACAGGCCTTTCGGCTCGACGAAGTTGATCAGCGCGGCCTTGCCCTTGTCGTGATGGGTCCACAGCTGCGGCGCCCGCACATAGATGCTCAGGTGGTAGCCGATATAGGGCGAGCCGCTCATCTCGATGCCGAGCGCGCGGCGGATCGGGCTGTGGCCGCCGCTGCAGTCGATGAGGTAGCGGGCCGCGATCCGCCGGTGCTCGTCGCGCGCGAGATCATGGACGATCGCGACCACGCGGCCGGCCTCCTGGCGCAGCTCCTCGAAGCGCCAGCGGAAGCGCAGCCGCGTGCTCGTAAAGCTCAAGGCGCGCTCGCACAGGATCGGATCGAGCCAGATCTGGTTGCAACGCTGCGCGCGCTCGGGACTCATCGCGGTCGGTGCGCGTCCGCCATGAAGGGGCCGCTCGATGCGGGCGATCTCGAAACCGGTGAGGCTAGTGCAGTAGAGCGCGGTGTGCGGAAAGTCCTCGGGCGCGGCCGCCTGGCGCACCGCATCGGCGACGCCCCAGCGCCGCATGAACTCCATCGAGCGCGCATTGATGGCGGTGGCGCGGGGATGATCCGCCGGCCGTTCGTTCTGCTCCACCACGAAGCAGGGCACGCCGCGGCCGCCCAGATCGGAGGCGAGCGCAAGCCCGACGGAGCCGCCGCCGACGATCAGGATCGGCGTTTCGATCGTATCCAAGGCATCAGGCATTCAGGCTCGTCCTCGCAGTCCCTCGGCGCGCCGGCGCGCCACAGATCTGATGGAAAACGTCAATGATCATGGCCATTGCCATACGTCAACGGATGCACCCATCCGGGTCGTCCCGGCCGTAGAGCCGGGCCCCATACGGCCAGGGCGTTTACGCCCGTCTTCGACGGGCTATGGCAGCCAATCGAGAGGGCACGGCGCATGGGTCCCTGCCTTCGCAGGGACGACAACGTGGAGAGGCGCTGGCACACCGTTTGCGCGGAAACGAACGGTAGCGGCGAGATTCTATTTCGCGAGCTCAGCACCCGGCCCGCCGGCCGGGACGTCGAGCACGGCCTTCGCCTTGGCGATCAGCTCAGCCGGCACGTTGATGGTCTCCTCGACGATCTCCGTCACCCGGTCGGCATCCATCGGCTTGATGTCGAGGTTGAGCTGGCGCGCCTCGGTGAGGAAATCCCCGTCCTTCATGGTGGCCGCGTAGGCCTCCCGCAGCGCCGCCACCCGCTCGGGCGGCGTGTCGGGGGTCGTGAAGAAAGGGCGCCCGAGCGATACCGGCGAGGAGATCAAGGACAGCATCCGGCGCTGCTCCGGCGTCTTGGCGAGCTCATGCATCAGCGGCACGTCGGGAAACTGCTGCTCGCGCTCGGCGCCGGCCTGCACCAGCACGGCCACCTTCTTGTCCGTGATCCAGTCCGGGTGCTCCTGCAGGATGGCCGAGAGGCTGAAGCCGGCGCGCGCCTGCGCTTCGCCCCGCTCCATCGCCAGATCGGCCTCTGGGCTGCTCTTGTAGCCGAGCACGATCTTGAACTTGGTTCCGAGCACGATGTTCATGGCGTTGGGGTAGATGAAGCCGTTGGAGCCGGCGCCGGTCGCCGCGGTGACGAGCTCATGGGTCATGACATCGTCGATGGTCTTCACGCCCGCGGTGGACCAGGCCACGGTCATCAAGTTGCTCAACCCGGCGGAGCCGAGCCAATTGAATTTCGCGGCGTCGAAACGTACGCCTCGGCCGTCCAGCACCTGATGCAGCGGCATGCCGTTGTTGACGAGGCCGATGAAGGTTCCGTCCTTGGCGGCCTGGTTGAACATGAAGTTGGTGGCCAGCACGTGACCGCCACCCGGCATGTTCTTCACGATGACGGTGGGTTTGCCGGGAAGGTATTTCGGCAGGTATTTGGCGACCGTGCGGGCGGTCAGGTCGAAGACGCCGCCGACGCCCGTGCTCACCACGATGGTGACGGTCTTGCCCTTGTAGAAGCTCTCCACCGTCTCGGCCCGCGCGGGCAGGCAGAGAACGACGCCGAGCGTGCCGCAAAGCATCAATGAAGCTGATATCGACATCGTGTCCTGACCCTGCGGCGGGCACCGCGCAGCTGCCTGTCAATTTGCGCTGCAGGGTATGGCTGTAGGGATGATGCCGTCAATCCATGGCTCCGATCACGTCCGATCCGCGAAGTTGGGAAGTTTTGTGGCGCGACACGAGAAGGCCACAAGTTCCGACCATGCAGAACAGGGCAGGGCGGTCGCGGCAAGCCTCCACCCGATCGCCGGTACGGTGGTGCCACCCCGGCGGTGCCGCTGAACTCACTTGCACGGGGAGATGCACATGCGGAAGGGCAACGGTGCCGCGTCGACGGCGCCATGGAACGATCAGGTTGCACATCTCATGAACCGCGAGGGCATGTCGCGCGACAAAGCGCGCGACCGCGTCATCCTGGATTTTCTCAAGCGCGGCGACAGCAACGCGCTGGCCGCCTTGCTGATGGATGGACATTTGCCCGCCCCCAACATCCGTTTCGTCCTGGCATTGATGCTGCTCGACAATGACGAGGCCGAAGCCGCGATGGCGCGACATCATATGCAGTCCGACCCGTGGTGGGTGCCGCATCGCTTCGTCATCAAGGGCCGGCCCGCGCAGCCTCGGCGGGTCCACGCGGCGGAGACGGCGAGAGCCACCGGGCCGCTGATGCCGGGTCTCGGATACGAGGCCGCGATCGCACGTCTCGATCAGGCGGTGCTCGCGACCGACGCCGGCGGCGGCAGAACGGCCGCTGGCGGCAAAGCGGCCGCTGGCGGCAAAGCGGCCGCTAAGCCGGTGGCCCGGCCACGTTCCCGGGGCAAGCGGAAGAAGTAGAGGTCCGGCGGCGCCATGCCGGAGGTGTCAGACCGGCACCACGACCTTGCCGATCGGCCAGAGTGCCAGCCGCGCCAGCTTGAGATGCGCCCAGGCGAACGGGATGCCGATGATGGTGATGGCGAGCAGGGCGGCGGTGAAGAGATGCCCAAGCGCCAACCACCAGCCGGCCAGCAACAGCCAGATCAGGTTGCCGATCATGCCGAGCGGTCCGGTGCCGATGTCCTCGCGGCCGGAAAGGGTCGAGCGCGACACCACCTTATGGCCGAAGGGCAGCAGCGTGTAGGACGCGATGGTGATGGCGGACCAGGTCCACGGCAGGCCCACGATGGTGACCGCCATGATAAGCGCCGCGACCACCCAGCCGGTCGCCATCCATAAGCCGCCAAAGAGGATCCAGAGCAGGTTGAGCAGCAGCGAGACAGGCGACATGTGGTTCTCCACGCGAAAGCATATCAGAAAACGCGCGCGCGGATCGAGCTTCTGGTCCGAAATTGCAGCAATGCGAAAATGTTGAGAGCGGTTCCGTTATCCCGCCAATGCGCCCCAGCCGATTGAGAGGCGGCTTTTGCAGCCCGTGTGGTGCATGCTAGGCTGAGCGTCCGCGGGCCTTGAACGAAAGTCATGGATCTGCTTGCAGCGGAAGTCGTGCGATGAGAATGGCGCCGTTTCTTGCAATCGCCGTCGCCGGAACTGCGTTCCTCGCAGGGTCCGCCGTCGTGCTCGGCGTGCGGGCGCCCGTAAACCCCGGCGCGATCCAGCCCTCGTGGACGGAGATCAAATGGCCATTTCCGATTGACCAGTGGGGCGTCGGCAGAGCCTTCGTGTGCATGCCGGCCGATTGCGGCTCCAAGGTCGACGTTTATGTCCGGCCAAAGATCGGCTTCTGCAATTGTTCCACCGGCGTGTCCGACGACACGGAGCTGGAGCGTATCGGCGATACCGAGCTCGTGGGTCCTGAAGTCAAAGCTCTCGGTCCGGGCTCCCCCGTCAGGGTCGGATGGATGCAGGGCCGCATCCGGCCGTACCGGATGATGTCCGGCGAGATGCCGGGCAAGCGCCTGCTTTCGGTTGCGTTCAACGATGAGTGCGACGTGGTCGTCGCGGTTGCCACGCTCGACAATGGCGATCCGGCTATGGTCGGGCCCGCGGTGACGGCCTTCCTCGACAGCAGGCCGATGGTGCTTTGGGCAAAAAAGGAGCTAGGCTTGGAATTCGTCAGTCGCCAGTGGTGACGTGGCGGCGCGGCAATTCGGCAGAATGAGTGACGTGGTGAAGTGCTCGTTGTGAGTTGCAACAAGATCAGGCGGACGCTCCGCTCGCTCGCCGTTCGGCGGTGGGCCGACGTTTCTGCACCGGTCATAACGAAAGAGGGAGGCGATCATGATCAAGGCCGTCCAACGGCGGAATCTTCTTGTGTATGGCGGCGCGCTTGCCGCAAGCATCGTCGGCCTGGCCGCCGGCCAGTCGGTGCTACGAAGCACGGCCACCGCGCAGTCGTCGATGGTGGAGATCCCGATCTTCGAGGTCGATCCGCTATGGCCCAAGCCTTTGCCCAACGAGGGGCTCCTCGGCATGGTCATCGGCGTTTCGGTCGACGCTCAGGATAATGTCTGGATCGTCCATCGCGGCAGCCAGACCCTCAACAACAACGAGAAGGGCGCCGAGCTCAACCCGCCGATTGCCGCATGCTGCCGCTCGGCCCCGCCGGTCCTGGCCTTCAATCAGGCGGGCGATACGATCCGGGCCTGGGGCGGGCCCGGCGAAGGCTACGAGTGGCCGGAATCGATGCACGGCATCCACGTCGACTACAAGGGGAATGTCTGGCTCGGTGGCAATGGAGCGAAGGATTCCCAGATTCTGAAATTTACGCAGGATGGCAAGTTCCTGATGCAGTCCGGCCATTACGGCAAGAATTCCGGCAGCAATGATCAGGAGAATTTCGGGCGTGTGGCCCAAATCTACGTCGACCCGAAGACCAACGAAGCCTATGTGGCGGATGGCTATCGCAACAAGCGCGTCGCGGTGCTGGACGCCGACACCGGCAAGATCAAGCGCTACTGGGGTGCCTACGGCAACAAGCCGGACGATGGCCCGCTGGGCCCCTATAGTGCAACCGCCGCGGCCGCCCAGCAGTTCCGCAATCCGGTGCACTGCGTGGCGCTGGCCAACGACGGCCTGCTCTATGTTTGCGATCGGCAGAACGATCGCGTGCAGGTTTTCCATACCGACGGCACCTTCGTGAAGGAGCAGTTCTTCGCCAAGAGCACGCTGGGCGCCGGCTCGACCTGGGAGATCGCCTTTTCGACCGATCCGGAGCAGAAATTCATCTATCTGACCGATGGACAAAACGAGCGCGTGCGCATTCTCCAGCGCGATACGCTCACCGAATTGTCGTCGTTTGGCCGCGGCGGCCGCCAGCCCGGCGAGTTCTATGGCGTGCACAGCATCGCGGTCGATTCGAAAGGCAACATCTATACGACGGAAACCTTCGAGGGTAAGCGAGTGCAGAAGTTCGTCTACAAGGGCATCGGCAAGGTGCCGGCCGGCGACCAGGGGGTGGTATGGCCCAAGCGTCCCAGCTGACGGTGCGGCTCAAAGGCATCGCGGCAGTGACCGGGCACATCCAGCCGCACTGCGGCAGGCAGGGCATGCCTGCCATCGTTATCCCGGCCGTCCTCGCGGCGGTCGGGATGATGGCCACGAAGGCTGCGGCGCAGACTTGTCTGCGACCGAAGTGGACGGAATGCGTCGCATTTCCCGCTGGAGGCCGGCACACCGGCGTGTCGCCCCAGGGCGCGGCGATAGAGATGGAGGTCACCCCTGGGGCGGAGATCTGCGTCGGCAATGAAGAAGAGATCGGTGCCCAGACTTTCTCACAGTTCTGGCGAAGCGGCGTGCCCTGGCCGGATCGCGACTGGGAGGTGAATTCCGAGACTTTCTGCTTCTACAAGAACTGATCATCGGCGGGCCCGGCCGGAAGAATCCCGGCCGCGGACCCGCGGAAAAGACATGCGCTGAGGCCCCTCCCGTTCAGGGGGGAGGGCTAGGGCCGGGGCGCATTGCCAGCGGAAACGGCAGCACCCATTTCCGCTCATTTCGGCTTGTTCATCAAGACAGCGGACTGGGCGCAGAGGTACGGCTCGATCCGGGCGAGCACGGTGGCCGGCAATATGCGCTGCACTCCGTCCGGGGTTGGCGCGCCGCCGTCGTCGGGCTGGATGGCGTGAATGAACCTTGAATAGGTGAGGACTGGAGTCGGTCCGAACAACCCGAAGGCCGGCGTGCCGACCGCTGCCGCCAGGTTCATGGGTCCGGAATCGGAGCCGACGAATAGGTCCGAGCTCTGCAGGAGGACGGCGGCTTCCACGATCGTGAGATCGCAGGCGTTCACCGTGGGGGCGCCGGCGGCCTGCAAAAGACGCTCCGCGCGCGCCGCGTGGTCCGGACCGCCGATCAGGAAGACCGTACCGGGGGTGCGGTGGCGAAGCCCGGCGATGAACTCGCCCCACCGATCCAGGGGCCAGTCCTTGTCGGAAGCCGAGCTGCCGATGCCGAGCACGATCCAGGGCCGTGGTTGCACGGCATAGCGCTCCGCCACGGTCGTGGTCAGGGCCGCCCGCAAGCGCAGGATCGGCTCGCTGGTCGAGAACGGGACCTGCATGGCCTCCATCAATGCGGTCAGCCATTCGATCGGATGGTCGTGATAGAATTTGCGATCGATGCCCGCATTGGTGATGAACCGGCGTTGGGCCCCGAAGCCGAGGCCGATTCGTTTTGGCACCCGGGCCGCGAAGGCCGCGAACGCCGGCCGGGCACTGCGGTCCAGGATCCATACCGTCTCGGGCCGCAGCCGGCGCAACAGCGCGATGAGACGCATGAGATGCACCCCGCGCGCGGGCTCCGATCCGCGGTTTTCGTAGTAGAGGGTCTCCGTGATGCAGGGCTCGCTGGCCAAGAGCTCGCGCCCGTGCGTCGATGGCAAGGTCAGGAATGTCACGAGGCCGGCCGGCGTGGTGGCCGCGATGGCGCGGATGAACGGCAGGTGCCAGATGACGTCGCCGATCCCCTGCTTGGCCTGAATGACGACAGTCGATGCCACGGGCTTGCGCTTGATGAGATTTGTGAAGCGGTTTTGCTTTTACGCGAGCGGCCGTGGGTCGGCAACCGCGGACGCCGGCGCGGATGCCGCAGATGTCGCCGCAGCGATCAAGTTCCCCTTGCGCCTGTCATGATCTAGCATCCCGCCGCCCAGGGAGGACCAACCGATGCCCAAACCCCGTTCCGCTTGTCCGAGCCGCCGCGGCGTGCTGGCCGCAGCGGCCGCCGCGTCCGCGATCCTGGCGGCTCCCGCGCTCGTGCGCGCCCAGGCCAACGCTCTCAAGATCGCGGTGCTGCTGCCGCGCTCGGGCTATCTGGCGCCCTCCGGCCAATCCTGCCACCGCGGCGCATTGGTCGCTCCGCAGGTGCTGGCCCAATACGGCTACCGCGTCGAGCTCGTTCACATCGATACCGAATCGAGCGTCGATGTCGCCCGTACCCGCGCCGAGCGCGCCATCAACGAGGGCGCGCAATGCATCGTCGGGGCGTTCGACTCGGCCGGCACGCTGGCGATGGCGCAGGTCTGCGAGCAGCGGCAGGTGCCGCTGGTGGTCAATATCGCGGCAGCGCCGCAATTGACCGAGCAGGGCCTGAAATACCTGGTGCGCAATTTCCCGACCGGCGGTCAGCTGGTGGTCAACGGGCTCAAGCTGATCAAGGATCTGCTCGCCGCCACCAAGCTCGCCCCCAAGACGGCGGTCTTCATCCACGCCAACGATACGTTCGGCACCGCGCAACGCGCCGCCATGGATCGTCTGTTCCCGGCTGCCGGCATGCCGTTCGGGCTGGTCGACTCGATCGCCTACGATCCGACCGCGCAGGACCTTTCGGTCGAGGTCACCAAGATCCGCGCCCGCAGTCCCGACCTGGTCCTGGTGGTGACGCGCGCCGCCGATGCCATCAAGCTGGTGCGCGACATGGTGCGCCAGCGCTTCGAGCCGCAGGGCATCATCTCGCCAGGCTCGCCCGGGCTCTACGACGAGGAGTTCTACCAGGCGCTGGGACCGCTCGCCGACTATCATGTCTATAATCTGCCCTGGGTCGACCCGAAAGCGCAGATGTCGCAGGCGCTGGAAGCCGCGTTCAAGCCGGCGCATCCCAATTTCCGATTTGCCGTCGACAGCTTCAACGCCGGCTTCACCTTCGAGGCGATGCTGGTAGCCGCCGCCGCCTTCAAGCGCGCCGGCACCGGCAGCGGGACGCCCCTGATGCAGGCCATCCGGGAGACCGACATCGCCGAGCATGTGATGATCGGTCCGCCCATCCGGTTCGACGAGAAGGGACAGAATCCCGGCATCCCGTCGGCCTGCGTGCAGAGCCGCAACCGAACCCCCATGGTGGTGCTGCCGGTGGAAGCCGCCACCATGACGCCGGTCATGCCGGAGCCGCCCTGGCAGGGGCGCAGCTGACAGGGTTGCCGGCACCGCAACCGCATGTCTGCCATCATCCTCAATGTCGTGGTCCAGGGCGTGCTGACCGGGCTCGTCTACGGGCTGATGGCACTCGGCCTGTCGGTCATTTTCGGCATCGTGCGCGTGGTCAATTTCGCCCATGGGGAGTTCGCCGTGATCGCCATGTACGCGGCCTTCCTGCTGTTCCATGACTTCGGTCTCGATCCGCTCGCTGCCGCGCTGCCGGTCGCGGCCGCCTTCTTCGGCATCGGCTATCTGCTGCAATCGGTGCTGATCAATTCGTTCGTCAGCCGCGCCGAGCACGAGCAGTTCATTCTGCTGGTCGCGCTCGGCATGGTCATCGTCAACGGATTGCTGATGATCTTCGGTCCGGACGCGCGGCCCGCCAATCTGCCCTATGGGCTCGACAGCTACGAGATCGGCCCCCTGCTGATCGACAAGGCACGACTGCTCGCGGCCGGCGCCGCGCTCGTGGTCGCGGCCCTGCTGTTCGGGTTCTTCCGTTTGACGGCGCTCGGCACGGCGATCCGCGCCTGCGCCGACAATCTGGTGGGCGCCGCGGTGGTCGGGCTCGACGTGAAGCGCCTCTATGCGCTCAGCTTCGGGATCGGGCTTGCCTGCGTGGGCGCCGCCGGCGCCCTGATGGTGACCATCGCGGATGCGAGGCCGGCGCTGGCGCAGGCCTTCACGTTGCAGGCGTTCATCATCGTGATCGTCGGCGGGCTCGGCTCCATGAGCGGCGCGCTCGTGGGCGGCGTGCTGATCGGCGTGTCGGAAGCGCTGGCGGGATTCTTCTTCGAGCCCTCGATGAAGAGCATGTTCTCGTTCGCGCTGCTCATTCTGGTGCTGGTACTGCGGCCGCAGGGCCTGATGGGACGCCGCGCATGATGGCTCCATGGCGCGCCATGCCGGCGCGCGGACGCGTGCTCGCCGGCCTGCTTCTCGCCCTGCTGCTGGCGGCGCCCCTGTTTGCCGACCGCTATCTGCTCTCGGTCCTCATCCTGGTCTTCTATTTCGCTTATTTGGGACAGGCCTGGAACCTGATGATGGGCCTGGCCGGACAGCTGTCGCTCGGCCACGCGCTCCAGGTCGGGCTCGGCGCCTATGTGGCGGCGATGCTGTGGGTGTATTTCGGCGTAGGTCCTTGGCTCGGCGTCGTCCCGGCGATTGCGGTCGCGGCCCTAGCCGGCACGGCGATTGCTTGGCTCGGCTGTCGTTTCAGCATCGAGGGCGTTTATTTCGCGCTCCTGACCATCGCGTTCGCTGAATTCACCCGCATCGCGTTCGATCACATCGGCGCCGCCGGCGGGGCCGGCGGATTTTTCGTGCCATATCAGGCGCAGCGCCTCGGCGAATGGTGGAATCTGCGGGGCGGGCAGTGGCTGTTCTATTATGTCGGGCTCGCGCTCGCGACCGGCGCGGTCATCCTCACGGCCTGGCTCAAGGGCTCGCGGCTCGGCTATCAATGGCTCGCCGTGCGGGAGGACCAGCAGGCGGCACGCGCGCTCGGCATCGACATCCTGGCCGCCAAGATGAAGGCCGCGCTGATCTCATCCGCCATGACGGCCGTGGGCGGCGTATATTATGCCTTCTATTACGACAGCCTGTTTCCGGCACAGGTGTTCGGCATCGGCCGCTCCATTGAGCTGATCCTGGCGCCGATCGTAGGCGGGCTCGGGACCGTATTCGGCCCGGTGGTGGGCGCGTTCATTCTCACGCCGTTGGGCGAATTGCTGGCGGCGGCCGTCGAGAAGCTCGGGGTCGATGCACCGGGCGCCAAGGCGCTGTTCTACGGCCTGACCCTGATGGCGATCATCGTCCTGCGCCCGGACGGCGTATGGCCCTGGCTCGCGCGCATCTGCGGGCTGGCGGGGCGCCGGCCAGGAGGGTCGTCATGACGGCCACGGTAGCGGCGCTCTTGTCGGTCGAGGCGGTGAGCAAACGCTTTCGCGGCCTGCAGGCGCTCGATGCCGTGACTTTCGGGGTCGCGCCCGGCGAGCTGTTCGCCATCATCGGCCCCAACGGCGCCGGCAAGACCAGCCTGTTCAACATGATCGCGGGCGAGCTTGCGCCCGATCAAGGCACGATCTCGTTCGCCGGCGAGCGGATCGATGGGCTCGCGCCCGACCGTATCTGCCGGCGCGGCATCGGGCGCACTTTCCAATTGGTGCGGCCATTTCCGGCGCTCAGCGTCGAGGACAATGTCGTCATCGGCGCGCTGCTGCGCCGGCAGGCCGTGGAGGAGGCGCGGGCGCATGCCCACGACACGTTGCGGCGCCTCGATCTGTTCGACAAGCGCTTCCAGCGCGCCTCGGCCTTGACGCTGCCCGATCGCAAGCGGCTCGAGGTTGCGCGCGCGCTGGCGACGCAGCCACGGCTGTTGCTGCTCGATGAAGTCATGGCCGGACTGCGTCCGACCGAGACCGACCGGATGATCGCCATCCTGCGCGAGCTCAACGGCGGCGGCCTCACCATCCTCCTGATCGAGCACGTGATGCGGGCCGTCATGGCGTTGGCGACGCGCGTGCTGGTGCTGCATCACGGCACCGCCATCGCGCAGGGGCAACCGCAGGCGGTGGTGCGCGATCCCGCGGTCATACAGTCCTATCTGGGGGCGGAGGCCGTCGGCTGATGCTGCGGATCGCCGGGCTCGACTTGTTTCATGGCGACGCGCAGGCGCTCGATAACGTTTCGTTGGTCGTGGAGGAGGGGGCGATCGTCACCATCGTGGGCGCCAACGGCGCCGGCAAGACCTCGTTGATCCGCGCCATTGCCGGCATGCACCGTCCCGGGCGCGGGCGGATCCTGTTTCGCGGCCAGGACATCGCCGGATGGCCGAGCCATCGGGTCTGCAATCTCGGCATTGGCCAGGTGGCCGAAGGACGCCAGATCTTTCCCACCCTGTCGGTCATCGAGAACCTGCGGATGGGCGCCATGCCGCCGCGGGCGCGCGGGCTTGGCGCGGCCAATCTGGCGCGCGTCATGGCCTTGTTTCCTGTGCTTTCCGAGCGCCTGCGGCAGGCTGCGGGCACGCTCTCGGGCGGCGAGCAGCAGATGCTGGCGATCGGCCGCTGCCTCATGGGGGCGCCCGAGCTGGTGATGTTCGATGAGCCTTCGCTCGGGCTGGCGCCGGCACTGGTGCAGGACGTCCTGCAGACGATTCGCGATCTCAACCGCGAGGGGCTGACCTGCCTTCTGGTGGAGCAGAATGTCGCCGTCTCGCTCAAGCTCGCGAATCGCGCCTATGTGCTGGAGAACGGCCGCATCACGCTTTGCGGCAGCGGCGAGGAGTTGCTCAACGACGATCGCGTGCGCCGGGCCTATTTGGGCTTGTGAGCAGGAGCGGGGCTGCCCTGGCGGAGCCGGAAAAAATCACGGCCGCCGCGCTGGCGGTATCTCAAACGAGCTTCCGGCCGACCGCCCGCCGGGGAAACCTCGGCGGGTATCCAGAGTCCTATGCGGCAAGCGCGCCGAAGCGCAAAGCGCAAGCGGTATCACAACAGCCTAAAGCAGAAACCGCTCTACCAATCCTGCACCGTCACGCTCTCAAGCGTGAGCGCGTCCCGTGTACCATCCGAAAGCGAAGCACAAAACGGCAGCTGCCGCGGCCGCGATGCCATGCTTCATATGCACCACGGTCGAGCCTGCCTCGAAGCCGGGCAGGAAGCTTGGCAGCGAACCTGCCGGCATCGTCCAGTAGACGATCGCTGCCGCTGCGAATGCCAGTCCCAATATGACTGCTATAGCGCGCATGCGGTTCACTTCACCTTGAGATTTTCGGCCGACGTCTTGCCGCGATTGGTCACCAGCTCATACTCGACATGTTGACCTTCGTTGAGCGTGGTCAGTCCCGCCTTCTCGACCGCCGAGATGTGCACGAACACGTCTTTGCCGCCGCCGCCGCCCTGAGGCTGGATGAACCCATAGCCCTTGGTCGGATTGAACCATTTCACTGTGCCAGTCGCCATTCTCTTCTCCTGAAAAGCGCATAGATGCCCTCGCACCCGCCCGATCGGGCGGTTGCAAATCCGAACTCAGCACTGTCTTGAGGGGTCCCGGTGGGGCATAAACAAGCAAGGCCAAAGCTTCGAACCCGAGCGATATAAATGTTCAGGGCTCCGGTTACAATACCGAGTTTGGCCGGACGCTTCCATTGGGTCGCCGCGCGGACGCGAACCCGATCCGTTCTTGTATTAATGATCGATCACTGTTCGCAATGAAAGAAGATGGGTCGCGTTCGGCTCGCGCGGCTGCGCCTCCAGGATTTGGCGGCACTGTGCCTGCGCCTCCAGTAGCCGGCCGGCGAGACGGTGCTCCCCAGATCGGGTGATCCTTCTTAATCTGAGTGATCCTTGTTACATGTGGTGCGCCACGTTCTGGTACCCGGGGTCACCCTTCGCTGATACGGAGGCCGTGATTGGTTCGTTTAGCTCGATGATGGCGCCGCAATCTCGGTGCGCTCCCTCTCCCAGTTGGGGACCCCCAGTTGGGGAGAGGGGATTCCAAGGCCCCTAATGCCTCATTCACCAATTCCCTATAAGGCGCGGTGGCCGCCCCATTCCTGCCGCGATCGAACGGCCGTATGTTGGCGGCGGTGCGCCATGTCGCGTTGGGGATGGGCGGGGGTCAATCCACGAAGGCGGTCAGGTTGCGGCGTGTCCGGTTTGCGCAAGACCGGACGGATGACGGCAACATGGTAACTTACGGCGCGGGGGTTTGATGGGGCGGGCCGGCAGGGGGCATGTTGGGCGCATCGCGCGCATGAGCGCGGTGGTGCTCGGCTGCGCGGCGCTGGCCAACTGCTCGGCAAGCAAGGTTTTGAGCGATAAATACAGCCCCCGGGTGATCGCGGACGGCCAGCCGGTGCCGAAAGGCGGCGGCATCTACCGCGTCGGCCAGCCCTATACGATCAACGGGCAAACCTATTACCCCACCGACAACCCGTCCTATCGCTCTGAAGGCATCGCCTCCTGGTATGGGCCGGACTTTCATGGCCGACTCACCGCCAACGGCGAAGTCTTTGACATGCATGGCATCTCGGCCGCGCATCCGACCATGCCGATCCCGAGCTATGCGCGGGTGACCAACCTCGACAACGGACGCTCCATCATCGTGCGGGTGAACGATCGCGGCCCCTATGCCCGCAATCGCATCATCGACGTCTCGATCGGGGCCGCCAATGCGCTCGGCTTCTACGGGGACGGGCTCGCGCATGTGCGAGTGGAATATGCCGGGCGCGCGCCGCTCGAAGGCAGCGATGACCGGCTTCTGCTGGCGACGTTGCGGGAGGGCCGTCCCGCGCAGGTGCCCTCGCAGCTGATGGTGGCGTCGGCAGGACCCTTCGTTCCGGGCTTTGCGGATGACGGCGGCGAGACCCCGATCCCGCCCGAGCGTCCCTTCGCGCTCGGGGGCACGTCGAGCCGGATGGCCGCGAAACCCGCAACCGTCACTGTCGCAACCGTCGCGCCCGAGCGGCTGGCGGTCAAATTGCCGGCCGTCAGAGCGCAAAAGGCCTCGGATCTCGATTCAGCCCCGCGGACGGACCCGGGCCCGGTCGCCGCCTTCGTGCCGTCGCACGACGACGGGGCGTCGTCGCACAATGACGGCGTCTTGGGCCTGATGAGCGGGCGTGGCCTTTATTGAGCCCCAAAATTGGGGCCCAATCCGTGGGTTCGCCGCTCGTTTCCGCTGCATGACGGTCGTCAGCGTGCTCGCCGATTCGGGTCGCCGATCGATTTCCTGGATTGCTTTTGCAGGACGGCGCTTGCTCTTGCAGCCCGGCGCTTGCTAATGAGTCCGACCGAAAATGCCGCCGGCTCCCGAGGAGCATTTTCGTGAGGGCGCCCGCCGGGGACTTGATCCGGAGCGGAGGCCGATTTTCCGTCCGCAGATTTTCCGTCCGAAAACGATGCGACCGAACCCAACAAAGCAGTCTCCGCCGGTCGTGACCCGGCTGCCGCCCGGTGGCCGCGAGCTCCTTTCGGCATTCGGCAAATGGGTGCTCGCCGCCACGCTGGCCTGTGCCATGGGGGCGGCCGCCGCAGCGCCGAGCGCAAAAGAGGCGCTCAAGGAGAAGGCCAAGGGGCCGCCGACCGCGACCCAAGTGCTCAAGAAGGACGACGGCTTCCAGACGACGGCGCCGACCGCGATCCTGATCGATGGCGAAAGCGGCAGCGTGCTTTTCGAGAAGAACGCCGATCAGCTGGTGCCGCCCTCCAGCCTGTCCAAGCTGATGACCACGGAAGTGGTGATGAACGAGATCAAGCAGGGCCGGCTCAAGCCCACCGACGAGTTCATCGTCAGCGAGAACGCCTGGCGCAAGGGCGGCGCGCCCTCGCACACGTCCAGCATGTTCATTCCGATCCATAGCAAGGTCTCGGTGGCCGACCTGCTGCACGGCGTCGTAATCCAGTCGGGCAACGACGCTTGCATCGTGCTCGCCGAAGGCATCGCCGGCAGCGAGGAGAAATTCGCCGAGATGATGACGGCGCGGGCGCGGGAATTGGGCCTGATGAAGTCGACTTTCGGCAACTCCAACGGCTTGCCCGATCCCAAGCAGCTCATGACGGCGCGCGAGCTCGCCAAGCTCGCTCGCCAAATAATCCGGACCTATCCGGACCAGTATCCGATGTATGGCGAGAGCGAATTCACCTGGAACAAGATCCGCCAGCTCAATCGCAATCCGCTGCTGACGATGAATATCGGGGCGGACGGCCTCAAGACCGGATTCACCAAGGAAGGCGGCTACGGCCTGGTCGGCTCGGCGGTGCAGAATGGAATGCGGCTGATCGTCGTCGTCAACGGCACCAAGAGCGACAAGGAGCGCGCCGAGGAGGGCAAGAAGCTGCTCGAATGGGGTTTCCACAACTTTCAGCCGGAAACGCTATTCGCCGAAGGCCAGACCATCGCCGAGGCCAAGCTCTATGGGGGCGAGCGCGGCAGCGTGCCCCTGATGGCTGATCGGGTCGTGAGCCTGATGGTCTCGCGGGTGGCGCCGAACAAGATCATCGCGCGGGTGGTCTATTCCGGCCCGGTGCCGGCGCCGGTCCAGCAGGGCCAGCAGATCGGCACATTGAAAGTGTGGCGCGGCGATGCCCTTGTGCTGGAGGTGCCCCTTCAGGCGGCCGAAAGCGTCGGAACCGGCAACCTGTCCCAGCGCGCCCTCGACGCCGCCACCGAGATGATGATCGGCTTGTTCCGTGCCGGCATCCAGCGGCTGTGATATTGCTCCTACCTGCCCAGTGCCTGCCCAGCCCCCGAGCCAAGAGGGAACCCGGCTTTGAGACTTCCTTGAGACATCCCGGATGCGAGGACGATTCATCACCTTCGAAGGCGGCGAAGGAACCGGCAAGTCGACGCAGGCCGCCTTACTGGCGCAGCGGCTGCGGTCGATGGGCATCGGTGTCGTGCTGACGCGCGAGCCCGGTGGCTCGCCCGGGGCCGAGATCATCCGGCATGTGCTGCTTTCGGGCGCCGCCAAGTCGCTCGGCCCGGATGCCGAAGCCATCCTGTTCGCGGCGGCGCGCGACGACCACGTGTCCACCACGATCGAACCGGCGCTGGCGCGCGGGCGCTGGGTGGTCAGCGACCGCTTCGCCGATTCGACCAACGTCTACCAAGGCGCGCTCGGGCAGGTGGATCCGCTGTTGCTGGGCGGGTTGCATCGGGTGACGGTGGGCAAGCTCAAGCCCGATCTGACCTTCATCCTGGATGTGCCGGCCGAGGTCGGGCTCGAGCGGGCGAGCAAACGGCGTGGCGAGGCGGGGGCCGACCGTTTCGAAGGCGAATCCTCCGAATTCCATGAAAAGCTGCGGGATGCCTACCTGCATCTAGCCGCCAGCGAGCCGAACCGCTGCGTGCTCATCGATGCGCGCGACGCGCAAGCCGCCGTCGCCGCGCGCATCTGGGACACGGTCGCCAAGCGGCTCGACCCGGCGACCGCTCCGGTGACCCTGGAGGACGTCGCGTCGTGAATGAAGACGAGGAGGCCGATGGCGCGCCGCCGCCGCCACGCGAAACCCTGCAACTGTTCGGGCATGACGAAGCCGAGCGGGCGCTCATCGACGCCTATCGGGGCGGGCGCATGCCCCATGCCTGGCTGATCGGCGGACCGCCCGGAATCGGCAAGGCGACGCTGGCCTATCGGATGGCGCGCTTCGTCCTGGCGCATCCGGACTGCGCCGCGCCGAAAGTGCAGTCGGCGGGCTCGCTGGCGCTGCCTCCCGATCACCGCGCCGCGCGCCTGATCGCCGCCCAGGGGCATCCCGACCTCCTGGTGCTCGAGCGCCGGCCGGGCGAGAGCGGCGCGCTCCGCACCGTTATCGCGGTCGAGGATGTGCGCCGGCTGGTGCCGTTCCTGGGCTCGACCGCGGGCGAGGCGGGCTGGCGGGTGGTCGTGGTCGATTCTGCCGACGAATTGAACGCCGCCGGCGCCAATGCGCTCCTCAAGCTGCTGGAAGAACCGCCGCGGCGCTGCCTGTTCCTGATCGTCAGCCACGCGCCCGGAAGGTTGCTCGCCACCATCCGTTCGCGCTGCCGCCGCCTGTTGCTGCGGCCGCTCGCGCCCGTGGATATCGCACGGGCGGTCGGGGCTGCGTTCGGCCGCGATCCGCACGAAGCAGCCGTGCAAAAAGGCGCCGCGGCGGCCGACGGCAGCGTGGCGCAAGCCATCGCGCTGCTCGGCGGCCCGCTCCTGACGGTGCGCGAGCGGGTGATCGAGCTGCTCGCGCTGCTGCCGGCGACCGATGCGCGCGCCATGCATGCGCTCGGCGAGAGCCTCGAGCGGGCGGATCGCCTCGTGCTCGCGACCTTCGTGGACGTGGTGCGGGACTGGCTCTCGGCCCGGCTGGCGAGCGGGATGCGGGAAGGCGGACGCTTGGTGCGGCTGGCGCAGGCGTGGGACGACGTCAACCGCACCGCGCGCGAGGTCGAGATGTTCAATCTGGAGCGCAAGCCCTTGGTGTTCAAGGTGTTCGGCTGGCTTGCCGCGACCGCCCGCGGTTGATACCCAAACCACTTGGATCGATGGGGCTTGGTTCGATAGGACTTGGTTCGATTGAGACTATTTCGAAACGAATTGGATCGACGGCGAGCAACGCGAAATGGCCGAAAAGCCCCGCTATTACATCACAACGCCAATCTTCTATCCGAACGGCGCCCCCCATATCGGGCACGCCTACACGCTCTTGGCGAGCGATGCGATCGCACGCTTTCAACGGCTCGACGGAAAGGACGTGTTCTTTCTGACCGGAACCGACGAACATGGTCTGAAGATGAAACAGACCGCGATCGCGGAAGGGCTCACACCGCAGCAACTCGCAGACCGTAATTCCCAGCGCTTCCGCGACGTATGCTCGGCGCTCAATGTCTCGCAGGATGCCTTCATCCGAACGACCGAGCCGCGCCATCACCGCTCGTCACAGGCGATTTGGCGACGCATGGAGGAGGCGGGCGACATCTATCTCGGCAAATACGCCGGATGGTATTCGGTACGTCAGGAAGGCTATTTCCTCGAGAAGGAGACCACCCTCGGATCGGATGGCGTCCGGCGCGAACCGCTCGGCTCGCCCGTCGAGTGGACCGAGGAGGATACCTATTTCTTCCGCCTCGGCGCCTACCAGGAGCGGCTGCTCGCCCACTATGAAGCCAATCCGGAATTCATCGGTCCGCTCGAACGGCGAAACGAGGTCGTTAGCTTCGTTAAGGGCGGCCTCGAAGACCTGTCGATCTCTCGTGGGACACTCGATTGGGGCATTCCGGTGCCGGGCGATCCGAAGCACATCATGTATGTATGGGTCGACGCGCTGACGAACTACATCACCGGCGTCGGCTTCCCTGACACTGATTCGGTGGAATTTCGTCGCTACTGGCCGGCCGACCTGCACGTTATCGGCAAGGATATTGTGCGTTTTCATGCGGTCTACTGGCCGGCCTTTCTGATGTCTGCCGGCATCGAGCTGCCTCGGCGTATTTTCTCTCACGGCTTCCTGTTCAACCGCGGGGAAAAAATGTCGAAGTCGGTCGGCAACGTGATCGATCCTTTTGCCATGGCGGATGCCTATGGGGTCGATCCGCTGCGCTATTTTCTTCTCCGTGAAGTTCCGTTCGGCCAGGACGGCACCTACAGCCACGAGGCAATCGTGGCCCGCATCAATGCCGATCTCGCCAACGATCTCGGCAACCTGGCGCAACGCTCGCTGTCGATGATCGCCCGCCAGCTCGGCGGCCAATTGCCGGCGCCCGGCGCGCTCAGCGCAGCCGATAGCGCCATGCTGGCGGCAGCCGATGCCATGCTCGGCAAGGCGCGCGAGGCCATGAAGACACAGGCGCTGCATCACGTGCTCAATGCCGTCTGGACGGTGGTCGCCGAGGCCAACCGGTATTTCGCCGGCGAGGCGCCATGGGCGCTCGCCAAGACCGATCCGGCGCGGCAGCGGACAGTGCTCTACGTGACCGCCGAGGTCATCCGCCAGGTGGCCGTGCTGGCCCAGCCGTTCATGCCGGCGGCGGCCGCGAAGCTGCTCGATCTGCTCGCGGTGCCGGCCGAGGAGCGGCAGTTCGCGGCGCTCGGCGGCGGACACCGGATCGCGGCCGGCTCCAGGCTGCCGCCGCCGGTCGCGGTCTTTCCACGTTATGTGGAGAGCGATCCGAGCGCGCAGGTCTGATCCGGATTGGCTGCCGAAGCTAGCGGATCGCGTAGATCTCGGGATTGAGCAGCGCCGCCGGACGCTCGCCCCGCATCAGCGCCACCATGCCCTGCGCCACCGACGTCGCCTTGCGGCCACGGACGTCCCAGGTGGCGCCGCCGTTGTGGGGCGCCAGGATGACATTGTCGAGCTTGCAGAGCTCGTCGGGAACCGAGGGATCCTGCGTGACCGGCGGCTCGTTCCAGTAGACGTCCAGGGCGGCGCCCGCGATGCGCTTTTCCTGCAGGGCCCGGATCAGCTCGGGCTCGTCCACGATCCGACCGCGCGCCGTGTTGATCAGAAACGCCTCCGGCTTCATCAGGTCGAGCTCGCGCTTGCCGATGAGCTTGTGGGTGCTCGGATTGTAATCGCAGACCAGGCAGACGAAGTCGCTGCGCTTGATCAGGTCGTCGAGGTCGGGTGTCCACTCGACCGACAGCTCCTGCTCGCGTTTGGGCGACAGCCGGGTTCGTTTGGTATAGACGGCGTGCATCCCGAAGGCGCGGATGCGGGCCGCCATATTCTCGCCGAGCCTGCCCATGCCGATCAGGCCGACGGTGCGGCCCGGGCAGCCGACCCCCATCAGGGCCAGGGTCTGCTCCTGACGAAACTTGCCGCCGCGCGTATAGCGGTCGGCCTCCACCAGCCGGTAGGCGAGACCAAGCAGCATCGCCATGGTGAGATCGGCGGTTGTCGGCGCCACGCCCGGAAAGGTCGCCTTGGGGTCTTCCAGGACGACCGGAATCTTGCGGGCGTTGGCAGCCTCCATGTCGATGAGCGGATTGGACGAAGCCATGGCGCCGATCCCTTTCAGATTCGGATTGGCGTAGATGACCTCGGCGGTGACGTTGGTTTCGTGCAGGACGAACAGCCAGTCGGAACGCCCGGCGCTGGCCGCGAGCTCGTCGATGCTGATCTGCCGGTCCATGTAGGGGTATACCTCGACGTCGGCGGCCTCCCGCAGCACGTCGAGGGCGACCTCGGGAATCGGCTGAGCGACGAAGACCTTCGGCTTCATGGCAATGTCCTCATAGGAGCAATGTCCTCATAGGGTTGAGCCTAAGCGCTCCGCGAGCGCATCCGGCTCACCGATTCGGCCGCAATGCATGAGGATAGCCGCTATTCGAAGCCAGGTCAGTCCACCAGCCCGAGCAGCCGCGGCAGGTACATCGCGATATCGGGGACGTAGGTGATTATGAGCATGGTCACCGTCAGGATGGCGATCATCGGCAGGATCGGCTTGATCACGAGCTCGAGCGGGGTGTTCCCGACCGCGCAGGCGGTGAACAGGACGTTCCCGACGGGCGGGCATGCCAGGTGGAGAGCCACGTTGCATTCGACCAGAATTCCGAAATGGATCGGCTCTATGCCGCGCGCAATCGCCAGCGGCGTGAGGATCGGAATGAGGATGAGAATCGCCGGCACGGTGTCCATGCAGGTGCCGATGAGATAAAAGCAGATCTGCACGAACAGCAGGAAGAGGACTTTCTCGGGTGCGAGCGAATCGAGCAGCCGTCCGAGCCCGGTCGGCACCTGGAATATCGTGAGGGCGTAGCCCAGCATGGCGGCCATCGCGATCACCAGCAGCACCATCCCGCTGATCTCGATGGTGGTGCGGAACAGCCCGAGGAACTGGCGAATGGTGAGGGAGCGGTACACCACGAAGGCCAGGAAGAGCCCGTAGAACACCGCGACCGACGAAGCCTCCGTGGGGGTGAACACGCCGCCGAGAATCCCGCCCAGAATCATGGCGATCATGAGGAGGGCAGGGGTCGCCTTGAGGAAGGTCAGCGCTGCGGTCTTCCAGACGAACGGGAGCCTCACGTTGCCGTAGCCGCGGCGGCGGGAGATGAAGACCACCAAGACCATCAGCCCGAGACCATTGACGAAGGCCGGGAGGATCCCGGCCGCGAACAGGCCGGCGATCGACATGTTGCCGACGATGCCGATGATGATGAGATCCATCGTCGGCGGGATGAGCGTGCCGGTGGCGCCTGCGGTCGCCAGCAGGGCCACGCTGAACGGCAGCGGGTAGCCCTGCGTGCGCAGCGTTGGCAGGGTCACCTTGCCGATGGCCGCCGCGTCGGCCGATGAAGAGC
This sequence comes from Xanthobacteraceae bacterium, assembly GCA_035552735.1. Lineage (GTDB taxonomy): Bacteria > Pseudomonadota > Alphaproteobacteria > Rhizobiales > Xanthobacteraceae > VAZQ01. Next base: position 23,926 of record DASZKX010000409.1, read on the forward strand.
CTGAGATTCCGTGGAAGATCATCGCCGACATGACGATCGATGCGCCCAACCCGCCACGCCCGCGACCGACCGTGATGGAGGCCAGATCCATCAGGATCTTCGCGACGCCGCTTTCGGCGAGCACGCCGCCGGCGAAGATGAAGAGCGGGATGGCCAGAAAGTTGAAGGAGCTGACCGCGATGAACATCTGCTCCACCAGCGCCGGCAGCAGGTCGAAACCGTCCGGGGCGAGCAGGACGCCGACCATGGCGGAGGCGCCCAACACGAATGCGATCGGCACGCCGAGGCATATGAAAACCAGCCAGGCAATGCCGATTGCGATGGCCATGCCGCTTTCAGTCCGTGGATTCCAAGGGGGACGCTTCCACCGGCGCCGGCGGCACGGTCTCGCCGCGCAGCGCCCGATGGATGTCCTCCTCGCGGGCTTCCTTCACGCTGAACTGCCGCCCGGTCCAGATCGACAGCACGGCATCTGCGACCTCGAGGACGTAGATCACCAGGATGCTGCCGATTCCGGCGGGGATGCCGGCCCACGGAATGCGCATGTTGATCTCGGCGCCCGTGGACGTCTGATTGGCGACGATGTCGAGGTAATCGAGCCCGAGCTTGAGGAGGGCCGACAGAAAGACGATGACCACCACATTGACGCCCTGCCGGATGATCCAGCGCGCGCGGTCGCTGAAGCGGATGACCCCCCAGCGGATGGCGAAGTGCACGCCTTTGCGGGCGCCGACCGCGGCGGCGAGCAGGCCGTACCACACCAGCACGAACTGCGCGGTCTCCTCGGTCCAGGCGGTCGGTGCATGGATAACGTAGCGGATCAGGACCTCGAAGAAGACGCTCGAGGCCATCACGCAGAGAAGTATGCCGCAGACCGCGATCAAGGCGTGCTCGATCCAGCGGCCGAGCTCCGCGAGATAGAATTGGACTTGAAGCAATTTCATCCGGCAAACCCGCTCATGACCAACCGGCTCGGCCGCCGTCATGATGGTCGCACAGCCCGTGACACCGCGCCGGTGTCAAAGCCTATGCGGCCGCCCCATCGATTCATAGCGGCCTATGTCTCATGCAAGCTCATGTGAAGGCTCACGAGAAATGGCGCGCCTGCTCGATCATATCCGCGCCGATCCGGTCGGCGGCTTCCTTGTAGACGGGCTCCATCTTGGCGGAGAACGCCTTGGGATTCTCCATCGCGAAGACCTGGATTCCCTTGTCCTGCAAGAACGCGAGCGCCGCCTTCTCGCCTTTGAGGATCTCGTCCACCTGGGCGTCGACAGCGGGCTTGCCGGCCGCGCGAACGACCTCCTGGTCCGGCGGGGTGAGCTTGTCCATGAACTTCTTCGAGACGGCCAGCACATTGACGATGCTGTAGTGGCTCGTGAGCGTCAGATATTTGGTGACCTGATAGAACTTCAATTCGATCATGTCGGCGAAGGCCTTGTCGCTGCCGTCGACGAGGCCGGTCTGCAGCGCGGTGTACAGCGCGTTGAAGGCCACGACCGTCGGGATTCCTCCGAATGCCAGGATGGTGTCCCGCTGGATCTTGCTCGGTTGGACCCCCATCTTGAGTCCCTCGATGTCCGCCGGCGTCCTGATCGGGTGCTTGCTGTTCCAAAGATTGCGCGTACCGTCGGTGGCGAAGCCCAAGACCTCGCAGCCGAAGGCTTCGCTTATTTTCGGCTTCAGCCGCTCACCGACCGGGCCGTTGGCAAATCGAAGCACCTGCTCGGTGTCCGTATAGAGGAACGGCAGATTGAAGACGTCGGCCTCCGGGACCGCGGTGCTGATGTAGGTCACGTCGGTGACGACGGCGTCGAGTGTCCCGGCCTTGACGGAGTTGGTCATCGCCCCATTGCTGCCGAGCTGGCCGTCCGGGAAGATGGTGACCTGGACGCGGCCCGCGGTGCCGGCTTCGACCAGCTCCTTGAGGACCACGGCGGATTTGGTGTGAGCCGCGCCGATCGGGCTGTCGCTGCCGAAGCGCATCGTGATCGGGGCTGCGGA
>DASZKX010000410.1:0-2101 GCA_035552735.1 Xanthobacteraceae bacterium
GTCGCGCTGCGCGACGTCCACCAGCACGCGCTGGCGCAGCTTGATGTGCTCGAGGTCCGTGCGGTTGATCCGCAACGTCTCCTCCGCATAGGAACCACGGTCGGCATAATCGAAGAACATTCTGGGGACCCGGCGGCGCGCATGCAGCCGCATGTCCTCGATGCAGGTCATCATGCGCATGGCCGGGCACTCACGTCGGCTCGTTCAGGCTCTCGGGGGCACCTGCAATCACCACCCATCCGGCATTCCGTCAAGTTGCAATGCCACGGCGGGCGGAACGCCGAGGCCGCCCCCGGGGTTGTCTCAAGGCCGAGCCCGGCGTCGCGGGCCGCTTGCGCAGGAGATGATCATGGTGATATCGAACGAAACCCTCGTCGAAAACGGGATCGCGAACCAAGCGCGCCCCGAGACCCCGGCCGAGCGGCGCCGGCGCATCGAAGAATCGCTGGAATTGGGCCTGGAAGAGACTTTTCCGGCCTCCGACCCGGTCAGCATCGTCCAACCGCCCCCGAATGCGTACGACCGCCGGAAAACCGCCAGAAGCACGTAGTCGAACACGGGCGGCGCGGCGGCTGAAACCCCGGCGCCACGGCGGTGGCGTTCATCATGGCGCGGAATATCCATATTTTTTGAAGAATTTGAAGAATATGTCCGTGGTATAGGCCTATCATGGGTTTCGGGTATCTCGGCCGGGGTGTAGGGGAAAATGGTTCGCAAGTATTTCGGGACTGACGGCATCCGCGGTCGCGCCAACAGCGTGATCGTGCCGGAATTGGCGCTTCGCATCGGGCAGGCGGCGGGCCTGACCTTTCGCCGTGGCGACCATCGTCACCGGGTGGTGATCGGCAAGGACACCCGTCTGTCGGGTTACATGATCGAGACCGCGCTGGTGGCCGGCTTCACCTCGGTCGGCATGGATGTTCTCCTGCTCGGCCCCATGCCGACGCCGGCGGTGGCCATGCTCACGCGCTCCATGCGCGCCGACCTCGGTGTGATGATCTCGGCTTCGCACAATGCCTACGACGACAACGGCATCAAGCTGTTCGGCCCGGACGGCTATAAGCTGTCGGACGCCGTCGAGCATGAGATCGAGGCGCTGATCGATTCGGATTTGTCCAAGAAGCTGGCGAAGAGCCCGGACCTGGGTCGCGCCAAACGCATCGACGGCGTGCACGATCGCTACATCGAATTTGCCAAGCGCACGCTGCCGCGGGCGCTCAGTCTCGATGGGTTGCGCGTGGTGGTGGATTGCGCCAACGGCGCCGCCTACCGGGTGGTGCCCGAGGCGCTGTGGGAGCTGGGCGCCGACGTGGTACCGATCGGGGTCGAGCCCGACGGTTTCAACATCAACCGGGATTGCGGATCGACCGAGCCGGCGGCGCTGTGCGCCAAGGTCAAGGAAATGCGCGCCGATATCGGCATCGCGCTCGATGGCGATGCGGATCGCGTCATAATCTCCGATGAGCGCGGCCATCTGGTCGACGGCGACCAACTGCTGGCGGTGATTGCCGCGAGCTTCAAGGAAGACGGCCGCCTCGCCAAGCCCGGAGTCGTCGCCACAGTGATGTCGAATCTCGGCCTTGAGCGCTATCTGGGGGGGCTCGGCCTGTCGCTCGCGCGTACGCCGGTCGGTGATCGCTATGTGCTCGAATATATGCGCGAGCACGGGCACAATGTCGGCGGCGAATCCTCCGGGCACATCATCCTCTCCGACTACACCACGACCGGCGACGGTTTCGTGGCCGCCCTGCAGGTGTTGGCCGTGCTCAAGAAGCAGGATCAGCCGGTATCGAAGGTCTGTCACCGCTTCGATCCGCTGCCGCAAGTGCTTAAGAACGTGCGCTACCGCAGCGGCAAGCCGCTGGAGAGCGCCAAGGTTCGCTCCGCCATCCGTGAGGCGGAGCGGCGCCTCAACGGCCACGGCCGCCTTATCGTTCGCTCCTCCGGCACCGAGCCGGTGATCCGGGTCATGGGCGAGGGCGAGGATAGGGTCCTGGTCGAGGCGGTCGTCGACGGTATTGTCGACGCCCTGAGCCACGTCACCGCGTAGCAGCGGTTTGCGGCCGCCGGTAAGCGGAGACCGCCTCGGCTTCTTTCCTCA
>DASZKX010000411.1:0-4935 GCA_035552735.1 Xanthobacteraceae bacterium
ACCGGCCGCGCAATACAAGTCGCCGGTGCACTGCGTGCGCATCTCGAACGACGGGCTGCTCTATGTCTGCGATCGCGGCGGCGACCGCATCCAGGTCTTCACCAAGCAGGGCCGTTTCCTCAAGGAGTTCTTCATCGCCAACGAGACGCTGCGCGGCGGCGCCGCCGGCTCGGTCGATTTCTCGCCCGACCCCGAGCAGAAATACATCTTCGTCGCCGACATCGTGAACAACGTGGTCTGGGAGCTCGAACGCGACACCGGCAAGATCGTCGACAAGATCGGCCATCATGGCCATGCCGGCGGCCAATTCCACTTCGTCCATGTCGCCACCATGGACTCCAAAGGCAACCTCTATACGGGCGAGGTGGATTCCGGAAAGCGGGTGCAGAAGTTTGTGCCGGTGCGGTAGGAGGCGTTCAGAAGGAGGCTGCGAATTGTTGGTGAGGCGGGCAAAGCATTTAACTCCCTCTCTCCCCTTCGGGGCGAGGGAGTACACTTGAGCAAGCCGCGAGATCAACTTCTCCAGCCCTCAATTGATCGCGAAGCAATAAAACAAGCCCGCGCCGCCGGTGCTCACCAGGGCTTCCTGGCTGCAGCCCCGGGTCGGATGCGCCGAGTTCCACGAGGTGTTGCCGGCGCCGGTGCGGTCGGAATGGCCGACCTGGGCGGAGCCGGGGCCGCTGCTGGTCCAGTTGCTGCAGGTATGGTCGGCGCTGTCCGTATAGGCGCGGCCGTCGGTCTGCGAGCCGGTCAGCATGTCGTGCATGTTGGGGGTGTCGCCGGCACCGTTGATCACCTCGCCCTTCTCGTTGAGCGCCGATTGCTTGAACAGGTTGCTCCCGAGCCGCGCCAGCTCGATGGTGTCGCCGTTGAGCTCGGCCAAATCAGCCGCGATCGGCAGCTTCTTGGAATTGTGCCAGGGGCCGTGCCCGATGCGGTCGCGGGCGTTGACGGCCGGCTGACCGGGCCGGGCTTGCGTGCTCAGATACGCGTGCCAGATTTTGCCGCCGGCCCCTACCGCCGCGGCGAGCCGCTGGCAATGCGCATCAGCTCCCTCCAGGCCGCCCAGATCGCCGCCTTTGCCGATCCCCACGCTGGTGACGAAGAAGCTCATCGGAAAGGGTTGCGGCCCCGGCGCCTGTGCGTACGCAAATGAAGAGCAAAGCCACATCGGCAGCGCGCAGACGGCGACAATCCACGGGGTGCGGGTCATTGGTATCTCCTGGGAGCTGAGACAAGGTTGGAGCCAGAGCGCTCAATTGACGGCGAAGCAGTAGAACAGGCCGACCCCATGGGAGCGCGTCAGCGCCTCCTGGCTGCAGCCGCCGGTCGGATGCGCCGAATTCCATGATCCGTTGCCGCCGCCGTTGCGATCCGACAGGCCGACCTCGGCCGCCGCGCCGGTGACGTTGCCGCGGATCTGTCCGCTGCCCTCGGCGCTGCTCGTCCAATTGTTGCAGGTGCGGTCGACGCTCACATCCGAATAGGCGTGACCATCGGTGGTCGAGCCGGTCAGCATCTCGTGCCGGTTGGAATTGGGATGGGTGGACGCATAGGCCCAGGTCCGGTCCTTTGGATCAGGATTGTCGTTGAGGCCCGGAACGATCTCGCCCTTCTCGGTGAGCGCCGACAGCTTGGTCACGTTGTTGCCGAGGCGCGCGAGCGCGATCGTGTCCCCATGCAGGTCGGCGAGGCCCTTGGCGATCATGTCGCCCTTGAAATTGTACCAGGGGCCCGGCCCGATGCGGTCGCGCGCGTTGATGGCGCGCTCGCCGTCGCGCGGCTGCGTGCTCAGATAGGCGTGCCAGATCTTTTCACCGACCGTGCGATTGCCGGCGCCGGTCGCGGTGGCGAGCCGCTGGCAGTGCGCGTCCGCCCCCGCCACGCCGCCGAGGTCGCCGCCCTTGCCGATTCCCACGCTGGTGACGAAGAACGTCATGGGATGCGGCGGCACCGGTTGCTGGGCAGGCTGCTGCGCAAGAGCAATGCAGGAACCCAGCAGGACCGATAGCGTCGATCCCGCCAACAACAATTTGATCATCGTCATCTGTATCTCCGCCCTATGCGTTTCTGCAGGTTTGTTCGATGACGCAGGGTATCGAGCGGTCGGCGCGCGCTCAAGACAGGCCGGCAATCATGCCGGTGCGGCATGCTGGACATCCGAGCTTTTTGATGTTTGGAAATGCCTCTCCTCTCAATTGTGGGGTGGGCCACCGGGGAAGCGGGCCGTTGGTATACGCCCTGCGCATGCTATACGCCGAAGTTATGCAGCATAACGCGGTCGCCCACGCCCTGCGACATTTTTGCATGCGTTACATTCAGCTAGCGCCCATATTTTATTCATTTTCCGCTTGCCTTCGCTCATAAACTTTGTGTAAATACTGGTCTTCCCTCTTTGGGAAATCTCCAAGCTGTCAGTCTTGCCCCGCCAATCGGCGGGGCCTTTTTTTGGTGTGCCGCACAGGGGCGTCCGGACCTGCCGGCTTTCAGGCCAAAGATCCGTGAGCCCTTGTCTCGGCGCCCGGATGCATGAATATGCCGGCCGCCCTGGCCTGCTGCTCCCTCCGGCCTCCCGCATCCGCCTCACCGCAAAGAACCCACCGGGCCAGAATGGTACCGCGGACCCACACCGTCGAAATCCCGATCCTGATCGTCGGTGCCGGGCCGGTCGGCTTAGCGCTGGCCGCCGATCTCGGCTTGCGCCGCGTGCCCTGCCTGGTGGTCGAGCAAGGCGAAGGACCCGCCGACCATCCGCGCGCCTCCGCCCTCAATGCGCGCTCCATGGAGTTCATGCGCCGCTTCGGGGTGGCCGACGCGGTGCGGGCCGCCTCGGCGCCGGAGGACTTCCCGCACACCGCGCTCTACTGCACCAGCCTCAACGGCTTCGAGATCGCCCGCATCGAGCGTCCCCATCACGGCGGCAAGGGCCCCACGCCCGAAAGCCCGGAGCGGCCGCAGCGCTGCAACCAGCTCTGGCTCGATCCGATCCTGCGCGATCTCGCCTTGGCCCAAGAGAGCGTGGAGCTGCGTTACCGCTGCCGGTTCGAATCCCTGCAACAGGAAAGTGACCGCGTCATCGCCACCGCGCATGATCTGGCGAGCGACCAGCGCATCGAGATCATCGCCCAATATGTCGTCGACTGCAGCGGCGGGCACAGCCCGATCCGCCGCGCCTTCGGCATCGGCATGAGCGGCTCGTCCTACGTCGGGCACAATCTCAGCATCTTCGTGCGCGCGCCGCGATTGTGGGAGCACCATGCCATGGGCAAGGCCGCCCTGATCAGCTTCGTCGAGCCGGCCGGGCTGTGGCGCAATCTGGTGATCCTGGACGGTCGCGAGCTGTATCGTTTCGGCGTCAGCGGCAAGGCGTACTTCGACGCGCCCGAGGCGGTGGATGCCGATCGGCTGTTCGAGGAGGTGATCGGCAGGCCGGTGCCGCACGAGGTGCTCTCGATCCGCCGCTGGACCGCCCGCAACGTTGTGGCCGACCGCTACCGGGCGGAGCGGGTCTTCCTCGCCGGCGACGCCGCGCATCTCAATCATCCGGCCTCGGGACTCGGGCTCAATACCGGGCTCGGCGACGCCGTCGACCTGGCTTGGAAGCTCACCGCCACGCTGGCGGGCTGGGGCGGCGGAGGCCTGCTCGACGCCTACGAGATCGAGCGCCATCCGGTGGGCGTGCGCAATGTCGGCCATGCCAGCATGACCTACGACACCGACCGGACCCAAAATCCGCATCCCGAGATCGCGCTCGACACCGCGGCGGGCGCGCAGGCGCGCCGCGCCATGGGCGCGGCGATCATGCGCACGCAGACCCGCAAGTTCATCACCAACGGGATCGCGCTCGGCTATCGCTACGATCCCTCGCCGATCTGCTGGCCGGACCCGACCCCCGCCCCGCCGCTCACCATCAGCGAATATGAGCCGACCTCCTATCCGGGCAGCCGCGCGCCGCATGCCTGGCTCGGCGATGGGCGCTCGACTATCGACGCCTTTGGGGACGGCTTTACGCTCCTGCGTTTGGGCGACGATGCGCCCGAACCGGACGCGATCGAGCAGGCCTTCGGGGCGCGGCATGTGCCGCTAAACATAATGTCGATCGCAGATCCGGCGATCGGCGCGCTCTACGAGCGGCGCCTGGTCATGGTGCGGCCCGACGGCCATGTGGCGTGGCGGTCCGATGCCCTGCCCAAGGATCCGCGTGCCCTCGTCGACCGCGTGCGTGGTAATGCTTAGGATAGCTCGGAGCTCTTCGGCCCGGGAGACCGCAACGCTGGAGCGGTTTCATATAGTCCAGAAACAAGAAACCGCTCCAGCATTTTTGCATTGTCGCATTTCCGGACGGAAAACCGGATTCCACCCCGCCTCCCCGGGGGCATGCTTTTTTCCTGAAAATGCTCTAAAGCAGCGCCCACCAATGCCCAAACGAAAGCCCGCACCCTCGCCGGCAGCGGCCGGCTCACGGCCTTTGCCGATCTATCTCGAGCTCAAGATCGGTGGCGGATCGAAGCGGGCGCTGGTGCAGGCGCTCGAGCGGGACGGCTGCTACATCGGCAATTGCGCGCGCGAGATGATCTCGCGGACGAGCTTCGCCACCGCGGAGAGCCCCCGCGCCATCCGGCTCGCGCGGGTGCAGCTGAGCACGCTCGGGGTCACCGATTGGGTGACGTGGAGCGACGTCCTCAAGGCCGCCGCCAAGGTCGGGGCCGAGAAGGTGCCGGCCGAGGCAACGGCACGCCTGGCGCTGGAGCTGCCCGGGCAGCAGCCTGGCGATCACTTCTGGATTCTCATGGACCCGATTTTCGCGGGCGACGGCGAGCCCTACGTCTTCTATCTGGCCTCCCACGACGACGGCGAACGGCGGCTGCTCGGCCGCTATGTCAGCTCGATCCGGCGTTTCTATCCGCATCGCGAGATCGTGTTCGGGTTGCCGGG
>DASZKX010000412.1:0-3015 GCA_035552735.1 Xanthobacteraceae bacterium
ATTGGCTGGATACTGGCGGCACTGGCCGCCGCGCTGTTGGCGCTGTCGGTTTTCGGCGCCGCTGCGCTCTGGCGCGCCGATCATCCCACCGTCGGCCTGATATCTTTGCTGCAGACGCCGGTCTATGCGGTGGCGGCCTGGCTGGTGCTTGCCCGGCCGAGCGTCGCGCTGACGGGGCGCACCGCGCTGGCGGGCATTCTGCTGGTCGGCCTGGCGATGCGGCTCATCGTTCTGCCGAGCCCGCCGGCGTCCAGCGATATCTATCGCTACATCTGGGACGGCCGCGTCCAGGCGGCCGGGATCAATCCGTACCGCTATCTGCCGGCCGATGAGGCTTTGCGGCCGCTGCGCGATGAAGCGATCTACCCCAACATCAATCGCGCCGGCTACGCCCCCACCATCTATCCACCGGCCGCCCAATTGGTGTTTCTCGCCGCCACGCGCATTTCCGAGACCCCGGTCTTCATGAAGACCGTCATGCTCGCGTTCGAGGGGCTGGCGGTCTGGGCGCTCCTGCAATTGTTGGCTGCGCGCGGCCTGCCCGCCACGCGCGTCCTGCTCTACGCGTGGCATCCGCTGCCGCTGTGGCAATTCGCCGGCGACGGCCACGTGGATGCCATGGCGATCGCCTTCCTGCTGCTGGCTTTCGTGGCGACCGACCGACGATCGCCGATCCTCTCCGGCATCGCGCTCGCGGCCGGCGTCCTGGTCAAATATTTCCCGGCCGTGGCCGGACCGGCGATCTACAAACGTTGGGACTGGCGCTTGCCGGCGGCCTTCGCGGCGGCGCTCGGCCTGCTCTATCTGCCTTACCTCGGCGTCGGGACCAAGGTTTTCGGCTTTCTGGGCGGCTATGTGGCGGAGGAGGGTTTCGATCAAGGTTCCGGCATCTTCTTGTGGCAGCTCGCCGGCAGCGTCCTGCGGCTGCCGCCCGACGCCTTCGCGGTCTACTTTCCGCTGGCTGCCGTCGTGATGGCGGTGCTGGGGCTCACCGTCCTTCTTCGACGCTCGGGGCCGAAGGCAGACCTCGCCGGCGGCATGCTGCTCGCGGTCGCCTTCATGGTTTTGTTCTCGCCGCACTATCCTTGGTATTTCATCTGGCTGATCCCATTCGTGTGCATTCATCCGCGCGTCAGCGTGATCTATCTGACCTGCGCGGCAGACTATTTGCATGTCTCCAATTGGCCGCCGAGCCTGGGCGACGGGCTTGTCATTTATGGCGGCTTTGCCCTCATCCTCGCGCTCGAGCTCGCCGTCAGCCGGTTCAACAAGAAGGAAGAAGTGCATGGCGACGCCGTCCCTGCCTGAACGCCCGGTCAATCCGCGCCGCTACTTCGAGAGCGTCGACGATCGGCGCACCGCGCTCCCCGATCGCAAGCCGGTGTGCCTCTATCTGGAGACGACCAATCGTTGCAACCTTCTTTGCACGACCTGCCCGCGCACCTACGAGGAGCTCGAGCCGTCGGCCGATATGAGCTGGGAGCTGTTCACCTCGATCGTCGATCAGCTGCCCGGGATCGAGCGGGCCGTCCTGCACGGCGTGGGCGAGCCCATGCTGGTCAAGCACCTGCCCAAGATGGTCCGCTATCTCAAGGATCGCGGCACCTACGTCCTGTTCAACACCAATGGTACCGTGCTCAACGAGCGCAACGGCCGTGCCCTCATCGCGGCCGGCCTCGACGAGCTGCGGGTCTCGCTCGATGCGGCCAATGAAAAATCCTACATCGCGGTGCGCGGCAAAAATTACTTCAAGCGGATTCTCAAGAACATCCGTGGTTTCCGCGAGTTGCAGGAGCGCGAGGGCAGCGACCGGCCGCGCGTCTCGGTCTGGCTCACCGGCTTGAAGGAAACCATCGCCGAGCTGCCGGATTTCGTGCGGGTCGCGGCCTCGGTCGGGGTCAAGGAGGTCTATCTGCAGCGTCTGGTCTTCTTCGAGCAGGACGTCATCGGGCTCGCGCGGCCCGATCAGGCGCTCTACGACAAGATGAGCCGGGACGAGACGGCCGCGATCGATGAAGCCGCCGCCTTGGCGCAAGCCCATGGCATGACCTTCAACGCCTCGGGCGCCGCCTCCGAGCCCGGCATGAGCCTCAAGCGCAATGATGGCGTCTCGCCCTGGAGCATGTGCCGCCGTCCGTGGACCGTCATGTATTTCACCGCCAACGGGCGCGCGCTGCCCTGTTGCATCGCGCCGTTCTCGCAGCGCGGCTACGAGAATTACACGCTGGGCGACGCCACCCAGCAGACGCTGCGCGAAATCTGGAACGGCGAAGCCTATGGGTCGTTTCGCGACGCGCTCCTGTCCGATCAGCCGCCGTCCGCATGCGCGGGCTGCGGCCTGCGCTGGAGCCTTTGAGACATGTTGGCCGTGACCGAGCCCGCAAGCCCGTTACGCCGCCCGGCACTCGCGTCCGCGCAAGTGACCGTCGCCATTCCGGCCCTGAACGAAGAGGCCTCGATCGCGGACGTCGTTGCCGGCATTCCGCCCGCGCTTGCGAGCCGCATCATCGTGGCCGACGGCGGCAGCAGCGATGCGACCGCGGCGCACGCGCAAGCGGCCGGCGCGCAGGTGATCGACGCCGGCAAGGGCTACGGCCGCGCCTGTTGGCGTGCCACCAAGGCGGCCCACGACGCCGACATCATGGTCTTCATGGACGGCGACGGCGCCGACGATCCGGCGAGCCTGGCCGCCCTGATCGCGCCGATCCGTTCGGGCCGATACGACTTCGTGATCGGATCGCGTGCGCTCGGCGAGCGCGCCCCCGGCAGCATCGCCTGGCATCAGCTCGCGGCCGGAACGATGGCCGGCTGGGCCATGCGGGCGCTCTACGGCGTGCGCTACACCGATATGTGCGCTTTTCGGGCCATTCGACGCCAGCTCCTGCTCGATCTCGGCATGCGCGAGATGGGCTATGGCTGGAACATCGAAATGCAAATGCGCGCCGCGCAGGGCGGATTGCGCATTCTGGAAATTCCCGTTCCCTACCATTGCCGGACCGGCGGCACCTCGAAGGT
>DASZKX010000413.1:0-24921 GCA_035552735.1 Xanthobacteraceae bacterium
TTCCGCTGCGCTACGTGCGGGCTACGAAGATTTCTGCTCACACCATCACCTTGCCTTCCGCGGTGACGGCATCCTCGATCTTGACCGCCGCGTCGCCCAGCAGCATCTCGTTGTGGGCGCGCCCGGAGGGGATCATCGGGAAGCAGTTCTCCGCCGGGTCGACCACGCAATCGAAGATCACCGGCTTCTCGACCCCGATCATCTCGCGGATCGCGTCGTCGAGGTCCACCGGCTTCTCGCAGCGGATGCCGACCGCGTGATAGGCCTCGGCCAGCTTCACGAAATCGGGCAGCGCATCCATATAGCTTTCGGAATAGCGGCCGCCATGCAGCAATTCCTGCCACTGCCGCACCATACCCATATACTTGTTGTTGATGATGAAGACCTTGATGGGCAGCCGATGCTGCACGGCGGTCGACATTTCCTGCATGTTCATCAGCACCGAGGCCTCGCCGGCGATGTCGATGACGAGCGCGCCCGGATGCGCGCGCTGCACCCCGATCGCGGCCGGCAGGCCATAGCCCATGGTGCCGAGCCCGCCGGAGGTCATCCAGCGGTTGGGCTCCTCGAACCGATAGAATTGCGCCGCCCACATCTGGTGCTGGCCGACCTCCGTGGTGATGTAGGTGTCGCGGCCCTTGGTCAGCTCGTAGAGCCGCTGGATGGCGTATTGCGGCTTGATGATCGTGCTCGAATGCGTATACGCGAGCGATTTGCGCGCCCGCCAGGTCTCGATCTGCTTCCACCAGGCCGCCAGCGCCTTCTTGTCGGCCGGCACCGGGTTGGCGCGCCACAGGCTCACCATCTCGGTGAGCACGTTGGCGCAGTCTCCGATGATCGCCAGGTCGACCTTGACGTTCTTGTTGATGGAGGACGGATCGATATCGATGTGGATCTTGGTCGAGCCGGGCGCAAAGGCATCGAGCCGCCCGGTGATGCGGTCGTCGAAGCGCGCGCCGATGCAGATCATCAGATCGCAATCGTGCATCGACAGGTTGGCCTCGTAGGTGCCGTGCATACCCAGCATGCCGAGCCATTGCGGATCGGAAGCCGCATAGGCGCCGAGCCCCATCAGGGTCGAGGTGATCGGAAAGCCGGTGAGCTTGACCAGCTCGCGCAAGAGCCGGCTCGCCGCGGGGCCGGAATTGATCACGCCGCCGCCGGTGTAGAACACCGGACGCTTTGCCCGCCGCATCAGCTCGACGGCGCTCGCGATCTTGGCGGGATCGCCCTTGATCCTGGGCTTGTAGGTCCTGTGCTCGATGTTCTGCGGCCCCTGATAGAACCCCTTGGCGAACTGGATGTCCTTGGGGATATCGACCACGACCGGGCCGGGCCGGCCATGGGCCGCGACATAGAACGCCTCGTGCAGCACACGCGCCAGATCCGCGATATTCTTCACCAGATAATTGTGCTTGGTGCACGGGCGCGTGATGCCGACCGTGTCGCATTCCTGGAACGCGTCGTTGCCGATAAGATGGGTCGGAACCTGACCGGTGATGACAACCAGCGGGATCGAATCCATGAGCGCATCGGTTAGGCCCGTGACCGCATTGGTGGCGCCCGGCCCCGAGGTCACCAGCACGCAGCCGACCTTGCCGGTCGAGCGCGCATAGCCCTCCGCGGCATGCACCGCGCCCTGCTCGTGGCGCACCAGGATGTGGCGCAGCTTGTCCTGCTGGAACAGCGCGTCATAGATCGGCAGCACGGCACCGCCCGGATAGCCGAATATGTCACGAACCCCCTGGTCGACGAGAGCCTGGATGACAATTTCGGCGCCGCTCATTTCGTTACTCATGGTTCGCTCCTTGCGCTCACCCTTCGTGGCTTTCGGACGTGGCAATGGATTGTGAGAATCAAAAAGGGGCCCGAAAGCCCCTGTGCGCATCGCCGGCTCGCGGGTTGCTCTAGCAATCTTGGGAGCAACCCTGGGCGATGCGCCTCCTAACCGGCACCACAGAGATGGTAATAAAATTGCGCATTTCAATCCGCTTCCGTCATTTCCTTGCGCGGCTTATAAAGCTCTCCTCCCGGAAGTCAAGCCGGAATCTGCGAGATTTCGCGTAAAATCAGCGCTTCGGCGGCTTTCGGTTCGATCCAGGACCAGCCCGGCATCCGGTTGCGGAACCAGGTGGCCTGCCGTTTGGTATAGCGCCACGTGTCCCTCACCCCACCGAGCGCCACATCCGGCAAGCTGATCTCACCCGCGAGGTGACGAATGAGCCAGGGCACGCCATGCGCCTTCATGGCCGGAAGCGCCGGATCGAGCCTGCGCGCCGCAAGCGAGCGGACCTCCTCCAGGGCCCCGGCCGCCAGCATGGCGGCGAAGCGGGTTTCGATCTGCCGCTGCAGCTCGCCCCGCTCGGGGGTGAGGAAGACCTTGATCGCACGTGAGGCATCGACGGCGGGCGGCATCCCGTCCCGGTGCCAGTCGGACAGCGAGCGGCCGGTCGCCAGCACGACCTCGAGCGCCCGGGTGACGCGCGAGCGGTCGGCCGGCATAAGCCGTTGCGCCGTCGCCGGGTCCAGCCGGGCAAGCTCGGCGTGGAGCGCGACCGGGCCCTCGGCCGCGAGGCGCGCCCTGATGGCGGCGCGGATGTCCTCGGAGATCGGCGGTACCGCCGCGAGCCCCTTGGTCAGTGACTCGAAATAGAGACCGGTGCCGCCGACCACGATGGCCGGGCGCACATCCTGCGCAGCGGCCGCCAGCACGGCGCCGGCATCGGTGCTCCAGGCGCCCACTGAATAGCGAACCGCCGCATCCACATGGCCGTACAGAAAATGCGGCCTAAGCGCTTCCTGGTCCGGCGTCGGCCGCGCGGTGATCACACGCAAGTCGCGGTAGACCTGCATGGAATCGGCGTTGACGACGACCCCGCCGAGCTTCTGGGCGAGCGCCAGCGCCAGCGCCGACTTGCCGCTTGCGGTCGGGCCCGCGATCAGGATGACCTGCAACGAACGTTCCTCGATCGGGGTGGACGGGAGCATCACAAAAAACGGACGCGGACTGCGTCGGCTCAATGTCGGCGGCCGGAGATCAGGCCGCAAGGGTGGCAGCCGGATCGGCTTTGCGGCTGCCCGCGCGGCGCCGGCGCTCATTCTTGCCGCTCGACTCGCATGCCGCTATAGCGGGGCGCAATTGACCACAGATCGACCCTGTTGCGGAGACGCCTCTTGACGCTTATTCAGCCCTTCCGTGCCCTGCGGCCCGCTCCCGGACGCGCCGCCGAAATCCTCGCGCCCCCTTATGACGTGCTCTCGAGCGTGGAGGCGCGCCAGCGCGCCAAGGGCAAGCCATGGAGCTTCCTGCATATCTCGAAGCCCGAGATCGACCTCGATCCGGCGATCGATCCGCACGATCCGGCGGTCTACACCAAGGCGGCCGAGAACCTCGGTCGCATGGTCGCGGCCGGCGTCATGATCCGCGATCCCAAGCCCTGCTACTACGTTTACCGGCTGACGTGGCGCGACCGCACGCAGACCGGGCTCGCGGTGGCGGCTTCGCTCGCCGACTACGCCACCAACCGGATTCGAAAGCATGAGCTTACGACCCCGGTCAAGGAAGACGACCGGGTCCATCAGATCGAGGCCGTCAACGCGCAGACCGGCCCAGTCATGATCGCCTATCCGGCCGCTCCGGATATCGACACCATGCTGGCGAAAGCCGCCACGCGCGCCGCCGATGTCGACGTCACCGCCGACGACGGCGTCCGCCACCAGCTCTGGCCGATCAGCAACGACGCCACGATCGTGGCGCTGACGCGGGCGACCGATGCGCTGCCGGCCCTCTATATCGCCGACGGGCATCACCGCTCGGCCGCCGCCTTGCGGGTCGCGCAAGCCCGCAGCACCGGCACCGCATTGCACGGCTATTTCCTGGCGGTGCTGTTCCCGCAACACGAGATGACCATCCTGGATTACAATCGGTTGCTGCGGGATCTCAGCGGCCGCAGTCCGGAGCAACTCATCGCCGAGCTGCGCAAGCGCTTCTTGGTGGCAGGCTCCGAGCGGCCGGTGCGACCCGCCGGCTCAGGCGAATTCGGCATGTTTCTCGATGGCCACTGGTACCGGCTGACCATCCGGCCCGAATTCGCCCCCCGGAATGACGGCGATCCGATCGACCGGCTGCCGATCACGATCTTGGCCCGCAACGTGATCGAGCCGTTGTTCTGCGTCACCGACCCGCGCATCGACAAGCGCATCGACTTCGTGGGCGGCGCGCGGGGTCTGAGCGAGCTCGCGGCGCGGGTTTCGTCCGGCGAGATGGCGGCCGCCTTCGCGCTCTACCCGACCCAGATGGCCGACCTGATGGCGGTGGCGGATGCCGGCGGGATCATGCCGCCCAAATCCACATGGTTCGAGCCGAAGCTCGCCGACGGCATGGTCAACCACGTGCTGGACTGAGACGGAAGATGAGGCGGCGACGAACAAAAAAACAAAGGGCAGAAGGGTTGGCCCCTCTGTCCTCGGTCTGTGGGTAGCTGTCTGCGGCGCGGGGTCTGCTACTTCAGGCTGAGCGCGACGAAACGCAAGTCGCCGGCCGGATTCGCCACCAGCAACAAAGCCGACGGGCGGCCGTCGCGCTTGAGCTTGTCGATCTTGGTCTGGAAGTCGTCCGCGCTCGAAACCGCCTCCTGCGCCACCTCGACGATCACATCACCGGCGGACAGGTGCTGGCTGTTGGCCGCCGAATCCGCATCGACCGCGACGATGACCACGCCCTTCACGCCGTCCTTGACCTTGTACTTGGTGCGCATCGTGTCATCGAGAGTGGCGAGGTCGAGACCAAGCGTCTTCTTGACCACCGGCTTTTGGTCCGGCTGGACGTCGGTCTTCGCGTCGGCCATCTGCTTCTCGCCGTCCTCGAGTCGCCCGAGCGTGACAGTCTTGGTCTCCGGCTGGCCCTTACGGATAATGATGACCTCGACCGCCTTGCCGACCGTGGTGTCGGCGACGACGCGCGGCAGATCGCGCATCTCCTTGATGTCCTTGCCGTCGAACTTGACGATCACGTCGCCGGCTTCGATGCCGGCCGGCTTGGCCGGACCCTTGTCGTCGATGCCGGCCACCAGGGCGCCGTGCGGCGGCTTGATGTTGAGGCTTTCCGCGATCTCGTCGGTCACCAATTGGATGCGCACGCCGAGCCAGCCGCGCCGCGTCTCGCCGAAATTCTTAAGCTGGTCGATCACCGCCACCGCGGTCTTCGAGGGTACCGAAAAGCCGATGCCGATCGAGCCGCCCGAGGGAGAGATGATCGCGGTATTGATGCCCACGACCTCGCCGTCGAGATTGAACAGCGGTCCGCCCGAATTGCCCCGGTTGATCGGTGCGTCCGTCTGAATGTAGTTGTCGTAAGGCCCGGAATTGATGTCACGGTTGCGCGCCGAGACGATGCCCGCCGTCACGGTGCCGCCGAGGCTGAACGGATTGCCGATCGCGATCACCCACTCGCCCAGCCGCAGCTTGTCCGAATCGCCGAACTTCACCGCCTTCAGCGGCTTGTCGGTGGTGACCTTGAGCACCGCCAGATCGACCTTGGTATCCTTGCCCAGGAGGGTCGCCTTGAGCCGCGTGCCGTCGTTGAGGATAACGGTGATCTCGTCGGCGTCCGCGATCACGTGATTGTTAGTGACCACGATGCCGGAGGTATCGATGATGAAGCCGGAGCCGAGCGAATTGACGCGCCGCGGTGCCGGCGCCCGGTTCTGGTCACCCTGCCCGCCCTGACCGCCTTGGCCGCGCCGGTTGAAGAAGTCCCGGAATAGCTCATCAAGCTGCGGATCATTGGGCAATTGCGGCAGCGGACCGTTGTGCGCCTCGACGTTCTGGGAAGTCGAAATATTGACCACAGCGTCGATGACCTGCTCCGCCACGTCGGCGATGCCGTCGGGCCCGCGCGCCAGGGCCGGAGTGATGAAAGCGGGTAGTGCCAACGCGGCGGCGGCAGCCATCGCCAAGGCCGGCTGGCGGGCCTGCCGGGCAAATCGGGCAAGAGTGCCAAGCATGGGCATCTGAGCTCCTGGGAGGTAAATGAGATCGAGACAGTGCGCCTGTCCGGCTGCGGACGCAAGAGCGGTCTCGAGAGCGCTGAGTTAGGCCCAAGATTAGGGCGGAATTCGGGACCCGGCCACCTCGCCGGCTCGCGCAGACCGCAGCAGCCATGCGGGCTCGGAGCGGCCATCGATTCGACCCCGACCGGCACACGGATCGCGCGCTAAATCATGGGCGTTAGAGCGCTTTGCGGACAAACCGGACGACATTACCCGATGCCGCTGGTGCCTCAGCCCCGCACCAGCCAGATCAGCACGAGGCCGATCACTGCGGACGCGATGCCTGCAATGCGCAACGACATGTCTGGGCTTTCCAAAGCGCTCACGGCCAAACGCTTGGCGGCGGCGGGAAAACCGGCGAAAACCAGGCCCTCGATGACGAGAACGAGGCCGATGGCCACGATGAATTCGGACATGAGTTGTTCACCGACTTCGGCGCCGTCGCCGAAGCGCGGTCGCTACTTCGGCGCTCCCTCCGGGATCTTGCCCTTCGGATCGCCGAAATAGCGGAAGAAATCCGAATCGGGCTTGAGCACCATGCGGGTATCGTTGGAGCGCAGGCCGGCCTCGTACGCCTGCATCGATCGGTAGAACGTGAAGAAATCCGGGTCGCGCCCATAAGCGTCGGCGTAGATGCGATTGCGCTCGGCATCGCCCTCGCCGCGCGTCTGCTCGCCCTTCGACTGCGCCTCCGCGATCAGCACCGTTACGTCGCGATCCGCCTTGGCGTGGATCTCCTGCGAACGTTGGCTGCCCTCGGCGCGGAATTCAGCCGCCTCGCGCTGGCGCTCGGTTTGCATGCGCTGATAGACCGCCTGGCTGTTCTGCTCCGGCAGGTCGGCGCGCCGGATGCGGACGTCGACGATGGCGACCCCGAAGGACTGGGCCTCGCTCTCGAGCTGCGTGCGCACCTGCGCCATCAGCTGCGCGCGCTTGTCACGCACGATATCGATGGTGCTCGCCTCGCCCAGCACGCGCCGCAGCGCCGAGTTGAGCAGGGTCGACAGCCGCGCATTGGCGCCTTCGATCGCCCCGATGCTCTGGTAGAATTTCAAGGCGTCATTGATGCGGTAGCGCGCGAAGGCATCGACCACCAGCCGCTTCTGGTCGGACGCGATGACCTCCTGGGCCGGATTTTCCAGATCGACGATGCGTTTCTCGACCGAGATGACGCTGTCCAGCAGCGGAACCTTGAAATTCAAGCCGGGATCGGTCACCACGCGGATCGGCTGACCCAGCCGCACCACGATCGCCTGATCGGTCTGATAGACGGTGAACAGCGAGGCGTAGGCGACGATCAGCGCCAGCAGCACCAAGACCGCAATGACGCCGCCTGCGAGGTTGAGCCTCATCGATTGCCTCCGGACGGAGATGCCACCTGCGGCGGATTTGGCGACGTCGTCGCCGGACGCGACGCCTGCGGCCGTGTCAGCTCGTTGAGCGGCAGGTAGGGCACCACGCCATTCTGAGCGCCCTGATCCATGATGATCTTGTCGGTGCCGTTGAACAGGCGCTCCATCGTTTCGAGATACATGCGCTCGCGGGTGACGTCGGGCGCCTTCTTGTATTCCTCGTAGACCTGCAGGAAGCGCGAGCTCTGGCCGGTGGCCTCGGCGACGGTCTGCTGCCGGTAGGCTTCCGCGGCCTGCGTAATTTGCGCGGCGCGTCCGCGCGCCTCCGGCACGACCCGATTGGCATAGGTCTGCGCTTCATTCTGCGCCCGCTCGGCGTCGGAGCGCGCCGCCTGCACGTCGCGGAACGAATCGATCACCTGCGCGGGCGGATCGACCTTCTGCAGCTGGACCTGCGTCACCTGGATACCGGCGCCGTAATTGTCCAGCGTCTTCTGCATCAATTCCTGCACCGCGGTCTCGATGGTGGCGCGCGCGCCGGTGAGGATCGGCTGGATCTCGGAGCGGCCGATCACCTCGCGCATGGCGCTTTCGGCGACCGCCTTCACGGTGCCTTCCGGCTGCAGAATGTTGAACAGATAATCGCCGGCGCCGTCGGGCTTGATTAGCCAGAAGACCGAGAAATCCACATCGACGATGTTCTCGTCGCCGGTCAGCATCAGGCTCTCCTCCGGCACGTCGCGGCTGGCACTGCCGCGGCGCAGGTCGTCGACGCTGCGCATGCCGATGTCGATGCGGTTGACGCGCGTGACCTTCGGGGTGAGCGCGGCCTCGATCGGATAAGGCAGGTGGTAGTTGAGGCCGGGCTTGGCGTCGCGCACATATTGGCCGAAGCGCAGCACGATGCCGAGCTCGTCGGGGTCGACGCGGAAGAACCCGGAAAGCCCCCAGATCACCATCGCGGCGAGCGCGATCGCGGCCACGCCTTTGCCGCCGAGATTGCCTCCCGGCAGCACGGTGCGCAGCCTGTCCTGGCTGCGGCGCAGAAACTCTTCGAGATCCGGCGGCGTCGGGCCGGACTGCTGCGGCCCCGAGCCCCACGGGCCTTTGCCTCCCGACCCCCAGGGCCCGCCGCCCTGATTGCTCCACGGCATCGGCTATTCTCCTCGTCGGCCGCGCACCCTCACATCGGAAGGGCGGACGTCTCTGTTCTGGGGGCGGTTTATAGGGGAGGCGTCCGTTGGTTACAACGAGCGTCCGCGCGCCGGGCACCCTGCTCGTTAACGCAATTCCTTCAGCTACCGCCGTAGTCGCGCCCCAAATGGGTGGCGTTCCGCTCATAAACAAGGACCGTGAAGCCGGCTGCGTCATCCGGTCCGGGATCGTGCTCGCTGCGCGCCACCTCGCCCCAGAGCTGGAGATCGATGACCGGGAACATCGTGTCGCCGTCGGGGCGCAAATGAACACGGGTGATGACCAGGCGATCCGCGTACCCGATCGTCTGCGCATAGAGGTCGGCGCCGCCGATCAGCGCGACCGCATCGGCGCCGCGCCGCAGCGCGTCGCCGCGCGCGGCCGCGAGCGCGGCCGTGATGCCGGGCGCCACCATGATGCCCGGTGCGGCGAAATCCCGGTCGCGGCTGACCACGATATTGGTGCGCCCCGTCAGCGGCTTGCCAATCGAAAGGTAGGTCTTGCGTCCCATCACCACCGGCTTGCCAATGGTGAGGGCGCGAAAATTCCGCAGATCGGATTTGAGCCGCCAGGGCAGGCCGCCGCCCTGCCCGATCACGCCGTTTTCGGCGACGGCGGCGACCAGGACGAGGACCGGCGTCGGGGCGCGCCCGGGCTGCGGATCGCTCACACCGCCACCTGCGCCTTGATGTGCGGGTGAGGGTCGTAGTCCGCGAGGGTGAAGTCCTCGTAGCGAAAAGCCAGCAGATCCCCGACGGCGGGATTGAGCCCCATGCGCGGCAGCCGGCGCGGCGGCCGCGCCAGCTGCAGGCGGGCCTGCTCGATGTGGTTGCGATAGAGATGCGCGTCGCCGAGCGTATGGATGAATTCGCCAGGCTGGAGCCCGGTCACCTGCGCCACCATCATGGTGAGGAGCGCGTATGAGGCGACATTGAACGGCACGCCCAGAAAGACATCGGCCGAACGCTGATAGAGCTGGCAGGAGAGGCGGCCCTGCGCGACATAGAACTGGAACAGGCAGTGGCACGGCGGCAGCGCCATCTGGTCGACCTCGGCGGGGTTCCAGGCCGTCACGATCAGGCGGCGCGAATCCGGGTTGCGGCGGATCGCAGCCACCACATTGGCGATCTGATCGATGGCGCCGCCGTCGGGCGCCGACCACGAACGCCATTGCCGGCCATAGACCGGACCGAGATCGCCGTTCTCGTCCGCCCACTCGTCCCAGATCTTCACCCCGTGCTGGTGGAGATATCTGACGTTGGTGTCACCGGCGAGAAACCAGAGCAGCTCGTGAATGATCGATTTGACGTGCAGCTTCTTGGTGGTGGTCAGCGGAAAGCCTTCGGCCAGGTCGAAGCGCATCTGATGCCCGAACACCGACAGGGTGCCGGTGCCGGTGCGATCGTGCTTCTCGACGCCTGCCGAGAGGATCCGCTCCATCAGCTCATGGTACTGGCGCATGGGGCTTTCGTTCGGTGTGACATCGTTCTTGTAGCGTCCTGGGACTTCATTCTCAGCCGACTCGGCCGGCTCGCGGCCCACACTAGCGCTCCGCGAGACGAAGAAAAACCTGGCAAGGTCTCACATCATCCCCCCGAGGCCCAGCAAGGCGGCACCGGCAAAAATCCACAGCGGGTTGACCCGGACCGTGTAGGTCACGACGGCAGTCACGACCGTCACCGCCACCGCGACCCAGCTTTGCGCCGCCGCGCGCGCGATCACCGCGGCGCTGGCGCCGATCAAGCCGATGGAAATCGGGACGAGCGCGGCCTGGATCGCCATGCGCCAGGGTGCGTCCTTGAAGCGGTCCCACACCTGGCCGATGAAAAACGCGAACACGCAGGTTGGTCCACACATCGCCAGCGTGGCCACGAAGGCGCCGAGGAGGCCGGCCACGTGGTAGCCGATGAGCGTCACCACGATGACGTTCGGCCCTGGCGTCACCTGCGCGATCGCGTACATGTCGGCGAATTGGCTATCGTTCATCCAGTGCATGACCTCGACGGCGAGGCGATGCATCTCGGGCAGGGCCGCGTTGGCGCCGCCGATCGCGAACAGCGACAGCAGGGCGAAATAGCCCGCCAGGGTGAGCAACGTGCCGATCTCGCTGCTCATTCGCGCATCCGCCAGGCCGCCGCGATGCCGCAGGGGATCAGCGCGCCCAGCACCCAATAGATCGGCCAGCCCAGGATCCCGACCGCCAGGAAAGCGGCCATCGCCAGAGCGTGGGCGAAGCCCGGGCGCTGGCGCAGCAGCGGCCCGGCCATCTTGAGCCCGGTGCTGATGGTGAGGCCCGCGGCGGCGGCGGCGACCCCGGCCAAGATGCGTTGCAGGGCAGGGATATCGCCATAATAGGCGTAAAGCAGGCCGAGGAGCGTCACCAGGAGAAAGGGTGGCCCGAGCAAGCCCAGCAAGGCGACCAGCGCGCCGACCGTGCCCCCCACCTGGCGCCCGAACACGACCGAGAAATTCACGATGTTCGGGCCGGGAAGGAAATTGCAGAGCGCATAGGCCTCGTTGAACTCCTCGGCCGTCATCCATTTTCGCTCGTCGACCATCATCCGCCGCGACCAATACAGCACCCCGCCGAAGCCGGAGGCCGAGATGAGCGAAAAGGCGACGAACAGTTGTAGCGGATTGGGGACGATCGGAGCGGGTGGGACGGGAATTGGCGTCGATTCGGACATGAAAGCCTCTCGGATGAGACTTAAACCGGCCTCACCCGGACAACCAAGGATTAATCAGGAATGGGCGCCCTGCGATTTTCGCGACAGCCGGCCGGCGTCAATCAGCGTGTATGTGGGTCTTTATTCATCAACCTTCCGTGCCTATATTGGTGATGCCGGTGCAAGCCGGATATGGCGATAAATGGCCGTCGTAATAAACCTTTCGGACCCGGGGGCAGTACCCGGCGCCTCCACCCAAGGCCAAGTCAGGCGCGGTCGCGTGACTGTGCTGGTTTTGGGCGGGGGCGAACTAGGATCGACGAGGGCGTAAAGGACGTGCTTTTGCTCGGCATGGTACCGCCGTTATCGGGCCAATCCATAGTTGCAAACGACAACTATGCTCCGGTTGCTCAAGCCGCGTAATGCGGTTTGAAATACCGATCTGAAGCCCTGGCGTCTTAGCAGCGTCAGGCGGGGTTCGGGGGCACCTGGCAACAGAAGCCCCCACTCCTCTTTGATCTCTTTCTATTCCGGCTTCTTGGCACCGACCGCGCCGACCGCGGAACGATAATCGCTCGCCTCCAAGGTTCCGGAAATCAACACGCCGAGCACGATCCGATTTCATTTGAACGGATCATGATCTAGCATCGGGTGTGCCGGGCGAGTCTCAGGCGGCAGGCCACGCAACGGACCGCCGCAAGGATTTCAGGGATTGTTGCCAAGGATCGTTTCATGGCCGTCGACCATATCCGCTACGACCTTTTGACCCAGGAGGCCCTGCGCGGGGTTTTGCGCACTGTGCTCTCCGACGCCGCCAAGAACGGCCTGCCGGGCGACCATCATTTCTTTGTGACCTTCGATACCTGCGCCGAGGACGTGCGCCTGTCGCAGCGGATGCGGGCGCAGTATCCCAAGGAAATGACCATTGTCCTGCAGCACCAATTTTGGGACCTGTCGATCAGCGACGATTCCTTCGAGGTCGGTCTGTCCTTTGGCGGCGTTCCCGAACGACTCTCGATTCCCTTCGCCGCCGTGAAAGGATTCTTCGATCCTTCGGTGCCGTTCGGCCTGCAATTCGAGCAGGTCGGGGCGACCGCCGCAGAGGCGGGCGCGAAGCCGGAGGCCTTGCCCGCGCCCAAGAAGAGCGACGACGAGGCGGCCAATGCGCCCGTGCAGGTCAAGCCGCGACGCACCACCCCAGCGGTGTCGGCGATGCCGACGCCCGCCAATCCGGAGACGGCCGCCTCCGACGATCAGACCGAAAAGCCGCCCGAAAAGCCGACCGACAAATCCGTTGGCGGCGGCGAGGTGGTGCGGCTCGATCGCTTCCGCAAGAAGTAACCCGGGCGGTTTCCCTCCGGCTCTTGACTTGACCGGCAGCGGAGGCGATTCCGGGTGTTATCCGTGCGGGGCAGAGTATTTCCGTCTAACGAAATCATGCTGTAGGCATTAACTTTCTTTTTAGTTGGCCCTTATTGAATTCGAACGAAAGAATATTCTACTCAGGGCAGTCTTCCAAGGACTTGCTGGGCTCAATGAACGACCAAACGCTCGCTCAACTTCCGCCGATCGAGACCGCGCCGGACCTGAGCGCACTCGCGGCCGTCGGAGAACGGCTCGACAGCGCCTTCGGCGGCCTCGGTCTCGAGGAGCGGCTCGCCATGGCCCGCGCCGCCGTCTCGGGCCGTGTCGTGTTCACCACCAGCTTCGGTCTCGAGGACCAGGCGATCAGCCATGCCATCTTTGCCCGCGACCTGGCGATCGATGTCGTGACTTTCGACACCGGCCGGCTATTTCCCGAGACGCATCAAGTCTGGGCGGAGACCGAGCAGCGCTATGGACGGCGCATCCGGGCTCTGCTGCCCGAGCGCCGTGCCGTGGAAGCCTGGATTGAAGAGCACGGCATCGACGGTTTCCGCTCCTCTGTCGCGGCGCGGCAGGGCTGTTGCGGACTGCGCAAGGTCGAGCCACTCGGGCGCGCCCTCAAGGGTGCCGCCGCTTGGGTGACCGGGGTGCGCGCCGAGCAATCGGCGGACCGGGCGATGATGCGCTTTGCTGCGATCGAGCCACAGCGCCCTCTGCTCAAGCTCAACCCTCTGCTGGATTGGACGCGCGATCGCGTGGCTGCCTACGTAAGGGATCAGGGGGTCCCCTACAACCGCCTGCATGATCAAGGCTTTCTCTCCATCGGCTGCGCGCCCTGCACGCGCGCGCTGGCGCCGGGCGAGCCGGAGCGCGCCGGCCGCTGGTGGTGGGAGCAGGAAGAAAAAAAGGAATGCGGCCTGCACTCACCCAACCGACCCAACGCCGCCGCCCCGGTGCGCCCGAAGTAGCCGAGGAGTCATCTTCGCTCCATTCTGCGGAAGCGACAGCGACCTATCTTTCGACCGGCTGGCCCGATGTCGTCCCGCGACCGCAGAGGCGACGACGACGCCGGCCCCGTGCTATCCTGCAAGCGAAACTACCACTCTTCGCGGGCGAGGCCGGCCATGACCAAAGCGCGCCAGCGGTCGCGCGTCGAGGCCGACAGTTTCGGCCCGATCGAGGTGCCCTCCGACCGCTATTGGGGAGCGCAGACCGAGCGCTCGCTCCGCAATTTCCGCATCGGCACCGAGCGGATGCCGACCCCGCTCATCCGCGCGCTCGCCATCATCAAGCTGGCGGCGGCCGAGGTCAATCATGAGCTCGGCTCGCTCGATGCCCGCCGCACCAGGGCGATCGTGCGCGCCGCCCGCGAGGTGATCGACGGCAAGCTCGACGATCACTTCCCCCTGGTCGTGTGGCAGACCGGTTCCGGCACCCAGACCAATATGAACGTGAACGAGGTGATCGCGGCGCGCGCCAACGAAATGCTCGGCGGCAAGCCGGGCGCCAATGCGCCGGTGCATCCCAACGACCACGTCAATATGAGCCAGTCTTCGAACGACTGCTTTCCGACCGCGATGCACATCGCCGCCACCACCGAGATCACCCGGTCCCTGTTGCCGGCGCTGGCGCGCCTGCACGCTGCATTGGAGCGCAAGCGCAAGACGTTCGCCGGCATCATCAAGATCGGCCGCACCCATACGCAGGATGCCACCCCGCTCACGCTCGGGCAGGAATTCTCCGGCTATGCGGCACAGGTGAAGTCGGGACGCGGGCGCGTGGTGCAGTCGCTCAAGCACCTCTATCCGCTGGCGCAAGGCGGCACCGCGGTCGGCACCGGCCTCAATTCCAAGCCGCGGTTTGCCAAGCTGGTTGCCGAGCGGATCGCGGCGCTGACCGGGCTGCCGTTCGTGACCGCGCCCAACAAGTTCGAGGCACTCGCCTCACATGATGCCATCGTGTTCGCGCACGGCGCCCTCACGTCGGTCGCGACCGGACTGTTCAAGGTCGCCAACGACGTCCGGTTGCTCGCCTCGGGTCCGCGGTCCGGCCTCGGCGAGTTGATCCTGCCGGAGAATGAGCCGGGATCCTCGATCATGCCCGGCAAGGTCAATCCCACCCAGTGCGAAGCCGTGACCATGGTCTGTTGCCAGGTGTTCGGCAACAATACGACCATCACGGTGGCTGGAAGCCAAGGCCATTTCGAATTGAACGTCTACAAACCGGTGATCGCGTTCGCGATGCTGCAGTCGATCCGTCTGCTGGCGGACGTGGCGATGTCCTTCACCGACAATTGCGTCAGCGGCATCCGCGCCAACCAAGCGCGCATCCGCGAGTTGATGGAACGCTCGCTAATGCTGGTCACGGCGCTCGCCCCGCGCATCGGGTATCAGCGTGCGGCGGAAATCGCCAAGGCTGCGCATGCCGCGGGAACGACCCTGCGTGAGGAGGCGATCCGCCTCGGATATGTTTCGGCGGCGGACTTCGATCGCCTGGTGCGGCCCGAAAAGATGATTGGGCCGGGATGAAGCGACTCGAACGTGGAAGCATACAATCAGCAAGGGCGACTGATGCGGCGCTCATCGCAATGAGTTCGTGCAGATTGCGCATGTTTATTCGAGATAACTTAGTGCTTGGTTGCGGTCAGCAGGTTTAGTCAAATTTGCATTGCCCGAAATTCGCCATCAAAATCCAAGCTTGCGAGCCCGATTGCACACTCTCGATGCAATGATGAGCAATGATGAGCATGGAAACGTCTTTTATTGCCACGCTACGGGCGCATTTTAGGTCCAATAACGGACTACTGATCAAACGCCTTCACATGCCCGATGATCGTCGAGTTCTGGATGGGTGACGTCATCAAGCTTCGTGCGGCGCGCAAGCAGGCCAAACGGCTGCGTGACGAAAAGCGCGCTGCCGCCAATAGGTTGCTGCACGGCCGGAGCAAGGCCGAGCGCGATCTCGATACTGCGCGCGATACGAAGGCCCGCCGTGATCTCGATCGACACCGGGTCGAAACGGGAGACGAAGGATGAAATCGCCTGTCGTCAAGCGCTCCATCGTCATCGCCGGCCACAAAACCAGCGTGAGTCTCGAAGACGCATTCTGGAAGGGGCTGAAGGAGATCGCGAGCGGACGCGACGCCACCTTGTCCGAATTGGTCGCTTCGATCGATGCCGATCGCCAGCACGGCAATCTGTCGTCGACATTGCGCCTGTTCGTGTTGGATTTCTACCGCAACCAGCTCAGCGAAGAGGCCGGTCTGCAAGGCACGCCGCGCGACGAGATGATACTGGCCGCCACGGCCTGATCGTTCTGTTTTGGTGCGCCCGATCGGTAAACCGGTAAGGCGCCGGTAGTGTTGTGTTGAGCTACGCCCGAGCTTTGCCGCCGATATCTCGGTACCTCCGCAATCGAGCGCGCCCGACACCTATCCGCGCGGCCCGTGGGGCGGCGGCGGCGGTCGAAGATCGAGGGGCGGAGGCAGCGGCGCCTGCTCGACGGTGGGGTTCGGACGTCGGACGCGCGGCTCATCGGCCGCCTTGGCGGCGGGCGCGATGATCGGCGCCCCCGACGGATCCTGGATGGCGCGCTGTCGCGGCGGCGCGGACGGAACGATCGAACCCGGAATGGGGCTGGTGACCGAGCTTGGCCGGGCCGGACGTGGAAGCGGCCCCGGCACGGGGGGTGCCGGATCGCGGTCTGTCGGGCTGCCGGTCGTCTCACGCTCGTCGTCGGGATGCTCGCGTGCGGCTTGCTCCAACAGGTCCACGCGCTTCGCCTTCTGGTCGACCGCGCGCAGCGCCAGCCAATTGGCGAGCGCGCCGACGTCGAGCGCGCGCTTGGGCGCATCGATCGGTCCCTTCAGGACAACCGAAATGTCGGGATGGCCGCCGACTGAAACGTCCGCGGCGGACTCCGCGATTTGGGGGCCCGACAGCACCAAACGGGCATCGATGGCGCTTTGGGTGAGATCGATGCTTCCGGTCGGCGCCAATTCGGCGCCCTTGGCGTGCACCACCGGATCGACCAGGCGTAATTGTCCCATGCTGGCCGCGATTGATCCTTCCGCCAGCGGGACCGGCAAGGCACTGATGGCCAGCGCGGCCTCCATGCGGTTTCCAATTCGCGTCGTGTCGATCGGAAGCCCCTGATCGACCGCGCGGGTCACGATATCGAACGCAGCCGGATCGAAGCGGGCGACGCCCCCATCCCGCAGCGAGAATGTTCCGTGCCCCTCGAGCGAGCCCACCAGCGCGATCGGGCTGCGTCCGCTGCCGACGAGATCGAGATCGGCCGTCAGCTTGCCGGACACTGCGGCCCGTGCGCCCCCTCCGAGCAATTCGGCGGCATCGACGCCGGCCAACCTGAAACGGCTGTGCGCCCGCACGCCTTCATCGCCGCGCTCGAAGCCGAAGTCGCCGCCTATGCGCCCGCCGGCCAGCGCACCATCGATATCGGCGACCGCGAGTCCCGATGGGCTCAATTCCAGGACGGCGCGCAGATCGCGGGCGCTGAGCTTCGAGCTGAGCGCGACCTGGGCGGCCGTGAACTTGATCTGACCGCTCATGGTACCCAACAGGCCTGTTTCGAACGGGTCGGCGGGCCAGGCGCCGTTGCCATTTCCGTTCTGGCGCGGAAACCCGATCGCGGCCCCGAGCGCGGCCGGCAAGTCCAATGCCGCGACCGAGATCTCGCCATTCAGTCGCATCGGCTCCGCCGCCGTCCCGATGCCGAGCTCGCCCTTGATCCCGACCCCCGCCAGCGATCCGTTGAGGTCGGCCAGCGTAACGGTGCCGTCCGCGAGCATGAGACGCGCCGTGAGCGTGGACCAGGGCGGCTGGACGGTGGCAGACCGCAGCGGAATCACATCGGCGGCGGCGGCCCGTAGCGCGATTTGGGCCGTCGCTCCGCGGCTGCCCGAAGGACGCAGGGTTCCGTTCGCCGAAACATCCAATCCGCCGGCCGCGAGGGTGCCCTTGACCGCCAAGTCGCCATCGAGGGGCCCGTTCAGCTCGAGCGCGAGCCGCCCCGAGCGTTGGTTGACCACGATGAGACGATCGAGCCCGAGCATGTCGACCAAGGCGCCGCCCTCGTTGGCATCGATGGCCCCGGTCAGGTGGACCTTGGTCGAGCCCAACTGCGCCAGATCGGCGGATGCCAAGGGGTTGCCACCTGCATCGCCCTGCAGATCGAGATGAAGCACGCCGGCAGTGCCTTGCAGCTTGAACTTGGCCAAGGTCGAGCCGCCTGACGCGGCGGCGGCATCCCGGTCCAGCGCAAGCGACGTATGCAGCTTGAGCGGGACGGCGCGGCTCGCGATGCGGCGAATTCGGTCGGCGACCGGACCTGAGAATTTCCCGACCAGCGCCGCCATGCCGTCGAGGCTGCGCGCGTCGAGGTCGAGCGCGAGGGCGCCGCGCGGCGCCGACTCGTGGGTGTCGACGCGGCCGCTGACCGTAAGCTTCGCATCGCCGATATTGCCGATCGCCAGCCGTTCGATGTCGAGACCGCCGGTATCGCGGCGCATCTGCACCGCGATGTCCTTCGCCTCAACCCCACCGACCGTGGTTCGCCCGATGTCGATCGCCAGCGTCCCCTCGCGGGGCCAATCGAGCGGCGGCCCGAGGCTCGCCAGCACCAGCGATTGCACGCGATCGAGATCCAATTCGGGAGCGCGCAGCACCGCGTTGAGCTTGGCGGGTCGGTCACCGTCCGGCCAAGTATAGTCGAGACGGCCCTCGATCTTCATGCGATCGAGCTCCGCCTGCATCCGATCGAGTGCAATCTTGCCGCCGCCGAGCGCGACGTCGCCGGTGAGGCGCAGTGCCCCCGACGGCGCGGCCTGCCCGTTGGGGCGATCCGCCAGCCAGCCGATCAGCGCCTGCGGATCGGCGGATTCGATCTTGGTCGCGCCGTTGAGGGCGACCCCATCCGGGCTCGCCCCGAGGCGACCGCTGAAGGCCACCTGGGTCAGGCCGGGCGCCCGCAAGGCGAGGTTTTCGATGTTCCAGCTGTCGCCTTCGGATCGCAGGTCGCCGCCCACGCGTTGCAGCATCGCGCCGGCGAGCGTCACCGTCTCGACGCTGATCCCGAGCCTCACGGGAATCGGCAGGCGCGGCGACCGCACCAACGATTCGGCCACCGTCCTGACGGCGACGAGCGGACGGCGCCTGTCCGCGGCCGGCAACGCCAGAATCCGGTCGAGGTCGATCTGTGCCGCCGACAGGGCCGCAACCAGCTCCGGCTTGGCGCCGAACGACAGCTTGGCTTCGCCCTTGAGCCTGATTGCCCGTTCGTCGGGGCCGTATTGCAGCTCGACCTGCTCCAGCAACGCCGCCGCCCCATCGGCACGGATATGGCTGCTGAGGCGCCAGGATTCGATGATGCCATCGGGGCCACGGCCCGCCGGACGCGCCAGTTGTAGCGTGCCTTCGAAACGCGGGAGGCCTTTCTCCACCCAGATCGAGCCGTCGAGGTCGAGGGTGCGGGGATGGTCGATGGGCGCCACGTTGAGCCGCACCTTGAGGCCGCCGTCGTCGGCCGGGCGGCTCACCGCCAACTGAAACGGATAATGCTGCCCATCGATGGCGAAGGACCCCTCGCCTTTGACGGGTCCGAGCAGCGAGCGCACCTGACCGGTGAATTCGAGCTGCTCGAGCGACAGGCGGGCGCCGCTGGCCGCGTCGGCGAGGGTGGCGCGGCCATCCTCGATCTCGAGGTGCTCGATCGAGACCGCGTCGGGATCGAGTCCGATCGTGGGGGCGGACCAAACGACCCGCCCGGACGGATCGAGGCTCAAGGTAAGCTCGGGCCCCTGCAATTTGAGGTCCGGGGCCCGCAATACGCCGCGCAATAGGTCGCTCAAGGCGAATTCGATCCGCAGCGCCTGCGCGCGCGTCTTGGCCGGATCACCCGGACGGCCGAGCTCGATCTGCTGCAACGTCAATGTCGGGGTTGGCAGGAGGCGGACATCGATGGGGCCGGTGACCCGAACCTCGAGCCCGGTGAGGCGAGCGACCTCGGTCTCGAACTCGGTCCGGTAGCTTCCCCAATCGACGAAGAAAGGCCCCACCAGCGCCGTGACCAGCGCCAGAATGATTGCAATGCCAGCACTCAGCAGCGCCGTCTGCACGCCGTCTCCACCCCAAGTGACCTCGAAAGTGCACTCGAAACCGCTTCTGGAAGCCGTTCCGACACTGATCCCGCAACTGTTTCCAGATCCGCGCGCCCCGCCGGATAAGCGGGCCTTCCGAACACCCGAGCACCGATCAAATGAGCACGATTCTCATCGAACGACCATCCCGGCATTGCCATCGCGGCACCCGGCGGCGATCACTCCTACGTGGGCCCTTACGTGGCCCTGTCGGGTGGGCCCGCGCAACCCGCTCATGCCGGCCCTTGACGGCAAATCTATGTCGGTAGCGCAATACTGCGATACGACGGCCGACGGCAGCCGCGCCGGAGGCGGCTGTTCGCAGACCTTGCATTCACCGGCCGCCTTAACGTGCTGGCGACCTTAAGGCAGGCGACCGCCTGGCCGGCACGATTTCGAGGTAACTTTTGCTTGCATCCGGCGGCGGCCTCGGGCGGAATGAGGTGCTGCGGCCCGGGATGACCTGATGCTCGATCGCGTCGACTTTGAACCGGTGTTCTTCGCCCCGTTCGTCTCCTCGGTGATGCGGGTCGAGCCGGCGTGGATCGACTACAACGGCCATCTCAACATGGCCTACTACAACGTGCTGTTCGACCGGGCCGTGGACGAGGTGCTCGAGCTCTTGGGCTGCGGCGCCGACTACGTGAAGTCACGCCGGCAGTCCTGGTTCACCGCCGAGGTGCATGTGCGCTATCTGCGGGAGCTGCATGCGCACGACCCGGTGCGCGTGACGTTTCAGCTGCTCGACTACGACGCCAAGCGCATGCACTTCTTCGAGCAGCTGTTCCACGCCGCCGACGGCTGGGTCTCGGCGACCTCGGAGAACATGGCGCTGCACGTCGACATGGGGGCGGGCAAGACCGCCGCCTTCCCGTCCGACATCGCGGCCGGTTTGGGCCGGATGAAGGCCGCCCATGCCAAGCTGCCGGTGCCGGAAGCAGCCGGCCGCCGCGTCGCGATGCCCCGCCGGTCATAAGCCAGCGGCGGCGACGCAGCCACAACCCGGAAATGTGCTGCCGCATCAACAGCGGAAGGCAGCGGAAGGTCTCCACTGTGGCGCTGCGGCCCTTCGAGTGCCATCTTTGATCTGAGATTCGCCCGCATAATGGCGGCGACGGATGAACCCGAAGACCCGATTGAAGATGGCCGAGCCGACCCGCACGTCGCGCGATTTCAATACCTTGCCGCCGGTTCCTCAACCCGGCGGGATCGCCGCGCGCGCGCGTGCGGCGGCGCCCTATCTGGCCGATCTCAATCCCGAGCAGCGCGCGGCGGTCGAAACCCTCGACGGTCCGGTGCTGGTCCTGGCCGGCGCCGGCACCGGCAAGACGCGCGTTCTGACCACCCGGATCGCCCATATCCTGGCGACCGGACGGGCGCGGCCCTCGGAGATCCTCTCCGTCACCTTCACCAACAAGGCGGCGCGCGAGATGAAGCTGCGCGTCGGCGCCATGGTCGGGCAGATTGTCGAGGGGATGCCGTGGCTTGGCACGTTTCATTCGATCGGCGTGAAAATCCTGCGCCGGCACGCCGAGTTGGCCGGGCTCAAGCCCGATTTCACCATTCTGGACACCGATGACCAGATTCGGCTGATGCGGCAAATCCTCGAGGCCGAGGACATCGACGAGAAGCGCTGGCCGGCCCGGATGCTCGCCGGACTGATCGACAGCTGGAAGAACCGGGGTCTCGCGCCCGACCAGGTGCCGGCCGGCGAAGGCGCCAGCTTCGCCAACGGCAAAGGCCGCAAGCTTTACGTCGCCTATCAGGAGCGGCTGAAGGTGCTCAACGCCGCCGATTTCGGCGATCTCCTGCTCGAGTGCATCCGTCTGTTCCGCACCCAGCCCGAAGTGCTGCGCCAGTATCAGGCGCGCTTCAAATATATCCTGGTCGACGAGTACCAGGACACCAACGTGGCGCAGTATCTCTGGCTGCGGCTATTGGGGCAGAGCACGGGCCTCGTCCTTCGAGACGCCGTGCGGAGCGCGGCTCCTCAGGATGAGGATCAACCTCACGCTACCGATCGAGAGGCGATGGCAACCGCCCCCGACGATCCTCACCCTGAGGAGCGCGGCAGCACGCCGCGCGTCTCGAAGGGCGAGGCCCCCCCGCCCCGCACCCTCAAGAACATCTGCTGCGTGGGCGATGACGACCAGTCGATCTATGGCTGGCGCGGCGCGGAGGTGGACAACATCCTGCGCTTCGAGCACGACTTTCCGGGCGCCAAAGTGATCCGCCTCGAGCGCAACTACCGCTCGACCGCCCATATCCTGGCCGCCGCCTCGCATCTGATCGCCCACAACGAGGGCCGGCTCGGCAAGACGTTGCGCACCGAGGACGTGCCGGGCGAGAAGGTCACGGTCAGCGGCTCCTGGGACTCCGAGGAGGAGGCGCGCGCCATCGGCGAAGAGATCGAGGAGCTGCAGCGGGGCGGCCACCGCCTGGACGAGATCGCGATCCTGGTGCGGGCCTCGTTCCAGATGCGCGAGTTCGAGGACCGCTTCGTCACCCTCGGCCTGCCCTATCGGGTGATCGGCGGCCCGCGCTTCTACGAGCGCCAGGAAATCCGCGATGCGCTCGCCTATCTGCGCCTGATCGCCCAGCCCGCCGACGACCTCGCCTTCGGGCGCATCGTCAACGTGCCCAAGCGCGGGCTCGGCGACGCCACCGTGAAGCTGCTGCATGAGCATGCGCGCCGGCGCCGCATCTCGCTGATGCAGGCGACGCGCGCCCTGATCGAGACCGACGAGCTCAAGCCGCGCCCGCGCGGGGCGCTACGCGACCTAGTGGCGGCACTCGACCGCTGGCGCGCCCAGAAGGATGCACTTCCCCACACCGAGCTCACCGAGATCGTGCTCGACGAGTCGGGCTATACCGAGATGTGGCAGAAGGACCGCAGCGCCGATGCCGCCGGCCGGCTCGAGAATCTGAAGGAGCTGATCCGCTCCATGGAGGAGTTCGAGAACCTGCAGGGCTTCCTCGAGCATATCAGCCTGGTCATGGACACCGACAAGAGCGAGAACGGCGAGGCCGTTTCGGTGATGACCCTGCACTCCGCCAAGGGCCTGGAGTTCGACACCGTGTTCCTGCCCGGTTGGGAAGAAGGCCTGTTCCCACATCAGCGGACCCTGGACGATCAGGGCCGCGCCGGGCTTGAGGAGGAGCGCCGCCTCGCCCATGTCGGGATCACGCGCGCGCGCCGCCGTGCCAAGATCTATTTCGCCACCAACCGGCGCATGCACGGGCAGTGGCAGAGCAACATTCCGTCGCGCTTTCTCGACGAGCTGCCCGAGGGCAGCGTCGAGGTGACGGAATCCCGCGGCGGCTTCGGGGGGTATGGCGGATACGGGGCCTCGCGCTTCGACGAGATGACCCATTTCGGCTCGAACTACGGCACTCCCGGCTGGCAGCGCGCGCAGCGCCGTGGCGGCGGCTTCGCGGAAGACGTCACGCCGGACTTCGACCCGGATTCCCCCGCCCCCGGCGAGTCGGCGGCCGGGCAACAAGCGCGGGCCCGCGCGCACGCGCGATCCGATGCGGGAGGCCGCCCGACACGGCGCCCGTCTCCGCTCACCATCGAGGGCGAGCTGGTTGCGCGCTCGAGCGGCCCGGCCTCCGCCTTCGCGATCGGCGACCGCGTGTTCCACCTCAAGTTCGGTAACGGCAACGTCACCGCGGTGGACGGCAACAAGCTCTCGATCCAATTCGACCAAGCCGGCGAGAAGCGCGTGGTGGATAGCTTCGTGGAGCGGGTGTAGACCCTGTGCCTGGGACGACGTCGCCTCGCGCCTCTTCTCGCTTTGACTCGCCTTCCGGCTCTCGGAGCAGTGCCACGGGCATGACCCTATCCGCATGACGTCTGCGCCCTCCCCGGCCTCCTCCAAGCCCATCACGATCTACGTCGATGCCGACGCGTGCCCGGTGAAGAACGAAGTCTATCGGGTGGCGGAGCGTCACGGGATCAAGGTGATCGTGGTGAGCAACAGCCCGATCGCGGTGCCGCGCGATCCGCTGATCGAGCGCGTGGTGGTGGCGGCCGGCATGGACGCGGCCGACGACTGGATCACCGAACGGGTCTCAGGAAACGACGGTGCTGGCCCTCCGCCGGAGACCGGCTCGGCATCGAAAAAAACCGCGGTCCGCGGCGATATCGTGATCACGGCCGATATTCCGCTCGCCAGCCGTTGCGTGAAGACCGGCGCTGTGGCGATCGCACCGACCGGGCGGGTGTTCACCGAGGACTCGATGGGCATGACGCTCGCCACCCGCAACCTGATGGACTCCTTGCGCAGCGCCGGCGAGATCACCGGCGGCCCGAAAGCGTTCTCCCCGCGCGACCGATCGAGCTTCCTCTCGGCGCTTGATCAGGCCATCGTGCGGCTGAAACGCGGGGGTTTTGGCCAGGCCGGTTGATCCCTGGCGTTCCTTGCCGCGTGAGCGCATAGTGAGTTTATATTTGCTGATGCAATTTTGCGGCGCCCCGCGCGTTCATTGGCGAGCCTGCCATGACGATGATGAAACGCGAAAGCTTCCCGATCGCGGACATCTACGTGCCGGTGAAGCGGCGCGCGACTCTCAAGCCGGACTTGGTACAGGAGATCGCCGCCAGCATGCTCGAGGTCGGCCAGCAGACCCCGATCATGGTCCGGCAGGAGGACGGCGGACGCCTCGTCCTGGTGGAAGGCCTGCATCGGCTGGAGGCCTGCAAGTCGCTGGGCGACACCTCGATCGTCGGCTATCTGGTGCAGGCGCGCAAGCACTAGGCCCGGCCGGGAGAAGGGCAAGCACACGCGCCGTCAACCTTACCGCGTGTTGGCGGCCCCAGCCCCTTGCCGTAAT
Organism: Xanthobacteraceae bacterium; assembly: GCA_035552735.1. GTDB lineage: Bacteria > Pseudomonadota > Alphaproteobacteria > Rhizobiales > Xanthobacteraceae > VAZQ01. The sequence goes on from DASZKX010000413.1 coordinate 24,620, forward strand.
CAAACCGTCGCCACAAAATCGGGCAATAAGTCGAGCGGGCTAGTCCAGTAGCGGCGTCCCGGCCGCAGTGAGGGTTCATCCATGCGTTTCCGGTCTTGGCTATGCGCGCCGCTCGCCGCGGTGCTCGCGATCCTGCTCGTGTCCGCGGCAGGCGCCCATGTGCTGATCAATGTCGACAAGAGCACACAACAAATGACGGTCTCGGTCGACGGCACGCCCCGCTACCGCTTTGCGGTTTCGACCGGGCGACCGGGGCTCGGCACTCCGAGCGGCACCTTTCATCCGCAGCGCATGGAGCTCAC
>DASZKX010000414.1:0-19937 GCA_035552735.1 Xanthobacteraceae bacterium
GCGGGGCAGGGGTGGCGTTATGTTGTGTCGCGATTTGGTCGCCGGCGTGATGCTCGCCGGGACTTTGAGCGCGTGCGCGGCTGTGGATTCGACAGTCGCACCGCGTTACGACACCGTCAGCCGCAGCATTGCGCAGGCGCGCAACGAATCCATACTTCTCAACATCGTTCGGGCGAGCCATGATTATCCGCTCAGCTTTTCGACCATCAGCCAAGTCATCCCGCAGATGACGAACACCACGACGGTCGGGATGCCGTCCTTCCTGGAGGGCCCCAATCCGCAGTGCCTCAACGTCAATGCCGGCGGCGTCGGGGTCGCCGGCGCCGCCAGATGCCTCACGCCGCCCGGTACCCCCGGCCGCGACATCATCTTCGGCAACACCAACAATCTCACCGACGCCATCGCGGTGCAGACGCAATTCAATCTGTCCACGCAAGAGACCAAGGATTTCTACAACGCCCTGCTGCGTCCGGTCGATCTGTACATCCTGAATTTCTTCATCCGCCAGGGATACTCGCGCGAGCTGCTGTTCTGGCTGTTCATGGATTCGGTCGAGGTCACAATCGCGAACCGCGGTACGCTGGGATTCCAATTTAATCCTCCGTATGATTACGGCTGTCCGCAGCAGGATCCCAGAAAGCGTTGCTTCCGGGAGTGGACCGAATTGGCGACCCTCACCGGTCTTTCAGTCGACCAGCACACCGAAAAGGCCGAAAATGGCAAGACCGCGTCTTTTTCCCGGTTCTGCTTCGACGACGTCTTGGGTCGCAGGGGACAAGCCGCAATGGAGCAGGCAAGCCCGGGGCGGCTTCATTACATCATGGCCCAATACGTGGACCCCGGCACGCTGCAAGCGCTCTCACCCAAGTGCGGGTCTCCATGGCCGAAGCAAACCGATTCGGACGCGACGACGGATACCCTCAAATTCCGCGTGGGCCCGTTGCAGTTCGAAATTCTGCCTCGTTCAGCCTACGGCATCTATCAGTTTCTCGGCAAGCTCTTGCGGCAATCGCACGGGGGACTGGAATTGGACGAGGGCCAAATACCGGAATACATTCGGAAAGAGGACGTGCGGCCGGAGTTGTCCACCGTGAAGGAGGACAAGCAGCTTCTCAATGTGGTCGTCAATCAGTCATCTTCGGGATGCTTCGCGGAGACGCGGTTCATCGACGGCTACTACTGCGTCCCGGAGGAAGGATCAGCCAATACCAAGCGCATTTTCGGCCTGCTCGCCCAATTGCTCGCGCTGCAGACCTCGGCCTCTGATCTCGCCATCACGCCGACCGTCCATACGGTCAATTAGGAGCGGGCGGCCGAAGCGAGTCGCCGCCTGGCAGCGGCACCCAACCGGTGACGTGCCGCGACTTGGCAAGAAAATGATGGCAGCGTAATTCTCGAATCGCTCCAAGCATGCAAAAAATATCCGCCGATCCTGACAATGGATCGAACCCAGCCGAGCTGCTCGGAGCCACGATCATGCAACCGCTGCCCGACCGCCTCCCACTGGTGATCGGCGTTACCGGGCATCGCGATCTGCGCGACGAAGACATGGCTCGGCTCGAGGTGGAAGTCGCGAACGTCATCGCGTCCCTGCGCCTAGATTATCTCGGCCCCGAAGGCGAGACCCCGGTCATCGTCCTGTCCGCTTTGGCGGAAGGCGCCGATCGCCTGGTGGCGCGGGTGGCGCTGACGCAGGGGGCGCGGCTCATCGCCCCGCTGCCGCTGCCGCGCGAGGAATATCGGCGGGACTTCGAGCCCGGACTTAAGCCGGGCAACGCCGCCGAATTCGATGAACTGCTGGGGCAGGCCATCGCCGCCCCGGTCATCCCGTTCACGCATGGAAACTCGCTGGAGGCGGTGCGCTCCGATTCCAAGAAGCGCGCCGCGCAATATCGCGCGGTCGGCCTGTTCATCGCCCAGCACTGCAATGTCTTGATTGCGATCTGGGACGGCGATGAAGCCAATATGGCGGTTGGCGGCACCGCCGAGGTCGTCAAGTTCACCCGCGAAGGCATACCGCTCGAGGTCAGCCGCTCGGCGCGGGCCAGTCTCGACGGATCCGAAATCGGGCCGGTAGTCCATGTCGTCGCGCCGCGCCAGAAGGAGGGCTCGCCAGCCGGCAAGGTTACGGTTCAGAGATGGGGACACGCCGTCATCAACCAATATCGCGGCGGCGCGCTCAAACGATGGTTGGGCGGCGCCGTCGGATTTGCCGGCCGCCTGTTCCGGATCGAGCGCCAGGACGGTAGAACGCAATTGTCCGATGCGGACCGGCGCGAGCTCGATGCCTGGGAGACGTTCGGCGTGCTGGTCGCGCTCACACGGCAATTCAACCATGAAGCCGCGATGCTGGTGTCCGGCAAACGGGGCCGCTCGCAGATGGCACAGAGCCTGGATTATCTGTTCGACGGCCTCGATCCGCAGGCACTCGAAAAGCCAGATCCCAAGGACATCGCGCTCACGCTGGCGCCGCGCTGGTCGCGCCTCTATTCCATTTCCGACGCGCTCGCGAGCGTTTGCCAAGCCCAATTCAAACGCGACTGGCTGCTGTTGTTCCTGCTGACGTTCGCGGCTTTCTTTTGCTTTGCCATGTTCTCCTACCAGGCAATCGAGCCTCTGCTCATCGCCTATAGCTGCCTTTACGTGCTGATCTTCATCGTATTCCTGAGCGCGCGCCGCGGCCGGCATCAGGAGCGATTTCTCGACTACAGGGCCCTCGCCGAGGCGCTGCGGGTGGCGGTCTATTGGCGGCTCGTGGGCATCGGGTTGCGGCCCTCCGACGTCAAGGCGGACGCATTGGGCGATGGCTCCAATTTCGACGCCCATACGGTGGGAGTGCTCGCCAACGCCTATCCGCTCAAGCAACCGAGCGAGCTCGCGTGGGTGAAAATCTGCCTGCGGACGCTCGAATTGCTCGATCGCGCCGAGGGAGTGGCGGACGAACGTGCGCTCGACCCGGTCTGTCACGGCATCGCCCGCCGCTGCTGGGTGCATGGTCAATACGCCTTTTTCCGGCGCCGGGGATTCCATCACAACAGCGTGGCCGAGGCGCTCGAGACCTGGGCCAGCGTGCTCTTGATGATGACTGCGTTCTTATTGGTGCCCTTGATCCTGTTCGTACATGTCGGCCAGACCGTGTTCTTCGGCGTCGATCTCCTGATGGTCATTGGATTGCTGCCCGGATCGGCGGCCGCGCTCGCCGCGTTATCGGAGCGGCTCGCCTTCAAGGCGCAGGCCCGGCAATATGATCGCATGCGCATCCTGTTCGAACGAGCCTATCAGCTCCTGCCCGAGCGTATCGACGCCACCAACGCCTCGCTGGTGCGGGCGGTGTATCGTGAGCTGGGCGTCGAGGCCATGCGGGAGAATGCCGAATGGGTCGCGGTCTATCGCCAGCGTCCGATCGAGCCGCTGCCATGACGGCGATCGCGGCGCGCCGGCGCTGCGCCGTGGCGGCGGCCGCGGTCGCGATCACGATCTCCCACGCGCCGGCCGCGACCGCCCAATCGGCTGCGCCGAGCTTCTTCGCCGGCAAGCAAATCAACCTCATCTGCGGGGCGGCCGTGGGTGGCGGCTACGACGCCCTGGCGCGGCTCTTGGGGCGGCACCTCGGTCGGCACATTCTGGGCAATCCGACCGTCATCGTGCAGAACATGCCGGCGGCCGGCAGCCTCGCCGCCACCAACCTCATCGCCAATACGGCGCCCAAGGACGGTCTCACGATCTCGCTCATTCAACGCGGCATGCTGCTCGCGCGGCTGATCAATCCGAGTGCCGTGCGCTTCGATCTCGACAAGCTCAACTGGATCGGCAGCCTTTCGAGCGAGGTCGGGCTGGCTTTCGCCTGGTATACGTCCGCTCACAAGACCGCCAAGGATCTGTTCGAGAAGGAGCTGATCGTGGGCGGGCATACCGGGGTCGATCCCGAGCTGACGCCGCGGCTTTACAACGCGGTACTGGGAACGAAATTCAAGATCGTGACGGGCTACAACGGGACCGCCGACATCGGTCTGGCGATCGAACGCGGCGAGGTCGAGGGAATCGGCGACTGGTCGTGGTCGAGCCTCAAGAAGCAGAAGCCGGATTGGATTCGCGACCGCAAGATCACGCCGCTTCTGCAAAGCGGGTTGCAGAACGATCCGGAGTTGCCGAACGTGCGAAACGCGCTCGAATTCGCCAAGACCGATTCGGACCGCAGGGTCATCGAGCTCTACCTCACGCAAAAAAAGGTGGCGCGGCCGCTCATCGCCCCACCCGGCGTTCCCCCGGAACGGCTCGCGGTGTTGCGCACCGCCGTGGCGGCGCTGGCGCACGACCCCGCGTTCCTGGCCGATGCGGAGGCGTCCGGCCTGGAGGTCGATCCGATTTCCGGCGCGGCCGTCGACAATGTGGTGGCCCTGATCGCCGCGACGCCTCCCGACATCGCGGAGCGCTTTGCCAACGCGTTCGCGGCGCCCAGCCCGGCGCAGTGAAGTCACTGGGTGGATCTTCAGGCGCCCGTCGGATTGTCGACCGCGCGGCGAATAACCTCGCGAATCCGGCCGTTCGACAGGAACAGGTCGTGGTTGATGACGCCCCAACCTTCCTTCGAGGCATCGATCACATGCAGCCCCAAGCGCTCGAGCTGCGCCTTCTGGGCCGCGCCGACACGGGTCATCCCGCCCGCCATCCATCGCGACAGCGCGAGCGCACGATCGTTGGTCGCGGTCAGAACCGTGATGTTGCGGGCGATCGGGCCGATCTGATCGACCGATGACGTGAACACGTCCATGTCGATGTCCGGCGATGCGAACACCACCGCCCCCAACCGGTCGGCCGCCATGTCGCCCTTATGCGCATAGAGCTGGCGGAGCGCCTCCATGGTCAGCATGGTGCCGATGCTGTGCGCCACGATATGGAGGCGTCCGACCGTCGGGCTCGCCATCAATCCGTCGAGCACCTTCTCCAACGCGTCGCGCGACCACATGGCGCTGTCGCGGTCATAGCCGTAGTCCAGCAAATTCGCCTTGGACGGCCAGGAGAACGCCATCGTGTCGCCGTGGAACCTGATGCCGTCCGACAGGCGGGCTGCGTCGAGCACCGCGGTCTCGAATGTCTGATTGAAGCCATGAACGTAGATCAGCACGTCGCGGGCGCCCGCCGACGTCCCGGGCAGATCGCCGATCTGCGGCACCAGCTCAAGCGTATCGAGGCGCCAATCGTCGAGCCCGACCGCGGAGAGCGAAAACCGGCCATCGCCCGGCGGCGTGAGCTTGGCGTGCATGATGCTCAATCCGGACGCACGTTCGGCCCCGAACCAGGGTTTCGCACGCGCGCCGTCCACGGCCTTGCGGTTGGTTGCCACCATGAGGGTCGGGTTGGTCGAGATTTCCGAAACGTCGTAGCGAGCACCGGTCGATGCCAAGCTGGTGCAGCCGCCCAGCGCGAGCACGGACGCCGCCGAGGTCAGCCCTCGCAGCACGGTGCGGCGTGAAGCAGCGCCATCGGAAAACGTCATCGTGCGAGCTGCCATATCAGGATCGTTTCAGCGGGAACCCTCAGGATCGCAAACCGTCACCGCCTCCGCACTCTGCCTGAAGCCGGATAGCGGCAACAACAGGGCGCGGCGGCCGCCGAGAGGTAAATCGGTAGCATCGGGTCGAATTCCGCTAAAGGCGCGCGAATTGCCAAGCGGGACTTGAATCGCCGTCGCTCAGGCTTTTTTGGATGGCGGCAGGCCGAGCTGCTTGCGGGTCGCGGTGCCCAGCCGCCAATTCTCGCCGCCCGCGGCCACCCGCTCATTGATATAGCCTTCCGCCCGGTCGAGCCGTTCCGCGAACGAGGCCGGTTTGTCATCGGCGGTCGACCAGTAATCATTGAAGAACGCACGCACCAGCCCCCGCCGCCGATCAATTTCCTCCTGGTCCGGCGTGCCTTCGGAGTCGAAGCTGAGCCGGCCTTCAGATTCGGCACGGGCCCGGCTCTCGGTTTCGATGCTGATCCGATTCTCTTGCGCGACCTCGATCCGGGTTTCGGGCGCGGCGTCTTCCGGCGCGGTGCGGCGGTCGACCTCGTGGCCCGCGATCTCGTGCGGCGCCTCCGGCTGCGGTTCGACCGTGCGTGGCCCGGCCGGCATTCTGACGAATTCGACAGCGCTTTTGATCCAGCCCAACAGCTTCACACGGACCCCCGTAGCAATGCGGAGAGAGCGAATATCATAGATCAATCGCCATGGCTTGGGCAGGGACTGCCACGGAATTGAGGCGATCCCCGGTCTGGGCCGCTTGCCCGCCGGAGCCTTCGCTTCAGTTTCGCGCGACCGGCAATGTCACCGTAAAGCAGTTGCCGCGCTCCGGAACGTAGGCCGCATCGCCGCCGTGCCGGCGTGCGATCTGCCGCACCAGAGCAAGCCCGAGGCCGGTGTCCTTTGGCCCGCTGCGTCCGGGAATGCGGTAGAACGTCGAAAACAAACGTGAGCGCGCGTCCGCGGCAATCACCTCTCCGCAATCCGACACGCTGAGCGTGACCTGGTCGCCCTGCCGGTCGATCGTGACCTCGACGGGCGGTTCGCCGTGCAGCTTGGCGTTCTCGAGCAGGTTGCGGATCATCCGGCGCAGCAGCGTCGGGTCTCCCCGCACCATCACGGACCGTCCGCGCACGCTGCACGCCTCGTAGCGCGCGCATTCCTCGGCCGCGAGCGCCATCAGATCGATGTCTTCCCGAAGATCGAGGCCGATGGTGGCGTCGAGACGACTGACCAGCAGGATTTCATCGACCAGCTGGTCAAGCTCGGCGATGTCGCGCGTGAGTTCCGCCTTGCGGGCGGGCTCGGCCTCCACCAGCTCGAGACCGAGCCGGATGCGCGTGAGCGGCGTGCGCAGCTCGTGGGATGCGTTGGCGAGCAGCATCTTGTGCGCGTCGACCAGGCTTTCGATGCGCGCGGCCGCCTGATTGAAGCTTTGCGCCAATTGAGCCACCTCGTCGCGCCCCTCGACCTTGACCCGGGCCCGCAGATCGCCGGCGCCGAGCGACTCGACGCCGCGCTGCAAGCGCTCGAGCCTGCCGGTGAGCCGGCGCACCACCGGCCGGGCGCCGAGCGCGACCGCCAGCGCGATGGCTCCGAGAAATGCCGCCAGCAGCCCCGCTTTCGGGCGCGGCGAGAACGGCAGCCGCGCCACCAGCCAGCGCCCGTCCGGGAGCCGGATCGACACCGCCGGACCGGCCATGGTCCGCAGCCGGCTGCCCGCGCGGCTGCGGTCGGGAGCCGGCAGCGGTCGGCCGGCCGCGGCGAGCGGCTCGTCGCTGCGGCCGAACAGGGCGAGATCGGCGCCGAGACGCCGCGCCAGCCGATCGATCGCTTGCTGTTGAACCGCAGCCGGCGCGCTGGCCGGGGGGACCAATTCGACGATGACCTCGCCCGCGACCTCGACCGGCTGCTCGAACGGGAGCATGCCGGCGCCGAAGTGCCAGACCACGCCGGCGGTGACGACGACCAGAAACAGGCTGGCCACGATCGTGAGATAGACCTGAAGATAGAGGCGTCGCATTTCCTTCACTAATCTTGGGCTTTGGCGAATACATAGCCGGCGCCGCGAACCGTGATGATGCGGCGCGGCTTCTTGGGATCGTCCTCGATCGCCGCCCGGATGCGGGACACATGGACGTCGATCGAGCGGTCGAACGCCTCGATCGCCTCGCCCTTGATCAGGTCCATCAGCGAGTCGCGCGACATGACCCGGCCGGCATGCTCGGCGAGCGCCAGCACCAAGGCGAATTGATAGCCGGTGAGCTGACGCGCCGCGCCCTCGATACGGATCTCGCGCGCGCCGCGATCGATCTCCAGCCTGCCGTAACGCAGCACATCGGATTTCGTCCCGCCGCGACTGCGGCGCAGGATGGCGCGCAGGCGCGCCAGCAGCTCGCGCGGCTCGAACGGCTTCGGCAGATAGTCGTCTGCCCCCAGCTCGAGCCCCACCACCCGGTCCATGGGATCGCCGCGGGCCGTCAGCATCAGGATCGGCCCCTCGGAGCGGACGCGCAGCTGCCGGCAGATTTCCAGCCCGTCGGTATCCGGCAGCATCAGGTCGAGAATGACGGCATCCACGGCTTCGCGATCAAAGAGCGCCAGGCCGCGCGCTCCGTTCTCGGCGTGAATGACATGGAAACCCGCCTTGCCGAGATATTCCGCGACCATGCCGGCAAGGCGGGAATCGTCTTCGATCAGGAGGATGCGTTCACCCACGAATGCTGATCATGACTATCGAGCCACGAATATGGCTAACGATCCCCGCTCAACCGCGATGCCAGCGCGCGAACGGACCGCCGTCGAATACTGCCACCCAGTCCGCGACTTTCCGGCGCTGATCCGGATTGAGCACCTCGGAGGCATCAGCCACCGCCTGGGCAATGCGCTTGCTCGCGGTCTCGGCGAGCCCGATCTGCTGCGCGCGCAGCTGCTCGATTGCACTACGATCGATGGTGGGGGCGGTCAAGAGCGCGACCGCCTGGCTGCGCGCGGCTTTCGCCTTCTCGTGCAGCGGCCGCAGATCGGCGACGGCCGCCTTGGCGATACCGGCGATCTTGGCCTGCTGGTCCGTGGTGGCGTCGAGCTCGATCGCCATATGCTTGGTCATGCGGTCGATGCGATCGTCGATTTGCGCCGGCGTGAGTGGCCCGCCCATGAAGCCGCCGCCCATCGGACCGCCGTCATGCCAGGCGTGCCAGGCGAAACCCTGCCCGAATGCCGTGGACAGCATGTTTCCGGTCAACCCGGCCACGACCGCGACGGCCAGCAGGGCAATCACGAAGATGCCTCGGCGGCCTCGGGAGCTCCGCGCCGGGGGCGAGCTTGGGCTCGAGCCTGGGCTCGAGCTTGGGCTTGGGCTCGAAGAGGTGGTGTTGCTTTGATCCGTCATGCTGGACTCCTATGTGGGCCACAGGCGAAAAGCGCCTGCCCGCAGCAAGCTAGGGGCGGCTGCTTTCCGTGCCGTGTCCGGCGGGTAAAGATTTGTAAAGCCGGCCCTCGCCGCATCCGCATGCCAAACCTTGATCGAGGGCGCCGAAACTGCCACATCCAGCCCATCATGAATGTTCCCATTCGCCCCCCCGAGACTGCCCCGGCTGGATCGCGGCCGGCGACCGAGGTCGACCGGCGCCGCACATTTGCGATCATTTCCCATCCCGACGCCGGCAAGACCACGCTGACCGAGAAGCTGCTGCTGTTCGGCGGGGCGATCCAGCTCGCCGGGCAGGTCAAGGCCAAGCGTGACCGGCGGGCGACCCGCTCGGACTGGATGGCCATCGAGCGCGAGCGCGGGATTTCGGTGGTCACCTCGGTGATGACCTTCGAATACGACGGCCGCGTGTTCAACTTGCTCGATACGCCGGGCCATGAGGATTTCTCCGAGGACACCTACCGCACCCTCACGGCGGTCGATTCGGCCGTGATGGTGATCGATGCCGCCAAGGGCATCGAGGCGCGCACCCGCAAGCTGTTCGAAGTCTGCCGGCTGCGCGACATTCCGATCATTACGTTCATCAACAAGATGGACCAGGAGAGCCGCGACCCGTTCGACCTGATCGACGAGATCGAGAAGACGCTGGCGCTGGACGCCGCACCGATCAATTGGCCGGTCGGCCGCGGCCGCGATTTCATCGGCACCATCGACGTGGAATCCGGGGGCGTGCGCCTGCTCAAGAGCGACGCGGGCTCCGCCGGCAAGCTGCGCGAGATGACCATATCCCAGGTGGCGGCGCTCAATCCCAAGGTGGACGCAGCCGCCGCGCAGGCGGAGTTCGATCTGGTGCGGGGCGCGGTCCACCGCTTCGATATGAATTCGTTCCGCGAAGGGCATCTGACCCCGGCGTTCTTCGGCAGCGCGCTCAAGAATTTCGGCGTCCGCGATCTCCTCGATGCGCTCGCCGCGATGGCGCCCTCGCCGCGCTCCCAGGTAGCCGACAAGCGCGTCGTGACGGCCGACGAGCCCGGCATGTCGGCCTTCGTGTTCAAGGTGCAAGCCAACATGGACCCGAACCATCGCGACCGCATCGCGTTCGTGCGAGTCTGCTCCGGCAAGCTCAACCGCGGCATGAAGGTCACCCATGTGCGCACCGGCAAGGTCATGAGCCTGCGCACGCCGCAATTCTTCTTCGCCCAGGATCGGGCGCTCGCCGAGGAGGCCTATGCGGGCGATGTGGTCGGCATCCCCAATCACGGCAGCTTGCGCATCGGCGACACCCTGACCGAGGGCGAGACCCTCAACTTCATCGGCGTGCCGAGCTTCGCGCCCGAGATCCTGCGCCGGGTCCGCCTGCCCGACGCCATGAAGGCCAAGAAGCTGAAACAGGCTTTGCAGGAGCTGGGCGAGGAGGGGGTCGTGCAGGTGTTCCGGCCGACCGACGGCTCGCCCGCGCTGGTCGGCGTGGTCGGGCCCCTGCAGCTCGACGTGCTGCGGGAGCGGCTTGCCGGTGAGTACGGTGTCGAGATGGACTGGAGCGTGGCCGAATTCTCGCTCGCGCGCTGGATCACGGCGGAGGACCGCAAGGTCCTCGATCGGTTCGTGTCGACCTATCGGGCCTCCATCGCGGAGGATCTCGACGGCGATCTGGTGTTCCTGGCGCGCAACGCCTTCAATCTCGATTATACGGGCCAGCAGAGCCCCGGCATCGTCTTCAGCAACGTGAAGGACGTCCGGGAGCGCAAGAAGAGCGCCTGAGCTAGGGTGAGGGCGCGTGCGCCTTCCCGGTACCCGGCGCCGCCAGGAATTGCGGCAGTGCGCCGAGCCAGTGCTCGGGCTTGATCTGCTTGGCGGCCGCCAGCTTGGCAATCTCGTAGATCTCGTTGACGATCGCCGGATTGTCCATGCAGCGGAATCGCTCGGCGTCGCTGCTCGAGACCTTGACGTCGAGCTCCTCGCGCAACCAGCTCACCTCGAGCTTCACGTCATAGCGCATGAACCGGAACATCTTGCCGCCTTGCGGCACCTCTTCGCACAGCGAGCCGACCTCGGAATTGATCCTCCATTGCGTCAGGCATTCTCCCATCCACTGCATCTGCGCGAGCGTGAAAGTCTCGGCATCGGTCATGATCGACATCAGGGCGTAATAGGCGAGCTTGGCGAAGCGCCCGACCCCCTCCTCCTCGTAGGCGAAGCTGGGGCGATAGGTGCCGGTGCCGATCGACGTGATGCTGAGCTGGTCGGCTCCGGTCGGCCAGCAGATCCCGAATGCCTTGAAGGTCGCCATTTGAAACAGCGCCAGCGAGGGATTGTTGAACGGCGTCACGCCGCCGTCGATGAACAGGCCTTGCTGATCCTTGCTGATCGGGAACATTTCCGGATCGAAGAAGTGCGGCGCCGCGGTGCTGGCCCGCACCAGGGTGGCGAGGCTGTATTTATCGTTGCCGTCATGGCTGGCGCCGTCCAGCCAATAGGGAGCGCGCGGATTGTTGGCCACGATCCAAGGACTGCAGGTGTCCATGCGTTTGGTGACCACGCAAAGGCCGGTGATGAGATCGTCGCTGGACAAGAGGCGGTCCTGCACGATCTTCAAGATCTCGGCGCGCAGCCCGTCGGCGTTGAACTTCGCCTGGAACAGCGGAATGCCCCAGCGGGTCGGCTGAAAGGCGCGCGGCGCCAGACGGAGGTAGAATTCCTTGATCTGCTCGGTGCGAAAGCCGAGCGCGAGCGCGCCCGCGATCAGCGCGCCGGTCGAGGTGCCGCCCACGAGATCGAACCAGTCGCCGAGCCGGACCTTGGTGTTCAGGCGCTCCTCAAGAAGGGCCTCGATGCGCTCCAGAAACGCGACCGAGATGGCGCCGCGCACGCCGCCGCCATCGAGGGAGAGAATGCGTTTGGGACCCGGACCGAACAAATGCCAGTCCCGGGCGCAGTCGTAGGTGGACGTTTCAGTCACCGCTATGCTTCCCCATTGAGCTCGGCACCATGCGGCCGGGTGGCGGTCGATTTAGCACTGGTTGTGCCCGGAACCCTAGATCATTTTCACGTGCGCGGCGCCGTGCGCGCCGCCTGATCCGCCGCAATCCATGACTGGTAAAATCGCCAATTGACGACAGCCCGCCACACCGGCGGATGATAGGCTGGCGGCGGGGCACCGTCAGGGGGAATACATGGCCGAGACCGAGCCGCGCGCAGGGGGCGAGCCCGAAGCCGCCGCCGTGGATGCCAGGGCGGCGCGGCTGCGGCGGCGCTTTCCGACCGTCGAGGATCTGCGGCAGCGCGCCCGTTGGCGGGTTCCGCGCTTCGCCTTCGACTTCGTCGACGGCGGCGCCAACGACGAAACCTGCGTCGAACGCAATATTGCGGCCTTCCGGTCCGTCGAGCTGCTGCCGCGCTACTGCATCGACACCAAGGGCGCCTCGACGGCGGTCGAGCTGTTCGGCACGCGCTATGCGGCGCCGATCGGGATCGCCCCCATGGGGTCGCCCGGGTTGATGTGGCCAGGCGCGGAACAATATCTCGCCCGTGCGGCGCAGCGCGCGCGCATTCCGTTCGTGCTCGCCACCCCCGCCAACGAATCGATCGAATGCATAGCCGAGCTTGCGCCGGACGTGTTCTGGTTCCAGCTCTACCGCTTCCCGCACAATGATCATGCCATCACCTACGACCTCGTCCGCCGCGCCGACGTGGCCGGGGCCCGCGTGCTGGTGCCCACGGTCGACAGCGCCGGCAAGTCGAAACGGCCGCGCGATATCCGTAACGGAGTCGCGGTTCCGTTCCCGTTCACGCCCAAGAGCGTCTGGCAGGTCGCGACCTCGCCGGCCTGGGCCTGGTCGCTGCTCAAGCACGGCATGCCACGCACGGAAAATCTCGTGCCTTATGCGGGGCCCGACCCCACGCAGGTATCGACCGCCAGAACCCTGCAGCTTCGCAGCGGCGGCAGCCATACCTGGGACGAGCTGGCGCGCCTGCGCGATCGTTGGAAGCGGGCCTTCGTGGTCAAGGGCATCCTGCATCCGCGGGACGCCGAGCGGGCGGTCGCGCTGGGGGCCGATGGCATCATCGTCTCCAATCATGGCGGCCGTCATTTCGACGGCGCCCCGGCATCGATCGACATGTTGCCCGCGATCGTGGCTGTGGTCGGCTCGCGCGCGACCGTCATGGTCGACAGCGGCATTCGCGGCGGCCTCGACGTGGTGCGCGCGCTCGCGCTCGGCGCCAAGGCGGGCTTCACGGGCCGGCCCTTCCTGTACGGCCTGGCCGCCCTCGGCCCGGCCGGCGCCCGCCATGTGGTCGACATGTTCTTCGATGAGATCCGCACCGAATTCACCCATACTGGCATTCGCTCGGCGGCGGAGGCGGCCGCCATCGCGGCGCGTCACCCGGGCGCCTGGCGGGCGGTCGGCGAGGCACCCGAGCCCCGGTTTCCATTTTTGCCGACGACGCTCTAAGATCGCGCGCCGCATGGGCCACCGAGCCCGATCGATTGACCGGATGCAATGGCCATGTCCTCGTCCCTGTTACTGACCCGACGCTTCGCGCCCCTGTTCTGGACCCAGTTCTTCTCGGCGTTCAGCGATAATTTCCTCAAGAATTCGCTGGTCTTCCTGCTTCTGTTCAATCTCGGTCGCGATGCCGAGGCGCTGATCACGCTTGCCGGAGCGGTGTTCATCTCGCCTTACTTTTTTCTCTCCGCGTTCGGCGGCGAATTTGCCGACCGTCACGACAAAGCCTGGGTCGCACAGCGCCTCAAGCTCGCGGAAATCGGCATTTCGGTCCTCGCGGTCGCGGGCTTTGCGCTGCACTCGGTCATCATCCTGTTCATCGCCTTGTTTCTGTTCGGGGTGATCGGATCGCTGTTTGGTCCCATCAAGTACGGAATTCTTCCCGATCATCTCGCCCGCTCCGAGCTTCCCGCCGCCAATGCGCTGGTCGAAGGCGCCACCTTCATCGCGATCCTGCTCGGCACCATCGTGGCCGGGCTGGCCGCCAAGGAAGGCGGCGACCCGACTCAATTCGCCCTCTTGATGATTGTGTTCTCGCTGCTCTGCTGGGGTTCGAGCCTGTTGATCCCGCCGACCGGCGAGGCGGCGCCCGGTCTGGTGGTGCGATGGAACATCGCGGCCTCTACCTGGGATCTGATGAAGCACCTGCGTGACGACCGGCGGATCTGGTGGGGGGCCTTCGTGACCTGCTGGTTCTGGGTCGTCGGCGCTCTGGCCCTCGCGCTGCTGCCGCCGCTCGTCAAGAACGAGTTGGGAGGCGACGAAGCGGCGGTCACGGCGTGCTTCGCGATTTTCTCGGTCGCCATCGCGGTGGGCTCGGGGCTCGCGGCCTGGCTCGCGGCCGGCCGCATCATCCTGTTGCCGACCCTGCTCGGCGCCTTTCTGCTCGGCTTGTTTGCGATCGATCTCGGCTGGGCGACCTTTGGGAGCGTTCCGGCCGCGGAACCCGTGGGCATTGCCGCAATGTTCAGCACGTTTCGCGACATCAGGGTGGCGCTCGACCTCGCCGGAATGGCGATCGCGGGCGGCCTGTACATCGTGCCGACATTCGCGGCCGTGCAGGCCTGGGCGGGCGCCGACCGACGCGCGCGCGTGGTGGCCGGCGTCAATGTGCTCAATGCCGCGTTCATGGTCGGCAGCGCCCTGGTGGTCGCCTTGCTGCAGACGGCTGCCGGGATGACGACCCCCAGCCTGTTCCTGCTGCTGGGCGCCGGCAGCCTGTTCGTCACGGTCTGGATCGGCCGCACCATGCCGGCGAGCGCGCTCAGCGATGCCTTGTCAATCATCTACCGGGCACTGTTCCGGATCGAGGTGAAGGGGCTCGAGAATCTGCACAATGCCGGCCACAACGTCATCATCGCCCTCAACCATGTGAGCTTCCTGGATGCCGGCCTCGCCATGTCGCTGCGCAGCCGCAAGCCGGTCTTCGCCATCGACATCGGCATCTCGAAGAAATGGTGGGTCAGGCCGTTCATGAAGCTGACCCGCGCCATTCCGCTCGATCCCATGAAGCCGATGGCGACCCGCACCCTTATCAACGCCGTCAAGGCCGGCGAGGCGCTGATCATCTTTCCGGAGGGCCGCATCACCGTCACCGGCAGCCTGATGAAGGTCTATGACGGCGCCGCCCTGATCGCCGACAAGACCGATGCCGAGGTGGTTCCGGTGCGCATCGAGGGCCTGGAGCAGACGCCGTTCAGCCGGCTGTCCAGGAGCCAGGTGCGCCGCCGCTGGTTCCCGAAGGTGAAGGTCACGGTGCTCGAGCCGGTGAAGCTTGCGGTCGATCCCGCCCTCAAGGGCCGCGCCCGCCGCCAGGCGGCCAGCGCCGCGCTCTACGGCATCATGTCCGATCTGGTGTTTCGCACCACCTCCACGGACCGCACCGTGTTCGAGGCCTTGCTGCAGGCCGCCGAGGATCATGGCCGCGGCCGGGTCGCGGTCGAGGATCCGGTGAGCGGTGCGCTGAGCTACCGCAAGCTGCTCATGGGGGCGGCCATCCTGGGCGACAAGCTGATGCGCTATGCGCCGGTGGGCGGCGCGGTCGGCGTGATGCTGCCGAATGCGAATGGCGCGGTGGTGACCTTCTTCGGACTGATGACCGCCGGCCGCGTGCCCGCGATGATCAACTTCACGGCCGGCGCCACCAACATCCTGGCGGCCTGCCGGGCCGCCCAGGTGACCACCATCCTGACCTCCCGGGTGTTCGTGGAGAAGGGCCGGCTCGAGAACATGGTGGCGGCGGTCGCAAAGCAAGTGACGATCGTCTATCTCGAGGACGTTCGTCCCACCATCACGCTCCTCGACAAGATCCGCGGCTTCATGCGGGCCGACGCCGCGCTGGTGCCGCGCAAGGCCGACGACTGGGCCGCCATCCTGTTCACCTCCGGCTCGGAGGGAACCCCCAAGGGGGTGGTGCTGTCCCACCGCAACATGCTGGCCAACGCCGCCCAGGCGCGCGCACGCATCGACTTCGGGCGCGAGGACAAGGTCTTCAACGTGCTGCCGGTGTTCCATTCCTTCGGCCTCACGGTCGGCATGGTGCTGCCGCTGGTCTCCGGCGTGCGGCTCTATCTCTATCCTTCGCCGCTGCACTACCGCACGGTGCCGGAGCTGATCTACGGCGTGAACGCCACCATCATGTTCGGTACCGATACCTTCCTGGCCGGCTATGCGCGCTCGGCGCATCCTTATGACTTCCGCTCGCTGCGCTACATTCTGGCCGGCGCCGAGCCGGTCAAGGAATCGACCCGCCGGGTCTATCTGGAGAAGTTCGGCCTGCGCATCCTGGAAGGCTATGGTGTCACCGAGACGGCGCCGGCGCTCGCCTTGAACACGCCGATGTTCAACAAGTTCGGCGCCGTCGGCCGCATCCTGCCCGGCATGGAGGCGCGGCTCGACAAGGTCGAGGGCGTCGAGGAAGGCGGCCGCCTGGTGGTGCGCGGCCCCAACGTGATGCTGGGCTACGTCAAGGCCGAGCGTCCCGGCGTGCTCGAGCCGCCGCCCGACGGCTGGCACGATACCGGCGACATCGTCACCATCGATCAGCAAGGCTTCGTCACCATCAAGGGCCGCGCCAAGCGGTTCGCCAAGGTCGGCGGCGAGATGATCTCGCTCGCCGCCGTCGAGGCGCTGGCCGGCGACCTGTGGCCGCAGCAGCCCTGCGCGGTGGTGGCGGTGCCGGATGCCCGCAAGGGCGAGCGGCTGATCCTGGCGACCCAGAAGAAGGACGCCACCCGCGCCGAGCTCATGGCCTTCGCCAAGCAACAGCACGCCGCCGACCTGATGATTCCTTCCGAGGTCATGATCTTCGAGAAGATGCCTGTGCTGGGCTCCGGCAAGGTCGATCTGGTCTGCCTGGCGAAGGAGGTGAACGAGCGCATCGCCGCCAAGCCCGAGACGATGGCGCGCGCGCAGGCGTGAGGCCCGACGAATTTCACCGCGCGCACAGCGTTCCTCGCCCCGTGTGCGGGGAGAGGGCCACATGGCACGGAGGAAAAAATCATGCCCGCAGCTGCGCGGCCATCCAATCGGCGCTGTGGGGGCGCCAGCGGTAGGCGCGGTTGGTGGCGACGTGGTTGCCGTCCTCGATGATCTGCAGCGTGACCGGGCCTTTGACCTCGCGCGCCAGCCGCTCCGCGTCGCCGCTTCGCACGATGCGGTCCTGGCGGCCGTTCATGATGTAGATCGGGCAGGTGATCCGATGGGCGACGCCTTCGAGCGTGAGCGTGGCGGCGTGGCGCCGCGCCTCCTCGAGGCTGGCGCAGTGGCTGCGCACCCGGAAGGCCTCGCGGGTGAGCTGCGGGAGGTTGTCCCAGGCCGCCGCCCAATCGAACGGTCCGCCGAGCGCCATGCAGGCGCGGGCCCGCGGCTCGAACGCAGCGGCGCGCGGCGCATAGTAGCCACCCAGGCTCACGCCCCATAGGCCGATGCGCGCGGCATCGAGATCGCGCCGCGTCTCGACGAAGTCGATCACGGCGGCGACCGCCACCTCGTAGTCGCCGCGGATCGCGAGCTCGTATTCGGCCTCGCCCTGGCCCGGCCCGTCGAAGCTGAGCGTCGCCAGGCCGCGCGCCAGCAACGGCTGCTCGTAGCAATCGGCCTCCTCCTTGGCGGAATCGAGCCCCATCGCCATGACCACGACTGCCGGCCGCTCGACCTCCGCGGGCTTGCGCAGGATGCCGGCAAGCGCTCCGCCCTGATACGGCATCTCCACGCGCTCGCCCGCCGGCATCAAATAAGGCAGCGCGAGCGTCCGGCATGCGACCGCCTTCATGTGGGCGGCCTTCATTTGCGGAACATCGTGAACGAATAGAAACTTACCGAAATGATAATAAACCCCGGCGCGCTGCAGGTGCTCGCCGGCGGTGAGGTGCGCTGCGCGCGCCAGCGCCTCGCGGCCGAGCTCCTCGTGCACGGCGGCGCGCCGCGACCAAGCCGCGCACCAGTCGTCCCAGGATGCAACCGAGGCCGTGACCTCCTCGAAATCGGTGAGCGTCACTCCGTTGGCGAGGAAGCGCGGCGCCCAATGGGCGATCGCCGAAGTC
The DNA here is from genome assembly GCA_035552735.1 of Xanthobacteraceae bacterium. Lineage (GTDB taxonomy): Bacteria > Pseudomonadota > Alphaproteobacteria > Rhizobiales > Xanthobacteraceae > VAZQ01. The sequence goes on from DASZKX010000414.1 coordinate 17,986, forward strand.
ACGCGTGCATCCTGCGGCATGGGCCGTCATCTCCTCTGAGGCTTGCGACATTCTCGCATTCGGTTAAGCAATCGCCACCTCCGCAGCAAGCGCTCGGCGTGCACACATCTTCTGTGCTCGGGAAAGCGATGGGCACCCGGCATTCCTCGCCCCGCGCGCGGGGAGAGGGCGACACGGCATTGAGGAAAACCAAAACTCGGCCTGGTGAGGGGGGCGTCTCCGCGAGTCTGAGCGTGCGGAGAGGCCCCTCATCCCTCCTTCTCCCCGTGCGCGGGGAGAAGGAGTGAGAGGCCGTGCGTCCCTACTCGCAACAATCCCCTGGAGATTCATCTGCGTGCGCCGGTGCGCGCCCGCATCGCGATGGTTTCCAATTGCTTTGCAAGTTCTGAATCCCGGTAAAGGTTACCTCGACGTTGAGCAAGCCGGGTCACGCCCCATAAACAATATCGCTTCAGCTCGTCTTCAGCATAGATCGAGAAGCCCTCGGCGTTATACCAATTCAATACCTCCACGGGCTCTATGTTGGCGGCGACGAACAGCAAAAAATCGTTCGCCAATTTGAGGAAATTGCGACCGTGCGCGCCAGTACTTTAGTCATGATCGGATTTGCGGTTCTGTTCGGCCTGCTCGCCGTGTTCGTGGCGCAGTCGTGGCTGACCAGCGCGGCCGACGCGCGCCTGAAGAGCCTGGAGGCGCAGAAGCACCCGGTGGCGACGCAGACCATCGTGGTGGCGGGCAAGCCGCTGCGCTACGGCAACGAGCTCAACGCGGCGCTGCTGCGCGAAATTCCCTGGTCCGAGGATTCGCTCCCGGCCGGCGCCTTCTCCAAGATCAATGACGTGCTCACGCCCGGCAAGCGCGTGGTGCTCGCCGCCATCGAGGTGAACGAGCCGATCCTCTCGGTCAAGATCACCGGTCCGGGACAGCGCGCCACGCTTTCCGCCATGCTGCACGAGGGCATGAAGGCGATCACCATCCGGGTCAGCGACGTCGAGGGCGTGGCGGGCTTCGTGCTTCCCGGCGATCGCGTCGACATCGCGCTCACGCGCCTCGACGGCAAGGGCGGCGCCACCACCGACGTGGTGCTGCAGAACGCGACCGTGCTCGCCATCGATCAGGTCGCCGACGAGCGCACCGCGCAGCCGTCGGTGGCGAAATCGGTGACGCTCGAGGTCGATACCAACGCAGCCCAGAAGCTCGATCTCGCCGCATCGCTGGGCAGCTTGTCGCTCCTGCTGCGCAAGGCCGGCGAGACCAGCTCGCCCAAGTCGCTGCGCGTCTCGCTCAAGGATTTGTTCAACGAGGTCGTCACCGACGTAGGGGCCTCGCATTCGAGCACCGTCATCACGGTCAAACGCGGCACCGCGAAGGAAGACTACAGCGTGCCGATTGAAACAAAGGAACGGCGCGCGAGCAGCTCCGAACCGGGGCCGGCTGTGCACTGATCAAGGGCTTCACGATTGCGGGGAATTTCGGGGAATTTTCGAGGAATGCCCATCGAGGGCGGGGGAGGTTGCTGTGAGATACCAGACCGGATACGGGGCCGCCGCAGGCGTTGCGGCGAAAGTTTCGGGCAGGAGCGGGGACGCGGGGCGGGGGGCCGGTAGAAACTGGCAAAAGCAAATTCGGCTTCTCGCCTCGCTCGCGCTCATCGGGTTGAGCGTGCCAGCCATCCTGCTCGCGCCCGGCGCGCTGCGCGGCGCGCAGGCGCAGCGGCTCTTGCAGGTCAGCGGCGCCAAGCACTCGCTCTCGGTCACGGTCGCGGTCGGCAAGACCGAGGACGTGCGTATCGACTCCGCCTTCACGGACATCACCATCGGGGATTCCGATGTGGCGGACATCTCGCCGCTGACCGACCGGACCATCTCCATCCTCGGCAAGAAGATCGGCACCACCCGCGTCACCCTCTACGGCGAAGGCAAGATGCAGATCGGGCTGTTCGACATCGAGGT
>DASZKX010000415.1:0-9199 GCA_035552735.1 Xanthobacteraceae bacterium
TGGCATCGGCATGACGCCCGACGGCGCCAACGAGATCGCGCGCCGGGCGCGCGGCACGCCACGCATCGCCGGGCGGCTGTTGCGGCGCGTGCGCGACTTCGCGCTGGTCGCGGGCGCCACCTCCATCGACCGCGGCGCCGCGGACCGTGCGTTGACCGAGCTCGAGGTCGATGTCGCCGGGCTCGACGCCATGGACCGCCGCTATCTGAGCATGGTCGGGATCAATTACGGCGGCGGGCCGGTCGGGATCGAGACCATCGCGGCCGCTCTGTCGGAGCCGCGTGATGCCATCGAGGAGATCATCGAGCCGTTCCTGATCCAGAAGGGCTTCATCCAGCGCACGCCGCGCGGCCGGCTCTTGACCTCGCACGCCTTCCGTCACCTGGGCTTGGCCGAGCCGACGCGCGACCCCGCGCAGTTCCGGCTGTTCGGACAAAGTGAGGAAGAATGAGCCTGGCAGGTCTCGACGGCGAGATCCGGGGCGGCCGCCACTTCATGCCGGTGCGGGTCTATTACGAGGATACCGATTTCTCCGGCGTCGTCTATCACGCCAATTATCTGCGCTTCATGGAGCGCGGCCGCACCAACTATCTGCGCCTGCTCGGCGCGGATCACGGCGCCTTGTTCGCGGCGGCGCGGAGCGAGTTGCCGGGCTTTGCGTTCGTGGTGCGCTCGATGCAGATCGATTTCCTCAAGCCGGCCCGCATGGACGATGTGCTCGGGGTGGTGACCGCCCCGCAGGAGGTCAAGGGCGCCTCCATCATGCTCCACCAGCAGGTGGTGCGGGCGGACGAGACGCTGGTCGAGGCGCGGGTGCGGGTCGCCTTCGTGTCCGGCGGCCGGGCACGGCCGATTCCCAAGCCGCTGCGCATGGCCATGCGGGTGGACCAAGCCATGGTGGGCGATCCGCAACCGCCCTGAATGCGGGCGACATGGGGCGGGCCGCGGCGCCTTGGGGCTTGCGCTCAAATGTCGCCATTCCGGTAACCCCGCGTTAACCACCTGCGGCGCCTGTTGAGGCCGGTGATGACCGGTCGGGTGCCCTAGTTTGGACATGTTTGGCGATGAATTCGTTGCCGTGCCGGTGGTGGACGGCTCGAAATTTCGTGCAGTTTTGGATGCTCGGCGGAGCGGTGGATGACGCTCCTGGCCGCTCCTTTTGGTTCCCACGACCATTTGTCCGCATGGCCGCGCAGGCCTGGTCCGTGCCGGAGAGCCGAAAAGGATAGTCCATGAATCCCACCGACCTGCCGCAGATCGGGCTCAGCTCGTCGGATTTGTCCCTGCTCACCCTGTTCCTGCAGGCGCACTGGATCGTCAAGTCGGTGATGATCGGGCTCCTGGTCTGCTCGGTCTGGGTATGGGCGATCGCGATCGAGAAGACCCTCCTCCACATGCGCATGCGCAAGGCCATGGACCGCTTCGAGCAGGCGTTCTGGTCCGGCCAGTCCCTGGAGGAGCTCTATCGTTCGCTGTCGGCGCGGCCCACCCATTCGATGGCGGCTTTGTTCGTGGCCGCGATGCGGGAATGGAAGCGCAGCCTGGAAGGCGAGGCGCGCTCCTTCGCGGGGCTGCAGATGCGGATCGGAAAGGTGATGGAGGTGACCATCGCCCGCGAGATCGAGCTCCTGGAGCGCCGCCTGCTGGTGCTGGCCACGGTCGGCTCGACCGGCCCCTTTGTGGGCCTGTTCGGCACGGTCTGGGGTATCATGACCAGCTTCCAGTCGATCGCGGCCTCGAAGAATACCTCCTTGGCGGTGGTCGCGCCGGGCATCGCGGAGGCCCTGTTCGCGACCGCGATTGGTCTCGTGGCCGCCATACCGGCGACGATTTTCTACAATAAGTTCTCCTCCGAGGTGAACAAGCAGGCCCAGCGGCTGGAGGGGTTCGCCGACGAATTCTCGGCGATTCTGTCACGCCAGATCGACGAGCGCGGCTGAGGACGTAAGCATGGGGATGGGCGGGACCAGCGGGACGGTGACGGATGGGGGCCGCCGGCATCGCCGCCGGCGCGGCGTCATGAGCGAAATCAACGTGACCCCCATGGTGGATGTCATGTTGGTGTTGCTCATCATCTTCATGGTCTCGGCGCCGCTGCTCACCGTCGGGGTGCCGATCGACCTGCCGCCGTCCCAGGCCAAGAGTCTGGACCAGGACAAGGAGCCGCTCACGCTTTCGCTCAACCAGGACGGCAAGGTCTTCCTTCAAAACACCGAAATCGGGGTCGAGGATCTGGTCCCCAAGCTGAAAGCCATTTCCGAGGCGCGCGGGGGCGGGTTCGAGGAGCGCATTTATGTCCGTGGCGACCGCAAGGTCGATTACGGTACAGTGATGAAGGTCATGGGCCGCATCTCGGGGGCGGGGTTCCACCGGGTCGCGCTGGTGACGGATGTCGAGCAGGGGCCGTGACGGAGCAGTCGGACACGGGATGAGAACGGGCCTCACCATATCGTGTGCCGGGCACGCGGCGTTTCTGCTGTGGAGCGTGCTCACGCTGGTCATGCGGCCTTATCATGTTGATTCGACCGAGGCGCTGCCGATCGACGTGATCTCCTCGACCCAATTCTCGCAGATGACCAACGGGGCCAAGAACGCGCCGCCGATCGAGCATCCCAAGCCTGTGGCCGAGAAGGTCGCCGAGGCGACCCCGGTCGCGGATCCGGCCGCCAAGCTCGCCAAGACGGAGATCAAGGCCGCCACCGACGTGCCGCCGGTGCCCGAACCCAAGCCGCCCGAGCCCAAGGCCAAGAAGCCGCCGACGCCGGCCGCCGATCCGATCGCGGAGGCGTTGAAGAAGGACGACGACAAAAAGCCCGAGCCCAAGAAGCCGGACCCCAAGCCGCCGACGCCACCGAGGAAGCCGGCGCAGCAGGAGCCGGCGCCCGCTTTCGACCCGCGCCAAGTCGCGGCCCTTCTCGACAAGCGCACGCCGCAACGGGTGGCGTCCGCAGGGAATGAAATCAGCAGCACGGTCTCGCTCGGCCTCCCGAACGGTTCGGCCGGGCAATTGTCGCAAACCGAGGTCATGGCGCTGCGCGCACGGCTGCAGGAATTGTGGAGCCCGCCTGCCGGCGCCAGGAATCCGCAAGAATTGACGCTCGATGTCGAGATCCAGCTGAAGCCTGATGGCACGCTCGCCGGCCCGCCGATCGTGCTCACCGGCGGCACCAGTCCGCTGTTCATGGCGGCCCGCGACAGCGCGATGCGTGCCGTTCTTCGCGGACAGCCCTACACCATGCTGCGGCCCGAGCATTATGACTTGTGGAAAGACGTGGTGGTCACCTTCGATCCCCGATTCCTGAGCGGCAATTGAGTTCAATCGATTCGGCGACTTGCGAGATCACGATCCGATGACCGAGCACAACTCCACATCGAGCCTTGGTTGGTTGACCCGCCGACGCGCCCTCCTGTTGGGGGCCGGCGCCACCGCTAGCGCGTTCGCCGGCCTGGCGCCACGGCCTGCCGCGGCCGCGCTTCGCCTCGACATCACCCAGGGCAACGTCCAACCGATCCCGATCGCGCTGCCGGACTTCGTCGCCACCGGCGAGGCCGAGACCGCCCATGACGTGACCCGGATCATCGCCTCCAATCTGCAACGCTCGGGCCTGTTCCTGCCGATTGATCCGGCCGCCTATATCGAGCGCAATCCCGCCTTCGATTACCCGCGGTTTCCGGATTGGCGACAGATCAATGCGCAGGCGCTCGTCACCGGGCGGCTGAGCCCAGATGCCGGCCGGCTGAAGGCCGAGTTCCGGCTTTGGGACGTGTTCGCCGGTCAGCAACTCGCCAGCCAGTCGTTGTCGACCTCGCCCGAGAACTGGCGACGCATCGCCCACATCATCTCCGACCTCATCTATGCGCGGCTGACCGGCGACATGGGCTATTTCGACAGCCGCATCGTGTTCGTCGACGAGTCGGGTCCCAAGGAGCGGCGGGTGAAACGTCTCGCCATCATGGACCAGGACGGCGCCCAGGTCCGCTACCTCACCCGCGGCGATGATCTGGTGCTCACGCCGCGCTTCTCGCCCACCACCCAGCAGATCACGTACATGTCCTATGGGCAGGGCGAGCCGCGCGTGTTCCTGCTCAACATCGAGAACGGCCAGCGCGAGATCGTCGGCAATTTTCCCGGCATGTCGTTTGCGCCGCGCTTCTCGCCCGAGGGGCAGCGCGTGGTCATGAGCCTGCAGCAGGGTGCCAACGCCAATCTGTACGTCATGGATTTGCGGTCCAAGGCCACCACCCGGCTGACCGATACGGCGGCCATCGACACGGCGCCAAGCTATTCGCCCGACGGCGCGCGCATTTGCTTCGAGTCCGATCGCGGTGGCCATCCGCAGATCTACGTGATGGCGGCCGGCGGCGGCGCCGCCCAGCGCATCAGTTTCGGCAGCGGCACGTATTCGACCCCGGTCTGGTCGCCGCGCGGCGACTATATCGCCTTCACCAAGCAGGGCGACGACAAGTTCGCGATCGGCATCATGCAGCCGGACGGCTCCGGCGAGCGAATCTTGACCGAGGGATTCCACAACGAGGGTCCGACCTGGTCGCCGAACGGCCGGGTCATCATGTTTTTTCGCGATCCGGGCGGCGGCGGCGGCGGGCCCGCGCTGTTCACGGTCGACGTCACCGGCCGCAACGAGCAGCGCACCCCGACACCGAGCTTCGCGTCCGACCCGGCCTGGTCGCCCCTGTTGTCGTGAGCCGGTAACCGGGCCCTCCCCGCCTGGGCCGGCCCTCAAGGTGCCGCAATTTACTTGGCATTAACCACACCGAATGCTTTCCTGCCGGTGATGGTATTTGAGCCATCCCTGCAAGGCCCCATCAAGGTTGACGGAACCTTCGCTTAACCAGGATTAGCTAGACCAACGGCTGGTCCGGTCATCAAGCAAGAATGGAGGCACCGGAATGATGAATGTATCGCGTCACGTCCGCGTCGCAAAGATTGCTGCTCTGCTTGTCGCTGCCCTCGCCATGGGGGCCTGCGCCAAGAATGCTGCCCAGGACGCCGGCGCGCTGGCCAATGCGAGCGCCGCCACTCCGGGCAGCCAGCAGGATTTCGTGGTCAATGTCGGCGATCGGATTTTCTTCAGCTCCGATTCCTCGGAGCTGACGCCGCAATCGATCGCCACATTGGACAAGCAGGCGCAGTGGCTGCGCAGCTATTCGCAATATACTTTCGTGGTCGAGGGCCATGCCGACGAACGCGGCACCCGGGAGTACAATATCGCGCTCGGCGCAAGGCGCGCGCAGGCCATGCACGACTATCTGGTTGCGCACGGTGTGCAGGCGCACCGCATGCGCACGATTTCCTACGGCAAGGAACGGCCGGTCGCGGTCTGCGACGACATATCGTGCTGGTCGCAGAACCGCCGCGCCGTGACGGTGCTCAACGCCAGCTCCTGATCAAGAGATAAAGTGGGGGAAGGGAACAACCGGCGCCTCGCGGCGCCGGTTGTGCTTGTGCAGTCCGCTTCGCCATCCGCGACCGCAACGACAACCTCGGCGCGGTTTGTGGTTCCGGGTCGTTGGAAACCGCGCTAAAGTCACAATTCGGACGCAGGAACTCCTGATGCTGCGCATCGCACAGGCCCGCAGTATCCAACCAGATCATGCGCTCATGACCATTTTGCCGATCAGCTTGCCACTCCGTGTGCTTCGGGTCTCGGTGATCGCCGCCGCCATTATGGCGGGCGCGGCCGCGGCCTTTGGTCAAGAGGCCACCGACGGATCGCCCGGGTTCCTCGACGGCCTGTTCGGCCGCGGCGAGCAGGCGGCGCCGCCGGCCCGTCCGGATCGGCTGGCGCAATCCTCCGCCGACGATTTGAGCGTGCGCATCGATCGTCTCGAGGCCCAGATCCGGCAGATGACCGGCGTGATCGAGGAGCTGCAGTACCACAATCAGCAAATGGCTGAGCAGCTGCGACGCATGCAGGAGGACGGGCAACCATCAGCCGGCCAGCCGCCGCGCCCGTCTGGAGCCCCGAGCGGCGCCCCCACCATGGCGCGGCCACCGGCACCGGCACCGGCGCCGCAGCCGCCCAGCGGACGCCGCGGCGACGCGTTCGATCCCGCGCAAAATCCCACCGCACCCGGCGCGCCCCGAACGCTCGGCGGGCTCCCGGCCGGCGCCATGATGGCGCCGAATCAGGCGCCCGGCCCCGGCGTCGCGGAGGCGCCGCCGATCGGCGCTCCCGGCGGCCGCACCGCCGGCGAGCCGCTCAATCTGTCCACCATGAGCGGTAATGTCGGGCCCGATACCGGATACGTGCCCCCGGGCGGCACGCCGCCCGGCGGGATGCCTCCCGGCGACGGGCGCAATTCCGCCGACGGGCGCAATCCCGCCGACGGGCGCAATCCGGCCGGCGCCGCCCAAGTGGCGACGTTGCCGCCGTCGGATAGTCCGAAGGATTATTACGACCTCGCCTACGGCTATATCCTGCACAAGGATTACGCGCTGGCGGAGGACGGATTTCGCACCTTCCTGCGCAAATATCCCAGCGACCGGATGGCGCCCGAGGCTCAATACTGGCTCGGCGAAAGCCTGTTCCAGCGGCAACGCTATCGCGACGCCGCCGAAGCCTTCCTTAATGTCTCGACCAAATATGAATCCACCGCCAGGGCGCCCGACGCGTTGCTGCGGCTCGGTCAGTCGCTGGCGGTGCTGGGCGAGAAGGAGGCGGCCTGCGCGTCGCTGGGCGAGGTGCTGCGCAAATATCCCCGCGCCGCGCTCGGCGTGAAGCAGGGCGTCGACCGGGAACAAAAGCGTGTCGGCTGCTGAGCAGCCGGCGCCCGTTTCAGCCGTCGAGGCCAAGACGCTGTTTGCCGACCTGAGGTCCGCCCCCGCTCTCCTGCTGGCGGTCTCGGGCGGCCCGGATTCGACCGCCCTCATGGTTCTGGCCGCGCGCTGGCGCGCCGCGCTCAAGAACGGGCCGGCGCTCATCGCCGTCACGGTCGATCACGGGCTGCGCGCCGAATCGCGGCACGAAGCCCGCGCCGCCAAGCAGTTGGCGAAGCGGCTGGGCATCCGCCATCGCACCATGCGCTGGACCGGCGCCAAGCCGCAAACCGGCTTGCCGGAGGCGGCGCGCGCGGCGCGCTATCATCTGCTGGCGGTCGCCGCACGCGCCGCCGGCGCCGGCCATATCCTGACCGCGCATACGCTCGATGATCAGGCCGAGACCGTGCTCTTGCGCATGGCGCGCGGCAGCGGGCTGACCGGGCTCGCCGCCATGGCCCGCGCAACGGTCCTCCCGGGGCAGGCCCGCGCAGCTGCCGCGCGTGGGGGTCATGCCGCCGATCCGCTCTTGCTCGTGCGCCCATTGCTCGACCTGCCGAAGGCGCGGCTGATGGCGACCCTCGAGGCGAGCCGAATCTCTTTTTGCGAAGACCCCTCGAACCTTGATCCGCGCTTCACCCGCGCGCGGCTGCGCGAGCTGATGCCGGTGCTGGCCGGCGAAGGACTGGACGCCAAGCGGCTCGCTTTGTTGGCGCGACGGCTGCGGCGCGCCGAGGCGACCGTCGAATTCGCCGTGCGGGTGGCCGCGACCGCGGTGTCCGATGCGGCCTGGAGCCGTGGCGATCCGATCCGGCTCGATGCCGAAAAATTCATCCGACTGCCCGAGGAAGTGGCGCTGCGCTTGCTCGGTCGCGCCATCGTTCACGCCGCCGGCGAGCTGCCGTTGCGGCTCGGTCGGCTCGAGGCCCTCTACGATTGGCTCGCCGAGAAAAATTCCACACCGGACTCCAAATCGGATTCCAAACCCGGTTCCATGCGCTTGGGGCGTGCGCGCCGCACGCTCGCCGGCGCCCTGATCACGCTCGCGGGCGGCGGGCTTACCATCGAGCGCGCCCCGCCGCGGTCGAAACCCGCGCGCCGTTAGGGCCTATCCGGAAAAATGCCTCCGTCCGAAACGCGACCTGGCCTTAACCACCCCCATATATGCTCTGCCTCGTGACCCCGCGTCGCGCTAGGATCATAAGAAATGGGGCGGTTCCCTTGGCAGGAGGCGCCCCGACACCTAGATTGTGGCAGGGATGGACCTGAATCGGCCACGAGCCACGATCAGTATTAACCGAAGGCATCGCCAGCCGCAGGCGTATTCGATGCGCCAGCGGATCGGGGATGGACAGAAGGGACCAGAGGCATGAACGCCCATCTGCGCAATTTCGCCCTCTGGGTCATCATCATCCTGTTGCTGCTGGCGTTGTTCACGCTGTTCCAGAATCCGAGCCAGCACACCGCATCGTCCGACATTTCGTTCTCGCAGCTGCTCAATGCGGTCGATGCCGGCGACGTGCGCGATGTGGTGATCCAGGGCCCCGAGATCCACGGCACCTACAAGGACGGCCACAGCTTCCAGACCTACGCCCCCAACGATCCCAGCCTGATTCAGAAGCTCTATCAGAAGAACGTCAACATCACCGCGCGGCCGCAGCAGAACGACGTGCCATGGTTCGTTTCGCTCCTGATCTCGTGGCTGCCGATCTTCGCGATGATCGGGGTGTGGATATTCCTGTCGCGGCAGATGCAAGGCGCCGGCGGCAAGGCGCTCGGCTTCGGCAAGTCACGGGCCAAGCTTTTGACCGAGGCGCACGGCCGCGTCACCTTCGAGGACGTGGCCGGCGTCGACGAGGCCAAGCAGGATCTGCAGGAGATCGTCGAGTTTCTGCGCGATCCCGGCAAGTTCCAGCGGCTCGGCGGCCGCATTCCGCGCGGCGTGCTGCTGGTCGGACCGCCCGGCACCGGCAAGACGCTGCTGGCGCGCGCGATCGCGGGCGAGGCCAACGTTCCGTTCTTCACCATTTCGGGTTCCGACTTCGTCGAGATGTTCGTCGGCGTCGGTGCCAGTCGCGTGCGCGACATGTTCGAGCAGGCCAAGAAGAACGCGCCTTGCATCATCTTCATCGACGAGATCGATGCCGTGGGTCGCCACCGCGGCGCTGGCCTCGGCGGCGGCAATGACGAGCGCGAGCAGACGCTGAACCAGTTGCTGGTCGAGATGGACGGCTTCGAGGCCAACGAGGGCATCATCCTGATCGCCGCCACCAACCGGCCCGACGTGCTCGATCCGGCCTTGCTGCGTCCGGGCCGTTTCGATCGGCAGGTCATCGTGCCCAATCCGGACGTGGTCGGGCGCGAGCAGATCCTCAAGGTGCATGTCCGCAAGGTGCCGATGGCGCCGGACGTGAACCTCAA
>DASZKX010000416.1:0-9519 GCA_035552735.1 Xanthobacteraceae bacterium
CGCTGCCCGCGAGGCCGCAAAAGCATTGGTTTTGGGCTAATGGAGCTCCGATTCTAACAGTCTATTTAATGGCGTCGCCATCATGGCGGGCCTATCTCTTTCTCACAAGCAAAAGCGCGATCGTCCGCTGATCCGCGGGCGCAATTTGGAGGGCTCATTCATGGCTCATGCCGCGGCCTTGCCGGTTCTCACGGACGAATCCGGCCTTTCCCGCTACCTGACGAAAATCCGGCGGTTCCCCATGCTGGAGCCGCAGGAAGAATACATGCTGGCCAAGAGCTGGCGCGAGCACGACGACCGCGACGCCGCCCATCGCCTCGTCACCAGCCATTTGCGCCTGGTGGCCAAGATCGCCATGGGCTACCGCGGGTACGGCCTGCCCATCGCCGAGGTGGTCTCGGAAGGCAATGTGGGCCTCATGCAGGCGGTCAAGCGCTTCGAGCCCGAGCGCGGCTTCCGTCTCGCCACCTATGCGATGTGGTGGATCAAGGCCTCGATCCAGGACTATGTCCTGCGCTCGTGGTCGCTGGTGAAGCTCGGCACCACCGCCAACCAGAAGAAGCTGTTCTTCAATCTGCGCAAGGCCAAGAGCAAGATCGCGGCCTTCGAGGACGGGGATCTGCGTCCCGACCAGGTCGAGCTCATCGCCAAGCGGTTGGCGGTGACCGAGCAGGACGTGATCGATATGAACCGCCGGCTCGCCGGTGATGCCTCGCTCAACACGCCGATCCGCGAGGACGGCGATTCCGGCGAATGGCAGGACTGGCTGGTCGACGACACCCCGAGCCCCGAGCGGGTGCTGGCCGATAGCGAGGAGCTCGACAACCGGCGCAAGGCGCTCGGCGAGGCCCTGACGGTGCTCAACGCGCGCGAGCGGCGCATCTTCGAGGCGCGCCGCCTCGAGGATACACCGGCCACGCTGGAGGAACTCGCCGCCGAATTCGGCGTATCGCGCGAGCGCGTGCGCCAGATCGAGGTGCGCGCCTTCGAGCGGGTCGAGAAGGCGGTGCGCAACCGGGTGGCCGCCATGGACCGGCCGCCGGCGCTCGCACCGGCCCCGGCGTCTCTTCAGGCGCAGCCAGCGTTCTGAATCGGCTGCGCGGTCGCACACCAATGAATGGCAAATCTCATGTCGCTGGTGCAGGATGGAAAGGGGGACAATTCCCGCGCTAGGGAACCCGACGACCGGCCGGCGTCTTTCGCGGAGATGGCGGAATCGATCTGCGCGGCCACGACCAGTAATGACGAGGCACGCGGAAACCAGCTGATGGCCAAAGTGCTGCTCATCGAGGACGACAAGGAAACCGCCGACGAGATCCGCGCCGAGCTTGGCCACCACGATTTCGCGGTCGACTGGGCCGCCGACGGCATTGAAGGTCTGGACAAGGCGCGCTCGGGCGGCGCCGAGGTCATGATTGTGGATCGCATGCTGCCCGGGATGGACGGCCTCACCATCATCGAAGCGCTGCGGCGCGAGGGCATCCGCACGCCGGTCCTGGTTCTGAGCGCGCTCGGGGCCATCGACGATCGGGTGCGCGGACTGCGCGCCGGCGGCGACGACTACCTGACTAAGCCGTTCGCGACCATCGAGCTCGTGGCCCGCATCGAGGCGCTGCTGCGCCGGCCGGTGGAGAGCCGCGATACCTTGCTGCGGGTCGGTCCGCTCGAGCTCGATCTGATCGAGCGCACCGCCAGGCGCGGGGACCGTTCGATCGAGCTGCTGCCGCGCGAATTCCGCCTGCTCGAATACATGATGCGCCGTAAGGAGCAGATGCTGACGCGCGCCATGCTGCTGGAGGAGGTGTGGAACTACACGTTCGTTCCCCAGACCAATCTGGTGGACGTTCACATGGGGCGGCTGCGGCGCAAGGTGGACGAGCCGGACGAGCCGCCGATGATTCACAATGTCCGCGGCGTGGGTTTCATCCTCCGTGCGCCTGCCTGATCTCATCCGCACTACCACGTTCCGCTGGACGCTCGGCGTTGCCGGTGCATTCGTGCTGTGCACCCTCTTGTTGTTCGGCTTCGTCTATTGGCAGACCGCCGCCTACATGACGTCGTCGATCGACAATCTGCTCACCGGCGAGGTGAGACTCATCGCGTCCGATACGCCGGCCCGGCGGCTGGAACGCATCGAGTATCGATTGCATGACGATCCCCGCCGCATCCGGATCGCGGCCCTGTTCGGGGCCGACGGCCATCGCGTCGCCGGCAACATGGAGAGCCTGCCGGCCGGCTTGCCTTCCGATGTTCCGACCGACGCCGCGGTGGTGCGGCTCGACGGCCAGAATCGCGAGACCCAGCACGTACGGCTGATCGTTCACCCGTTGCCGGACGGGGACGTGCTGGCGCTCGGCCGCAATAACGAGGAGATCGAGGAGATCGCGGAAATCGTCGGGCGGGCGCTGGCGCTCGGCCTGCTGCCGGCGTTCCTGCTGGCGGTCATCATCGGCATGGTGCTGAGCGTGCGGGCGCTCGACCGGCTTTCGAACGTCAACCGGCGCATCCAGCGCATCGTGGCAGGCGATCTGCGCGAGCGCCTGCCGACCCGCGGGAGCGACGACCCGTTCGACCAGCTCGCGGTCGGCGTCAACCGGATGCTGGGCGACATCGAGGCGCTCATCCACGAGATCGCGGGCGTCGGCAACGACATCGCGCACGACATTCGTACGCCGCTCACCCGCGTGCGGGTGCGGCTCGAGCGCGGACGCGAGCACGCCAAGACGCTCGGGGACCTGCAGACCGTCACCGACCAGGCCATCGCGGGCCTCGACCAGGCGCTGGCCATCGTGACGGCGCTGTTGCGCATCGCGGAGATCGAGCACAGCCGCCGGCTCGAGCGCTTCAGCGAGGTCGCGCTCGCCCCGCTGCTGCGCGAGGTCGGCGACTTCTACGAGCCGATCGCCGAGGACAAGCAGGTCACGCTGAGGGTCGACGCCGCCGGTGACGCGAGCGTGCACGGCGACCGCGATCTGTTGTTCGAGGCGGTGGCCAACTTGGTCGACAATGCGGTGAAATTCACCCCCGCGGGCGGCCACGTGGAGCTTTCCTTGCTTCGCCGCGACGGCGAGACCGTGATCCGGGTGAGCGACAGCGGCCCGGGCATCGCGGAGACGGAACGCGATGCCGTGACCAAGCGGTTCTATCGCTCGGACAAGAGCCGCTGCACCCAGGGCCTCGGCCTCGGCCTGAGCCTGGTCGCCGCGGTCGTCAACCTGCATGGCTTCCGCTTCACGATCGGCGGCTGCCCGGGTTGCACGGCGGAGATTGTTTGTCCGCGAGTGAATTGATCACAAGCGAGGAACCGGAGCCTATTTGCAATCCGCCGACTTCACGACGAATCCTCCGAGTGACTTGGACTTGCCGTCGCTGAAATTGTATTCATAAGTGGCGCCGGCCGTCATCGCGCTCCTCATGTCTTCCGTGTTGCAGGCCAAGCCGGTCGTGACTCCCTGCGCGACCTTCATGTAATTCGGCAACAATTCATAGTTCTCGCCGTCGACGGTATAAAAATAGGTCAGAACCATCCCCGAGCTGGAGATATCGCTCAACGTCGTCGCATCATCGACCTTCTTGGGCAATGTCGGTCGAATCCGCGCCACCGCGAGCTTGAGGCCTTTTTCGACCTCGCCGGCAGTGTTGGTTGAGCTCGGAGCCGTCCCAGCCCGAATGGCCACGAAGGCGACTGCGCCGATGGTCAACATGAGAAACGCCCCAAGTGCCCTCTTCACGGTTATGCCCTCCTTATCGTCGGCATCTGCCATCGACGGCGCGGTCGCACTCCTCTGCGTTATCATTTTTTCATCAATTAATTAACAAACGTTAGCCGCCTTTTTTCTGGAGGAATGCCAATTCCACGCAGAAATTCAGCGGTTGTCGCCCTCGGGGGGCTTGCGACCTTGCGCGGTGCCATTTGGTCTCCCGAGCGTCGTCGTGCGGTGCGCGCCCGGTCGGGATTCCAAATCGTGCGGGCTGCACCACTATTTGCTGCAGCCGTTCCTGGTCTCTTCAAAGTTATCGAACAAACGACCGGCATTGTCGCCCGCAAGGGTCTCCATCCGGTGCGGCTGTCCCTGCTCGACGCTGTAACGTGCGAGCGTCCCCTTGGAACGCAGGAATTCGGTCTCCTTCTTCATCTCGCCATGCCACATGTACGGATCGAGCTCGCCGACATACATGAAGACGCACATCTTCGAGATCGCCTGAAGCTTCGCGGCGCTGGGCTCCCACATGTAGCCCGGGAAGGCTGTGACGGACAGGAAGTATTGCGGATTGGCCGCCGCGACATGAAACGCCGCGATGCCGCCGTTGGACGGTCCTGCGATGTGAAATTTGCCGTCCTGGATCTTGTGGTCCGCGAGAATCATCTTCAGGAATTCAGGGAAGATGCGGCCACCCTCCTCGAAGAACAGATCACCGTCCGGCGCCGCCGGAGCGACCACGATATAGCCGCGCTTCTCGGCCTCTGCGCGGAAATTGCGATCCAGAATACTGTCCACGGTGCTCATGGTCTGCGGGCCGCCACCAAGCGCCAGGATGGCGGGGTACGTCTTGGCCGGGTCATAGCCGTTCGGAAGGACGGTCTTGTAGTGAACGGTCGTATCGCCGACTGTCTTTGTCTTCTCCATCACCTCCGCCCGGACCGACTGCATCAGGAACATCAGCATGGCCGCCAGCGCTGGAGCCGGCAGCATCCGTTTCGAGGTGTGTTGCGTCATCTGACGTCTCCGTCCTGACTCAAGCTTGGTGGACTGTATACGCGTCAATCGCGTGCGGGAAGATGGGCGGCTTCCAGCCGAATGTGCGGGGCTATCGCCCGACTCGATTTGAGCACGCGCACTAAAATCGAATTTAGCTTTCTGAACGGCAATTTAATGGTGCCGGCGGGCTGCGCGCATATGTTTGGACTGTAGGCAACAGTTCAACCCAGGAGACACGAAAATGTTGACCAAGACCAAGATTGTTCTCGCGACCCTTCTGATGCTCGGCACCGCTTCCGCGGCCCTGGCGGACGGCAATATGAACAACAGCGGCGGGTCCGTGATGCCCGGCAGCCTGGACGGCGTCAACCCGGCCTATCACCCCGGCATCTTCGGCAATGCCGCCACCGCCCGGTCCTATGGTTTCGTGCAAACGGCGCATGGCTGGATCGTCGCGCCGAACCAGACCGTGCGCGAGCAGGCAAACCAGTAATCTTCCGGCGATCAATCACCCCCAGTCGATCACCAGAGAGCCCCGGGGCCCGCGCCCCGGGGCTTCTCGATTCGTCTGCTCTGACCTTCAAGGTGGGAAGAACTGCCCGGCGCGACACTCATGATGGCACGACGTCGCGCAATTCTGCCCACGCGCCTGCTTTGCCGAGGCCGCGGGTCGCGCTTGAGCCTGGCGCGATCAACCAACGGCGCGGCGCGGCTCGGCGTGGCCGATCACGCGCTTGATCGACGGAAAGCGCTCGCGCAGCGCGCGCTCCACGTCGTCGACCCGCTCATGCACCTCGGCGACTGTGAGCAGCGGATCGGCCTGGCAATGAAAATTGACGATCTCGGCGCCGTCGCTGCGACGCACCCGCACGTCATGCACCTCGCCGACCGAAGCGAGCTTCGCCGCGATCTCGGCAAGCGCGTCGCGCACGACGGCGACCCGTTCGGGGGGCGCATCGAGGCCAGGCTGGTCGTGCGGCTGCAGCGGCTCGATATGGGTCTCGACCTCCACGTCGGGGCCGATCTCCTCGCGCACCGCCTCTTCCAGCTCGGTCGCGATATCATGGGCGACCCCGAGCGCCAGCGCGCCGTCGACCTCGAGGTCGAGCGAAACCGACAGCTTGGTCCCGATGGCATGCACGGTCACGTGATGGACGGCGAGCGAACGATTGCGCGCGATCACCATCACCCGCTCCAGCACGGTCTCACCGTCGAGCGCGCGCGGCTCTGTGGTGATCGACAATTCGGCCTTGGGATATTCGGCGTGCACCGCCGCCTCGATCCGGTCCTTGAGCGCGGCGACGCGATCGAGCGCCAGCGTGCGGCTGACCCCGACGATGAGATCGACGAACTGGACGCCGCCCGCCTGCCGCACCCGCACGCGCTCGACCGCGACCACGCCCGGCACCCGCGCCACGATCGCGGTGATCTTCGCGGCGGCGCCCGCCGGCGCCGTATCGGTCAGCGTCTCGATGGTGCGGCGGCCGAGGCGCCAGCCGGCGATGCAGATGAACAGCGCCACGACGACGGCCGCCGCCGCGTCCGCCCAACCATGGCCGCGCGCGACGGCGGCGAGCCCGACCAGGACCGCGATCGAGGACCACATGTCGGAGCCGAAGTGCAACGCGTCCGCTTCGAGCGCCTCGCTCGCGGTCTCGCCGGCGATCCGGTAGAGCACGCGGGCGCGAAAGAAATCGACCACGATCGAGCCGCCGATCACCACGAACGACCACGGCGTCGCCTCGACCGTATGCCCGTCGCTCGACAATCGCTGCAGCGCCTCCCAGATCACCACGCCGGACAGTAGGAATAACAGCGCCGTCTCGGCCAGCGCCGAGACGCTCTCGACCTTGCCATGCCCATAGTGATGCTCCGCGTCGGCCGGCTTGTCGGATACCCGCACCGCGAAATAGGTCATCACCGTGGCGGCGAGATCGATCAGCGAATGCGCGGCCTCCGACAGGATCGCGAGCGAGCCGGTCGAAAGACCGACCACGCCCTTGGCGACCGTCAATCCGGCCGATGCGACGATCGAGGAGAGAGCGACCTTCTGCTTGGCGTTTTGCATGGCCTGCCTTTGTGCCGCGAGCGGTAGCCGGCCCCACGACGGGCGTCAATGCAGGGGAATTGCCGAGCCCGGGCAGTCACCCAAGCGCGGCGATCGCGCGTTTCGCAGGGCGGATCGCGCGACCCACGACCCTCATGCCCCTCCGCGCGAGCAGGAGGAGGAGTGGCGTCCACGCCCGGCGATTCGCGTCATTTTAGGCTATTCAACCGCAACGCAATCTTAAATCATTCCAGATCAAATACCCGAGGACATCCCTCGGCCGGGAAAGGACAGTTTCAATCCGGAGCCAGCGTGATCCTCGGCTGCCTCGAGAATCTCCGCGTTGAGGCGCGCGAGAGACGCGTGGGGCTGCAGAAAGGGAAGCGCTTTGGCCATTTCGCAGTTGTTCAGCCCCAGTCAGCCGATGTTGACCGGGCCGGCGGTAGCACCTTCTCCACTACGGCCATGCCAGCCCGCGGTTTTGCCGGTGGCGACCACCATCATCACGGCGCCGCCCTCATGGTGATCTGCCCCGGTTAGGCACTGCCGCGACGCAACCGGGATGATCGCATGAGCCTCACCCGACATTCGCTGCCGAGGAAATGACAATGTTCCAGATCCGCCGCAAGGTCCGCCTGACTCACCGCATAGCTTTGATCGGGGCGATTGGAGCGCTTGGCGTCTTCATCGTCGGGGTCATCTACCTTGTCGGAGCTTTTGCCCAGAACGCCCACCAACGTCGGGCCGACCAGGCCGAGGCCATGCTCACGATGGCGAACGGCCTGTACGCGAAAATGCTGGAGAGCCGGCGCTCCGAGAAGGACTTCATGCTGCGCAGCGACATGCAATATGCCGACGCGGTCGGGGCGCTGGCAAAGGCAATCACCGCCGACATCGATACGCTGCGACTGCAGAGCGGCGCGGCGGGTCTCGACGATCTCACGCAAAAGATCGTGCGGCTCGGCGATGGTCTCAAGACCTACGAAACCCACTTCTCGGCGCTCGTGGCCGGCAAGCAGCATCTCGGTCTCGACGAGAAATCGGGTCTCGAGGGCACCTTCCACGACTCCGTGCATGCGATGGAGGACAAGCTCGACGAATTCGACGACACCCGATTGCTCGTCGCGATGCTGGCGATGCGCCGCCAAGAGGCGGACTCCATGCGACACCGCGATCCCCAATACGGCGACGCGATGAAAAAGCTCGCATCCGAGTTCACCGCCCACGTGAACAAGGCCAGCCTGGCGCCGATGGCGAAGACCGACCTCAAGCAAGTACTCGCCGCCTATCAAAAGGATTTTGTCGCGTGGATGGACACCGCTCTGGCGGTGGACAGCGAGGAGACGGCGACCGGTGCGGCATATGCCGCGATCGAGCCGGATATCAACGGGATTCTCGGCGCGGTAAGGACGGTCTACGCGGATGCGGGCTCAGCCAATCAAGTATCGCGTGACGACACGATGTTGCGGATGATGATCGCGATCCTGGTCATGGCCATCGGCGTATCCGCATTGTCGTGGTGGATGGGGCGATTGGTCTCCAGGCCGGTCGCCGCCATGGCGCGGGCGATGGGTGAGCTCGCGCAAGGACGCAACGAGATCGAGATTCCGGGCGCCGACCGCGACGACGAGATCGGTCAGATGGCCAAAGCCGTGCTGGTGTTCCGGGACGCAGCGCTGGAGAAGGAGCGGCTGGAAGGCGTGTCCGCCGATCAGCGCCGGCAGGCGGAGGCGCAACAGGCCGCAGCCGAGGAGGAGCGCCGCAGAAACGCGGAGGCGCAGGCTGCCGCCGCCGAGGAGCAGGCTCACGCCGTGAAGGCGCTGGCCGATGGGCTCGCGAAGCTCTCCGAGGGCGACCTCACGGCCCGGCTGAGCGAGGGCTTTACCGAGGCCTATCAGCAGATCAAGAACGACTTCAACGCCACCATCGGGCGTTTGCAGGAGACCATCAACGCGATTGCGGCCTCCACCAGCGAAGTCACCAACGCCTCGGCCGAGATCTCGACCAGCACCACCGACCTCTCGAAGCGCACCGAGCAGCAGAGCGCCAGCCTGGAGCAGACGTCGGCCTCGCTGGAGGAAATCTACACCACGGTGAAAAAGAACGCGGAGAGCGCCCAAGAAGCCAACCAGGCCACGACCGGCACACGCGCGGTTGCGGATCGCGGCGGTCAGGTGGTCGCCAAGGCGGTTGCCGCCATGGCGCGGATCGACGAATCATCGCGCAAGATATCCGACATCATTGGGGTCATCGACGAAATCGCCCGGCAAACCAACCTGCTGGCGCTCAACGCCGCGGTCGAGGCGGCGCGCGCCGGCGATGCGGGCCGCGGTTTCGCAGTGGTCGCCTCCGAGGTGCGCAGCCTCGCCCAGCGCGCCTCGCAGGCCGCCAAGGACATCAAGGACCTCATCACCAACAGCAACGGTCAGGTGCGTGAAGGAGTCGATCTCGTCAATCAAGCGGGCGGGGCTCTGACCGAGATCGTGGAATCGATCAAGACGGTGGCCGGGATCGTGTCCGATATCGCTGCCGCGAGCACCGAGCAGGCCAACGGGATCGATCAGGTCAACAGGGCGCTTGCCCAAATGGACCAAGTCACACAGCAAAACTCGGCGCTGGTGGAGGAGAACGCCGCGACCGCGAAGACGCTGCAACAACAGGCCGCCGCAATGGACGACCGGGTCGGCTTTTTCCGGCTCACCGGCGAGCCGGGGGACTCGGGGGAGCCGGTCGCGCTCGCAAGCAAGCGGCCGACGCCAGCGGCGCAAGCAC
>DASZKX010000417.1:0-3047 GCA_035552735.1 Xanthobacteraceae bacterium
GGGCGTGTGAGGGCCCGCGGCCCCCGTCCTGTTTCCGCGGGCTGATGGGCTTGAGCTGCCGCCGTAGCCTGCGACCATCCGGCCGAGGGAGCCGGGGAACTTCCGCGTACCAGCGGCGTTCCGTTGCTAGGGTTGATCCGCATCCGGATGCACGAAGCCGTGATGGCGGCTACCTGAGATTGCCGGGACAGGGGATTGTGCTAAGATTCGCTATTATTAATATTCAGCATTCAGCCATGCGAGAGGCCTGACGATGATCACGCTGACGGTCAATGGATCGCAATACCAGGTCGATCTCGAGCCTGATACTCCGCTTCTGTGGGCGCTGCGCGACGCGGTCGGCCTGACTGGCACCAAATTCGGCTGCGGCATCGCGCAATGCGGCGCCTGCACGGTCCACATCAACGGCCAGGCGATGCGCTCCTGCTCGGTGCCGATCGGTGCCCTCAAGAATGCCAGCATCACCACCATCGAGGGGCTTTCGCCCGACGGCAAGCACCCGGTGCAGCAGGCGTGGCTCGCCGAGGATGTGCCGCAATGCGGCTACTGCCAGTCCGGCCAGATCATGGCCACGGTGGCGTTCCTCAAGCGCAACCCCACCCCGACCGATGCCGACATCGATGCCGGCATCACCAACATTTGCCGTTGCGGGACCTACGAACGGCTTCGTCGTGCCATCCATCGCGCCGCCGACCTGATGAAAGCGTAAGGGAGGAAACCGATGGACCGCCTCACCGCTTCCAAGCTCACCCGCCGCCATTTCATCGTCACGGCCGCGACCGCGGCCGGCGGCTTCGCCATCGGCCTCAGTATCGCGCCGCGCACGGCGCGGGCCGCCACCGTCGTCGCGCAGCCCTGGAACGACGACCACGCCTATGACCCGCACGAGGTCGACGCCTGGATCGCGATCGATCCGGACGATTCCATCCTGATCCGCTATCAGCGCGCCGAGATGGGGCAGGGCAGCATGACCGCGCTGCCGATGATGATCGCCGAGGAGCTGCAGTGCGATTGGTCGAAGGTGCGGGTCGAATATGCCTCGCCCAACCGCAACATCCGTGAGAACAAGGTCTATGGCGACATGTTCTCGAACGGCAGCCGCTCGGTGCGCGCTTCGCAGAAGCGGGTGCAGCAGGTCGGCGCCAGCGCGCGCGAGCGCCTGATCGCGGCCGCCGCGACCCGCTGGAACGTGCCGGCCACGGAGTGCACGGCCGCCGCGAGCGTGGTGACCCACGCCCCGTCCGGCCGCACGCTGCGCTACGGCGAGGTGGCCGCCGATGCCGCGAAGGTCGCGCTCGGCAAGGAGCCGGCGATCAAGACACCCGATAAGTTTACCTTCATCGGCAAGCCGATGCCGCGCATCGACGTGGTCCACAAGATCGACGGATCGGCCAAGTTCGGGATCGACGCGCAGATTCCCGGCATGGTGTTCGCCGCGATCAATGCCTGTCCGGTGCCGGGCGGCAAGCTCAAGAGCGTCGACGAATCGCCGGCCGCCGGCGCCCCCGGAGTGCTGAAGGTCGTGCGGCTCGATGACGCGGTGGCGGTGGTCGCGACCGGCAGCTACTGGCGCGCCAAGCAGGCGCTGGCGCGGCTGCAGCCCGAATGGGATGTCGGCGAGGCCGGCACGGTCGACAGCGGAATGCTGTCGAAGACGTTCCGCGCGGCGCTCAGCGAGCCCATGCTGACCGCGCGCAACGATGGCGATTTCGATCAGGGCATCGCGGGCGCCGCCAAGACCTTCGATGCCGTCTACGAGACGCCCTATCTCTCGCATTCGCCGATGGAGCCGATGAATGCGACCGTGCATCTGCAGCCCGACCGGCTCGATGTCTGGTTCGGAACGCAGGCCGCGGACTCCGCGCTCATGGCTGCGGCCCGCTATGCGGGCCTGAAACCGGAGCAGGTCTACATCCACAACGCCTTCGTGGGCGGCGGCTTCGGCCGGCGCGACGCAAACGACGAGGTCGCGCAGGCGATCGCCATCGCCAAGGCGGTGCAGCGGCCGGTCAAGCTCGTCTGGACGCGCGAGGAGGATACCCGCCAGGACAAGTTCCGTCCCCACGCGGTGGTTGCCTTCAAGGCGGGCGTCGGTGCGGACGGAATGCCGACCGCCTGGTCAATGCGCGTCGTCACCTCGTCGATCCTCAAGACCGTCGGCAGGCCGCTTCCTCCCAACAAGCCCGAGCCGATGGCGGTCGCAGGATTGGCCGATAACGGCTACAACGTGCCGAACATGCGCGTCGAGGCGTTGCACAAGAACACGCACCTGCCGGTGTGGTTCTGGCGCGCGCCCGGTGCGAACCAGCACGTCTTCGCGATCGAGAGCTTCCTCGACGAGATGGGCTCGGCGGCCGGGCTTGATCCCTACCAGATGCGGCGCAAGCTGCTCGAAGGGAAGCCCGACTGGCTCAAGGTGCTGGACACTGCGGCCGAGAAGGGCGACTGGGGCAAGCCGTTGCCGCACGGTAGCGGCCGCGGCATCGCCATCTGCGAGGATACGGACAGCCTCTGCGCGCAGGTCGCTGAAGTGACCGTCAAGCCGAGCGGCGACGTGAAGGTCAATCGCGTCACCGTCGCGCTCGATACCCGCTACATGGTCAATCCGCTCACCATCGCCGAGCAGTGTGAGGGCGCGGTGATC
This sequence comes from Xanthobacteraceae bacterium, assembly GCA_035552735.1. Lineage (GTDB taxonomy): Bacteria > Pseudomonadota > Alphaproteobacteria > Rhizobiales > Xanthobacteraceae > VAZQ01. The sequence continues at coordinate 2,645 of DASZKX010000417.1, forward strand.
TTCGGGTTGAGCGCTGCGCTCTACGGCAAGATCACCATCAAGGACGGCATCCCGGTGCAGGGCAACTTCGACACCTACCGCATGGTGCGGCTGGCGGAGGCGCCGAAGATCGACGTGCATCTGGTGCCGAGCGGCGGCAAGGTCTGGGGCGGCGCGGGCGAGCCCGCAACGCCACCGATCGCTGCTGCGGTCGCGAACGCGATCTTCGCGGTGACCGGCAAGCGCATTCGCACCTTGCCGATCATCGACCACGATCTGTCGTACAAATCGACCTGAGCACGGGCACGATCGCGGCACCGAGGTGCTGGAACGGGATGACATTTCCTCGAGTTGTCATCCCGTTCTGCGTCATTGGCGCATGCTTCTCTTGGCGTTATGCACCAGGGCTGGTGCGAAAGACCTG
>DASZKX010000418.1:0-4309 GCA_035552735.1 Xanthobacteraceae bacterium
TGGGCGGCAACTCCCGCTTCACCGCCGGCGCATTCCGCTGCGTTTACGACGGCGTCGACGATCTCAAGGCCATCATGCCGGACCTCACGGCCGCGGAGGTCGACCGATCCGACTTCGGTACCTACACGTCCGACCAGTTCTATGACGACATGTTCCGCATCACCAACTATCGCACCGATGGCGACCTCTGCGATCGCCTGGTTGGCCGTTCGCGCGATGCGATGCGCTGGCTGCATTCCAAGGGCATGAAGTTCGATCCGATCTGGGGCCGGCAGGCCTATCTGATCGACGGCAAGTTCAAGTTCTGGGGCGGCCTCACCGTGGAATCGGTGGGCGGCGGGCCGGGCCTGGTCAACATGCTGACCGAGGCCGCCAAGAAGCGCGGCATCGAGGTCCGCTACCAGGCCCGCGCGCTCGAGCTCCTCTACAACGGCTCCCGCATCGAGGGCGTGCGCGTGCGCAGCAACGAGCAGGTGAGCGAGGTGCGCGGCAAGTCGGTGGTGCTCGCCTGCGGCGGCTTCGAGGCCAACCCGGAATGGCGCACGCGCTATCTGGGTCCCGGCTGGGACCTCGCCAAGGTGCGCGGCAGCCGCTTCAACGGCGGCGACGGCATCCGCATGGCGCTCGAGATCGGCGCCAGCCCGCGCGGCAACTGGTCGGGTTGCCATGCGGTCGGCTGGGAGATGAACGCGCCCGAGTTCGGCGACCTCGCGGTCGGCGACCAGTTCCAAAAGCACTCCTATCCGTTCGCCATCATGGTCAACGCCACCGGCAAGCGCTTCGTGGACGAAGGCGCCGATTTCCGCAACTACACCTATGCGAAATACGGCCGCGTCATTCTCGAGCAGCCGGGGCAGTTCGCATGGCAAATCTTCGACCAGAAGGTGAAGCACCTGCAGCGCGACGAATATCGCATCCGCCAGATCACCAAGGTGACGGCCGATACGATCGAGGAGCTGGCCAAGAAGCTCGATGGCGTCGATGCCGCCCAGTTCATCAAGACCATCGCGGAATACAATGCGGCGGTCCGGAAGGACGTGCCGTTCAATCCCAACGTCAAGGACGGTCGCCGCACCGATGGGCTCGCCATCAACAAGAGCAACTGGGCGAACACCTTCGACCAGCCGCCCTACGAAGCTTATGGGGTGACCTGCGGCATCACCTTCACGTTCGGCGGCTTGCGCATCAATACCGACGCCGAGGTGCTGAACACGGACTATCAGCCGATCCGCGGGCTCTATGCGGCCGGCGAATTGGTGGGCGGGATTTTCTATTTCAACTATCCGGGCGGCTCCGGCCTCATCTCCGGCGCCGTTTTCGGCAAGATCGCCGGCACCTCGGCGGGACGCGCCTTGAAGAATTGAGCGCCATGGCGGGCCGCCTCAACGAGCTTTCGGCAGCCGAGATCGCGCACCGCATCGCGGCCCGCGAGATCACCGCCGAGGCGGTGGTGGCCGATTGCCTCGCGCGCATCGCGGCGCGCGAGCCTGTGGTTCACGCCTTTGCCCATGTGGACCCCGAGCCGGCGCTGCGGCAGGCGCGCGATCTCGACCGCGGGCCGATCCGCGGCGCCCTGCACGGGGTTCCGGTCGGGATCAAGGACGTCATCGATACCGCCGACCAGCCGACCCAGATGGGATCGCCGATCTATGGCGGCCATCGCCCGGCCTGCGATGCGGCTTGCGTGGCACTGCTGCGCGCCGCCGGCGCCGTCATTCTGGGAAAGACCGTCACGGCGGAATTCGCCGGCATGACGGCCGGGCCGACCACCAATCCGCACGATCCGACGCATACGCCCGGCGGCTCCTCGAGCGGATCGGCGGCCGCGGTCGCCGATCGCATGATACCGGCGGCGCTCGGCACCCAGACCGGGGGATCGGTGCTGCGGCCCGCCGCCTATTGCGGGGTGATCGGTTACAAGCCGACCTTCGGGGCCTTCAACCGAGCCGGCCTCAAGCTCGCGGCCGAGAGCCTCGACACCATCGGGTTGATGGCGCGCTCCCTCGACGACATCGAGCTCGTCACCTCGGTCCTGCTCGGCGGTAAGACGGGCGCGCCGGTCGCGCTCGGCGCTGCACCCCGAATCGGATTCTGCCGAACGCCACTGTGGGACACCGCCGAGCCCGAGACCAGGCATGCGGTCGAGGACGCGGCGGCGCGGCTGGCAAAGGCGGGGGCGCAGCTGCGCGAGGCCGCGCTGCCCGAGGATTTCGCGGGCCTCAAGGCCGCCGCGCGCGAGACCATCAACAACTATGAACGCTCGAAAAGCACGGCGGCCGAATGGGCGAGCCATCGCGATCTGATCAGCCCCAAGCTCAAGCGCTGCATCGCGCTCGGCATGGAGATGCCTCACGAGGACTATCTGGCCGCGATCCGGCTCGGCGAAAGCTGCCGTGCGCGGCTCCCGGCCGTATTCGAAGGCTTCGATATCCTGCTGGCACCCTGCGTGCAGGGCGAAGCGCCCTTGGGCCTCGATTCGACCGGCGATCCGAGCTTCCAGGCGATCTGGACCATCCTGCATGTGCCGACCATGAGCCTGCCCACGCATACGGGCCCGCACGGCCTGCCGGTCGGCATCCAGCTCATAGCACGCCGCCACGACGACCAGCGCCTGTTCGCCTGCGCCAGGTGGGTGTGGGAGGGGCTTGGCTTGTAGGCACACTCTGTCGTCCCGGCCGAAGAGCCGGGACCCATACTCCTCAGCCGATCGAGAGGGCACGGCGTATGGGTCCCTGCTTTCGCAGGGACGACAGCGTGGGGATTGCGCGCTGCCCGAGCAAACTATCTGCGCTCGTTGCCGTACTCCTCGATCAGCAAATCGAGCCGCCGCAGCACCTCGCGATCCGTCACCACGAACAATGTGGCGCTGCCGCCGTCGCAGCGGTGGCTGACCCAATTGCCGTGCGGCATGCTGAAGATGTCCTTCGGCTGCCACCCAAAGGTCTCGTTGCCGACCCGGCTTGTGCCAGATCCCTCCACCACCACGCCGACCGCATTGCTGGTGGTGCGATACGGAATGGTCTCGGCCCCGGCCTCGACGCGGGTCATGTAGCAATCCACCAGCGCCATGACCGGACCGCCGGTCATCGGATTGACGTAGCGGATCTTGCGCGAGCCGTCGCGGGCGAGCGGAGCGGCGCGCAACGCCGCTACCGATGCGGCCCAGGGATAGCGGAACACCGGCGAATAGCTCGCCGTCCCCGGCAATTCGGGAACAATGTTGGGCACCGCGAAGGCCGCATCGTCGGTCGGCTCCTGCAGGTTCTTGGGCGGCCCCGGCTCGAACACCGCCGTGCCCAGATATTGATGCAGCGGCACATCGAGCGCATCGAACCATACGATCGGCGCGGTGCCGGCATGGGAATGCTCGTGCCAGGACATGCCGGGGGTGATGATCAGGTCGCCCTCGGCCATCGGGCAGTGCTTGCCGTCCACCATCGTGGTGGCGCCGCCGCCTTCGAGCACGAAGCGCAGCGCATTGGGGGTATGCCGATGCGGGCGCGCCGATTCGCCCGGCAGCAGCACCTGCAGGCAGCCGTTGAGGTTGGTGGTCGTGTTGCGGCCCCCGATGGCATCCGGATTGGTGAGCGCGAGCACGCGGCGTTCCGCGTTCTCCATGCCGGTGACCTCGATCGCCTGATCGATCAGCGGCCGCAGCACCTGCCACTTCCAATGATAGGCCCGCGGCGTATTGTCGGCCGGCTTGTGCGCGGTCGTCTCCCACAGCGGCGTCACATTGGCGTCGCGCCATGCTTGGCGTATTTCGTCGAGCCGCGTTGTTGCGTCCGTCTGGCTCATGGTTCTTGACCTCATCCTGAGGAGCCGTGTGCTGCACGGCGTCTCGAAGGATGGCCGCGAGTTCGTGCATTCATCCTTCGAGACGCGCGCGAGAGCGCGCTCCTCAGGACGAGGCTGTAATAATCTTCGCGACCTTACAACGGCACAAGCAGCGCGGTCTAATCCTATTTGCGGGCGGGTTCATGCTTTGCCGGAAGGCTGCGGCCTACCCACCGCCGCAACGTGCGGATCAACCATCCGCCCTCAAATCTGATCCGGGAACTTGATGATGAAATTGCCTTTGTTCGGCAACTTCACCTTCGGCAGCGTCTGCGCGTCCATGGTGTCGTTCTCGCCGATGAACTTGTTGAGCGAGAAGATGTAGGCACATAAGGAATAGACCTCCTCGTCCGACAGCGTGCGTGGCTGCGGCCAGGGCATGGCGCGCCGGATGTAGTCGAACAGCGTGGTGGGGTCGGCCCAGAAATTGCCGATGGTCTTGTCGGCCTCGATGCCGGCCTCGGTCAGCGAA
>DASZKX010000419.1:0-9352 GCA_035552735.1 Xanthobacteraceae bacterium
AAGCCGATGCTGTAGAGGACGCCGCTTTCGTCGGGCGGCAGCTCGGTGCCGTGGGCGTGGCCGTGAAAGATCGCGAAGAACCCGACCAGGACGGCGGCGATCCAGAGCGGCGGCCGCGCTTCGCTCGCCACCATGGCACCGAGCCCGATGGCGGAGAGTGCGATACCGATCTCGGTGCCAGGAAGCGGTACTCCCATCAGGCCGAGCATCCCGCCGAACGCCATCACCATCGGAAAGGTCACCGGCAGCAACCAGATGGCCGGCGGTCCCAGTTGTGCGCCCCACAGTCCGACCGACACCATCGCCACGATGTGATCGAGCCCCGATATGGGATGCTCGAAGCCGCTGACGAAACCGCCGGCCTGGTCGCCCAGGATGTGGGCGGACGCGCCGGTCGGCCACAGCAGCAGCCACGGCAAGAGGATCTGCGCTGCTCGCAAATTCGTAGCACCCCTCTTCATTGCACCACTCCGAGCAATATGGCGGTTCGTTGGATGGTCCAGAACGCCCCGGCCGACCCGATCAGGTATCCCGGCGCGCGCGCCAGGAACGGCGGCCAGCTGATCTCGAGCTGGCGGAACGAGCGCTCCAGCAGCACGACCAGGAGCACGAAACCGATCTGTCCGATCTCGACCCCGATGTTAAAGGTGAGCAACGCGATCGCAAGGTCGGGGCGCGGCAATCCGGCGCCGGTCAGCGCGCCCGCGAAGCCGAAGCCGTGCAGCAGCCCGAAGATGAATGCCACCAGCCACGGACGGCGGATGGTCAGGCTGCTCTCGCCGCGCCAGATGCGCGCGATCTCGGGGCCCAGGAACAGGATGCTCAACGCGATCGCGGCATTGAGCGGCTCGACCGGGGCCTGCGCGAAACCCAGCGTCGCCACCGCCAGCGTGATGCTATGCGCCAGCGTGAACGACGTGATGGTCTTCACCAGCGTCCAGCGGTCGCCCACGATCAAGAGCAGGCCGAGCACGAACAGAAGGTGGTCGATGCCGAACCAGATGTGCTGGATCCCATAGAGGATGTAGTTGCGGGCGAGCGCGAGCGCGCTCTGGCGCTCCGGCACCACCAGGGTGGGGGCGCTCGGCTGCAGCACATTGATGGCGACGGTGCCGTCGAGGAACTGGATGCGCGTGAGCACGTCGGTAACGGTCGCCTCCAGCCCGCGGATGCGCAGCGTCTGCCCGCGCAGCGCCGGGGCCCGCAGCGTCCAGGTCTCAATTGCGCTGCCGGAAGCGGCCTGTGTGGCGACCGGCGACGAGGGGGTCGCATCGCCGGAAAATTCCGGCTGCAAGGCGAGCCGCAAGTCACCCAGCATCGGGGTCTGCCACAGCACGTCGAACTCGCCGGGCCGCATCTCGCGCAATTCGAGATAGGCCGGCCGGATCTCGTCCGCCAGCGCGGGCGGCTCGACTCCGGCCATCAGGGTGCAGGCGGCGGCGCAGACGCGAACCAAGGACAGCGCGGCGCCCCAGAGGGTGCGCAGGCGGTCATGCCCTTTGGGGCGACGTCTCATCATGGGGCGGTGCCCTTGCGGGCGGACCCGTCAGGCGCGGCCGTCTGTTCGGCGATGAGCGGGGCGACCAGCGCCTTCACACTCTCGTCGGGCACCACCTGATACTTCTTCAGCAACCCGACGAAGGCGCGCTCCTCGTTCTCGCGCTGGCTTTGCGCGCGCCACAGCTCGACCAGCTCTTCCCTGACCTCGTCGAAAGGCCGCAGCTTCGCTGGCACTTGCGCGGTGATGCGCACCAGATGCAATCCCTGGCCCGACTCGATCGGGCCCTGCCACGAGCCGGGCGCGAGCGCGAAAATCCGGGCCGCGAATTTGGCCCCGAATTGGTTCGCCACCGCGCGTTCGTCCGCATTGCGAAATTCGGGCTTGATCGCGCCGCGGTCGCCCAGCCCCGCGGTAGGCGCGTCCGGCTGCGCCAATGCCCGCAGCGCAGCGCCGGCATCCGCCGCCGCGTCCGCGTGCTGGTCGCGGCTGAAGAAGATTTGCGTGAACGATATCCGGGGCCGGGTGAACAATGTGCGCGCGACATCATCGGCCTGGCCGGCCTGGGGTTGGCCGCTCTGCGCCTGGCCGCGCTGCGCTTCGTAGACACCGCGCAGGTCGTCGTCGCTCGGCGCGGCGGCCGCCGTATTGTCCTGCAACAGGAAGCTCATCTTCTGGGCGAGCCGCCGGCGCACCACGATGTCGTCCTTGTCGAGACCGAGCTCCTGGGCTTGCCGGGCGAACAGCGTTTCCTTGATGAAATCCCGCACCAGGCCGCGCAGCTCCGCCTCGGTCGGCTGGCGCTGCCGTTCCTGGACGAAGGTCTCTCCGAGCCAACGCACGTCGCTGTCGGCGAGCCGGACCTGCTGCACGCCGGCGTCGTTGCCATTGCGGTTGTGCCACGCATAGGCGGCGAACAGGGCGGCGCCGATGACGAGGAAATGCAGCAAGGGCTCTTTGAGAAATTGCGCTCGTTCGTTCATCGCTTGCCGATGCGCGTCGGTCCCGGTCGTACGTTCATGGCGATCTCGACGATCATCTTCTTCAAGATGGCATCGGCGAAAGTATTGAAGTCGGTGGCGACGACCATGAAGGCGCCGGGACCGCCGATCACGTTCTCCTTGTAATAGCGGTCGAGATACGGCTCCCAGGCCAGGATCGGCAGGCCGTTGATGTTGACGTCGGCGGCGACCGCCTCGTCGCGGGCGCGGGTGACCGAGCGGCCGTTGCTGTTGGAGCCGTCGCCCGAGATATCGATGACGCGCCGCTCGCCCTTGAACGGGCTTTGGGGAAACCAGTGCATGGAATAGTCGATGGCGCCCGAGATCGAGGTGCCGCCGCCGAACAGCCGGCGCGGCGTTGTCTCGATGATGGTCGCCACGCTGTTGGCGGACGCGGCGTCCTTGATCTGGGTCCAGGGCACGATCTCGGCCTGCAGCTGCGGCCCAGTCCATTGAAACATCGCGACCGCGATGGACTGGTTCTCGCCGCCGCGAATGGCTTCCAGCACCTGCGGGCTGCGGAAGGCCGCCACATAGCCGCGCCGCTGCAGCTCGAAGCGAGTGTAGTCGACGCTGCCGGAGGCGTCGACCGCGAGCAGGAGATGGAGATCGACCGCGACCTGGGCGTTCGCCGGCCCGCCGATGCCGAGAGCCAGCAGCAGGATCGCGCCGCAGCAACCGCGCCGAGCCGGTCCGAGACGAGGTTGATCAAAGCGCCAGCTCATTGAAACGCCTCCCTCAAGATCGCATTCAGCGACGCAGGGCATCTCACACCTTCTCCCCACGCGAAATCGGGTTTATCCGATTTCGCCATTATAGTGCGCAAGTCGGGCAAGCCCGACTTGCGATGGCGAGGGAGTGAAGCGCCGTGGCACTCCAATCATGGCCGCTGTCTTCCGGCCGGTAAAGCATATCGCAATCGCACGGCGGGAGCGGGCGGATTGCGCAGAGCCGCCATAAGGGTGAGAATGTCCATCGGCTCGGGTCGCATGTTCGGGTCGAATATTAATGGAGGGTAGGGGCTCGCGCCAGCGCGGCCGGGGGCGAATGGCGAGCCGCCGCGGGGCGGGCCGCAACAACAAATAATGCGAAGGGAGCGCATGAGCCATGGCGATCGAAAAGACGGATGTGGTCATCGTCGGCATGGGGGCGGCGGGCGCCGTGCTGGCGGCCGAGCTCGCCAAGGCCGGCATGCGGGTCATCGGGCTCGAGCGCGGGCCGCGGCTGACCACGGCGGACTTCAAGCCGCGCGATGAACTGCGCTTCTTCCAGCGCCAGGACCTGCGTCCCAATCCCAAGCGCCAGCCCGTCACCTGGCGGCCCAACGCCCGGGCCCGCGCCAATCCGCTGCGCAGCCTCAGCTACGGCAACCAGGCGGGCGGCGGCACCGTCCATTACGGCGCGGTCTCGTGGCGCTTTCACGAGGACGATTTCCGCGCCCGCTCGCACACGATCGAGCGCTATGGGGCGGCCGCCATTCCGGAGGAGTCCTCGCTCGCCGATTGGCCTCTGAGCTACCAGGATCTCGAGCCGTTCTACGACCGCGCCGAATACGAGATCGGCGTCTCAGGCAAGGCCGGCAATCTGCTGGGCCAGAAGATCACCGGCGGGAACGTGTTCGAGGCGCCGCGCCGGCGCGAATACCCGCTGCCGCCCTTGGCGACCGATCAAGCAGGCGTGCTGTTCGACGAGGCCGCCCGCAAGCTCGGCTATCACCCGTTCTCGCCGCCGCATGCGATCATCTCGCAGGACTACCGCGGGCGGCAGGCCTGCACCTATTGCGGCTTTTGCCAGGCCTTCGGCTGCCACGTCGGGGCCAAGTCGAGCACCCTCGTCACCCTTTTGCCGCTGGCCGACGCGACCGGCAATTTCAAGCTGATCACCGGCGCCATGTGCCGCCGCGTCAACAGCGACGACAGCGGGCGCGCCACCGGCGTTTCGTATTACGGTCCGGACGGCTCCGACAACACGGTGGAGGCGGAGCTCGTCATCCTGGCGCCCTTCATCTACGACAATACCCGCCTGCTGCTGCTCTCCCGGACCGCGAAATTCCCCGACGGCCTCGCCAATTCCAGCGGCCAGGTGGGCAAGCACATCATGGCCCATATCGGGGCCAAGGTGTACGCCGCCTTCGACAACCGCTACGTCAACAACTACATGGGACCCAACGCCCAGAAGCATAGCCTGGACGATTTCAACGCCGACAACTACGACCACGCCGGATTGGGTTTCATTCGCGGCTCGCAGGTGGCGATCGCCACCGCCAACCAGGAAGGCGGGCCGATCGGCACCGCCATGGGCATGGAGCCGCCGGCCGGGACCCCGCGCTGGGGCGCGGCCTATCGGAACTTCTTCGCGAAATATTTCGCCCGCCATACGGTGATCATCTCGGAGACCGAAAACCTGCCGTATCCGGACCAGACCATCGATCTCGATCCGGACGTGCGCGATGCCTGGGGCTTGCCGGCGCCGCGCATCACCTACGACTGGCGGCGGCTGAATGAGCGCAAGGGCGTTGCCTTCATCCAGGACAAGCTCGAGCAGCTGGGCCAGGCCATGGGGGCGACCCATGTGTGGCGGGCGCCGCTGAGCCAGGGCGCCCCGGGCCCGCATACCCAGGGCGGCACCCGCATGGGCAGCGATCCGAAGACCTCGGTGGTGAACCGCTTCAGCCAGAGTTGGGACATGCCGAACCTGTTCATCGTCGGCAGCTCGACCCATCCCTCGATGAGCGGCTTCAATCCGACCCTCACCATCCAGGCGCTCGCCTATCTGAGCGCCGATGCGATCGTCAATCGCTACCGGAAAAATCCCGGTCCGCTGGCCTAGGGTGGGGTAGGATGGGTCGAGCTTTTGCGCTACCCATCGCCATCAGCCCCCAGATGGGTTTCGCATAGCCCGCGAAGCTCGCCACGGCATTTTACGTCCGTCTTCGCGGGATACGGCGTAACCGCCCTTTTTGAATCGCTCAACCCATCCTACATTATCCGGTCAATCTGAATCAGAAATAGGAACGCGCCGTGGCCGTTAGAACCGCAGAGAAGCCGACCACCAAGTATCCCCTCGGCGCCCTGGTGGCCGAGGGCAAGACCAAGCGGATTCATGACGCCCAGGGCGGCTCCGGTCTGGTGACGGTGATATCCAAGGACGACATCACGGCCGGCGACGGCGCCAAGCACGACGTCATTCCGGACAAGGGCCGGCTCGCCAATGGTACTACCTGCAACGTCTTCCGTCTGCTGAAGGCCTGCGGCTTGCCGGTCGCCTTCGAGCTGCAGGACAGCCCGACCTCCTTCGTGGCGCCGGGTTGCCGGATGCTCCCCTACGAGGTGGTGGTGCGGCGCGAGGCGCACGGCTCCTATCTCAAGCGTAATCCGCACTTCGCGAAAGGGCAGCTGTTCCCGCAGCTGGTGGTCGAGTTTTTTCTCAAGACCAAGGACAGGAGCTGGAACGGACAGCCGCTCGTCTGCGACGATCCGCTGATGCTTCGCTCGAAGGCGGATGCGAAGATTCGGCTGCTCAATCCGGCGAAGCCGATCCACGGCCAGGAACCGTTCCTGATCCTGGCCGAATCGGACGTCTTCAGCCAGGCGGATGAATCCGAGCTTTTCCCCGAGATGGAGCGCATCGCCCGGCATACCTTCCTGGTGCTCGAGAAGGCCTGGCAGCTCGAAGGCGGGACGCTGGTCGATCTCAAGGTCGAGTTCGGCTTCGACCACAAGGGCAACCTGCTGCTGGCCGACGTCATCGACAATGATTCCTGGCGCGTGGTCGAAAGCGGCTCCTACATCGACAAGCAGGTCTATCGCGACGGCGGTGCGCTCGACGACGTGGCCGCCAAGTACCGGCAGGTCGCCGAGATCACCGGCCGCTTCGCGCTGCCGCGTCAGCGCATCATCCTGTGGCGCGGCTCGACCTCGGACAAGACCGAAAGCTTCTCCGATGCGCTGGGCGACCTCGCGGACCTGATGACGGTGGTCACCTGCTCGGTGCACAAGCAGCCGGTGGCGGCTGCCGGCATTCTCCACCGCATGGCGCATGAAATCCCGGACTCGGTCGTGATCGCCTATATCGGGCGCTCCAACGGCGCCGGTCCGACGCTCTCGGCGATCTCGAGCGTTCCGGTGATCACGGTGCCGGCCAGCGTCAAGGACTTCCCCGAGGACGTGTGGTCGTCGTTGCGGGCGCCGAGCAATGTGCCGGTCATGACGGTCCTGGAGCCCGCCAACGCGGTCCTCGCCGCCATCCAGATCCTCTCCGCCCGCAACCCCCGCCTCTACGCCCATGTGCGCGGCGAGATCGAGAACCGGACCGTCAACACCATACAGATCTGATGGGCTGGTGCGCCGCCTCTCATGCTTGCTGCGATTGCCGAGGGTGCGGCTTCGTGCGAATCCCCCATTAGCGTCACAATGCCAAGAGATTGGGCATCGTCCTTCCGCCGGCTTCCCAAGGATTGAATTCCTCGGATTCACGCCGCTGAAACTTCTCGGCGGTAGCCTTCGCGGCAGCCGATCCGGCTGGCGCGAGATGCCGCATGTCCACAAATTGCCCCGAATTCCCGCACGCCTTGGAGGTGCGCGCCTTACGAAAGTCGTTCGAGCGTCCCGCGGTCGATGGTCTCGACCTCACGGTGCGGGCCGGCGAGTTCTACACGCTGCTCGGGCCCAACGGGGCGGGCAAGACCACGACGCTGCGAATGGTGGTCGGCCTGCTGCGGCCCGATGCCGGCTCGATTTCCGTGCTCGGCGTGGACGCGCTGGCCGACCCGGTCGCCGCCAAGCAGGTCATGGCCTGGGTTTCCGACGAGCCGATGATCTACGACAAGCTGACGCCGCTCGAGTATCTCGAATTCGTCGGCGGATTGTGGCGCATCGATGCCGCCGTCGCGCAGGCGCGGGCGCGCGACCTGCTCGACTGGCTGAGCCTCGCCCCGCATGCCCACCAGCGCTGCGAAGGCTTCTCCAAGGGCATGCGCCAGAAGGTGGCGCTGGCGGGCGCGCTGGTGCACGAGCCGCGGCTCATCGTTCTCGATGAGCCGTTCACGGGCTTGGACGCCGGCTCCGCCCGTCAGGTCAAGACCGTGCTGCGCGAGCACGTCCAGGCCGGCCGCACCGTCATCATGACCACCCATATCCTGGAGGTCGCCGAGCGCATGGCCGACCGCATCGGAGTGATCGCGGGCGGCCGGTTGATCGCGCAAGGCACGCTCGACGATCTGCGCCGGCAAGCCGGCACGCCGGCCGGCGACGGCAGCCAGAGCCTCGAGGATACCTTCCTGGCACTGGTCGCCGACGAGGCCGCTGCTGCCGAAGCGGCAGCCACGGCGTGAGCCGGCCCGCCACCATCGCCTGGTTCGCGCGCCATGAGTTGCGCCTGGCATGGCGGGACTGGCTCGCCATGATGACGGCCGGCGGCCGTACCCGCGTGCGAACCGTTGCGATCGTGCTGGTCGCGGTGGCCGCGTTCATGCATCTGGTGGCGTACTCCATGGTGTCGCGTTTCGCCGGCGCGGCGCTCGATCCGGACAAGACCACGCTGGTGGTGGTCACCGGCAGCGCGCTCTTGTCCGGGTCGCTGATGCTGTCGCAGGCGATGGAATCGGTGACACGGGCTTTCTATACGCGCTCCGATCTCGACCTCCTGCTGTCCTCTCCGATCGATCCCGCCCGGGCGTTCTCGATACGCATCGCCGCCATCGCGGTTTCGGTGATGGCCATGGCGACGCTGCTGGCGTCGCCCTTCATCAACGTGCTGGCGGCGCTCGGCGGCGTGCGCTGGCTCCTGGCCTATATCGCGGTCGCCGCCACGGCGGCGGCGGCGGTCGCGCTCGCGGCCCTCATGACCACGGCACTGTTCCGGATGATCGGCCCCAAGCGCACCCGGCTGGTGGCCCAGATCGTGGCCGCGGTGATCGGCGCCGGCTTCGTGATCGGCTTGCAGCTCGCCGCCATCGTGTCGCACGGCACCCTGTCGCGGCTCGCCATCCTGGCCTCGGCACCGATCGTCAGCATCGCGCCCGACATCGGCAGCTTCGTGTGGTGGCCGGCGCGCGCGCTGCTCGGCAACGTGGCGGCGGTCGCCGGCATGTTGGCTGTCGGCCTCCTTCTGCTGATCCTGTCCGTCGTATTGGTGGCGCCGCGGTTCGCCGATTGCGCGATCGCGGCCGCCGGCGTCGCTCCGGCGAGCAGTCGGCAGCGCCGCCATGCGCCACGCTTTCGCGGCGGCTCGCCCAACGCCATGCTGCGCGGAAAGGAATGGACCCTGCTGATGCGCGATCCCTGGCTGGTGTCGCAAACCCTCATGCAATTGTTGTATCTGCTGCCGCCCGCGTTTCTGCTGTGGCGCGGCTTCGGGGGCGAAGGCGCGAGCCAGGTCCTGTTGGTGCCGGTCCTGGTCATGGCGGCCGGACAGCTTGCGGGCGGGCTCGCCTGGCTCGCCATCTCGGGCGAGGACGCCCCCGAGCTGGTCGCGACCGCGCCGCTCACCGCCGGCAATATCCTGCGCGCCAAGGTCGAGGCCGTCATGGGCTGCATCCTGATGGTCTTTACGCCGTTCATCGTGCCATTGGGGCTGGTCTCGCCCTTTTGCGCGCTGGTTGCCGGCATCGGGATTGCGATCGCGGCCGCCTCGGCGATCGAGATTCAGCTGTGCTTTCGGGCGCAGGCCAAGCGCAGCCACTTCCGACGGCGGCAGACGTCGTCGCGAGTGGCGACCTTCGCGGAGGCCTTCGTGTCCATCGCCTGGGCGGCCACGGCGGCCCTCGCCGCCACCGGCACCTCGTTGGCGGCGATGCCGGGGGCGGTCGCGGTGGGCATCCTGGCGAGCGCCCACCTGTTCAATTCCCACAAGG
>DASZKX010000420.1:0-3049 GCA_035552735.1 Xanthobacteraceae bacterium
GGCGTGTTGACCGGGTGCGTGCTGCTGGTGACCTGGCGATAGCCGTTGTCCCACGTCGTGCCGAAGGCATAGAGGCCCGACTTTGCGATGGCGGCGCGGATGAAGGCGCCGAGCGCGCCGTCCATGGCGCTCCACACCTGACCGTAGTCCTTGAACGCGAAGCCGATGCCGTTGATGGAGGCGAGCGGCACGAAGGTCGACAGGATGAGGCCGGACAGGTTGAACATCTGGATCGCGCCCGTGCGCAATTGCGACAGCATATCGGTATCGCCGCCGAGCTGGCTGTTGGGAAAGATCTGGATGTCGACGCGTCCGCCCGTCTGCTCGCGGATGCGCTCGACCGCCTCGCGCAGGCGCACGTTCATCGGATGCTGCGCCACGTTGTTGTTGGCATAGCGCCAAGTGAACTCGGCCGCATCGCCGCGCCGAGTGAGGATGCCGAACGCGGCTATGCTGCCGGCCGCAGCGGTGCCGGCCTGCAGGAACTTACGACGATTGATGCTGCGCATGGACGTTGCCCCCGAGGCTGGACTGGTTTTGCGTCACTATAGCAGTTTCCGGCTACGACGGCTCGGCGATGGTGTGATTCGGGGCTACCAGACGGCGGAACGGCAGTACACCGCAAAGATCGAAGGCTTGCGTTGGCGACACGGCCAAGCAGCCGGTCGGGCTGGTGGTTCATTGAAAATACAATCTCGAAACAATAAACCGGCGCAACGGGAGGGGCGGAGCCATGCAATCCCGGCAGAGCTGGCGGGGTCGCGCATCAGGCGCACTTGTAGGGCGCAATCGCTTTATTGCGCCAATCGGTCACGCTGCGCCCCGTACCCTTTTGCTTCAGGGACAATAGATTTCGCGGCGCGGCGCAATAAAGCGATTGCGCCCTACGACTGGCAGCAAAGGCCGCGGGTGGCCGTTCGCGCCATCCACGCTTGTTCGCTTGTTAATTACAGAAAAAATAGCAAGCGCTCCTCCGCGCGGACACAAAAAATGCCCGGCACGCCCTTCGGCCCGGGCACACTTCGCGAGTTTCAATTTCACGAATAATCTGATTTGCGCGGCGGCGTCAACATCGTGTAACGCCCTGTCATTCCGCGCGGATGCCGGCGGCCTTGATGATGGGTCCCCATTTCTCGTAGTCGGAGCGGATGAGGGCGGCGAACACCTCGGGCGAGCTGCCGATCGGGGTGGCGCCGAGCGCGAGCAGGCGCGCCTTCACGGTCGGGGTGTTGACCGCGTCGATGCAGTCCTTGGCGATCTTCGCCTTGAGGTCGGCGGGGAGGGCGCCGGGGCCGAGCAGGCCCCACCATACCCCGGTGTCGAATCCCGGAACTCCCGATTCCGCGATGGTCGGCACGTCGGGCAGCACCGGCGAGCGCATCGCGGTCGTCACCCCCAGCGGCCGCACCGTGCCGGCCATGACCTGCGCGATCGATTCTGGAATGTTGTTGAAGGTCATCGGGATGTGACCGCCGATCAGGTCGGCCAGCGCCGGCGCGCCGCCCTTGTAGGGTATCGGCGTGATGTCGATCTTGGCAATGTATTTCAAAAGCTCGCCCGCCAGATGCGGCGAGGTGCCGTTGCCGGCATGGCCATAGGAAATCTGCCCGGGCCGCGCGCGTGCCGCCGCGATCAGGTCGGCGAGCGACTTGAACGGAGAATCCGCGCGCACCAGCAGCATATTGGGCGAGGTGCCGATCAGCGACAGCGGGGTGAAATCGTTGAACGTGTCGTAGGGCAGCTTGGCGTAGAGATACGGATTGAGGGCGTGGCCGATGGCCACGATGATGAGGGTGTAGCCGTCGGGCGCCGCCCTGGCGGCGGCCTCCGATGCCAGCACGCCGCCGGCGCCGGGACGGTTCTCGACCACCACCGCCTGGCCCCAGTGCTTCGACAGTTCGTCGCCGAGCGTGCGGGCCACGATGTCGACGGCGCCGCCGGGCGCGAACGGCACCAGGAGATGCACCGGACGTGTTGGAAAGGCGTCCTGGGCGGGAGCCATGGCGATCGAGGCCAGGAGCAAGACGAACGCGGCTAACAGTTTGAGCGGCCGGGTCATCGCGTACCTCCATCTCGAACAGGGTTTGTAGGGTGGGCAACGCGCCAGTGCCGCAACGTCGAATAATCCGGCACGGCGTACCGGCCGGTTGCCCACGCGCACGGAACTCGCGGTGAGGCCGCGCAGGCAAAATTGCGCGATACAGTGCGCAAATCATGGTCGCAGTGTCGGGCAATTTTGCCCACCCTACGCCAGCTCCTACTTCGCTTGAGCCAAATAGGAATCGTCGACGAATTTGCCGCGATCATAAGGCTCCGAGGCCGCCACCAATCCGGCGCGCTGCAGCGTGCTGAAAACCCGCGCGAGGCCCTTTTCGGAAACCGACAGGCTCTCCGGAATGATACCGATGTGGGCTGAATCGGCGAGCGCACGCGCCGCCAAGGCCGGCGAGGTGCGCAGCTCGCGGGCCGCGATCGCGGTCGTCTCGTCCGGGTTGGAGCTCATGAAGGCCTGGCCGCGCCGCAGCGCCCGCAGGTAGGACGTGACCAGAGACGCGTTGGTCTTGGCCCAGGCCGCATCGCCGAACACCACCGTGAACTCGTAGTCCGGCACATAGGCCGCGATCGGTCCGAGATTGCTGAAGCCGGCGGCATCGGATTCATAGCTCAGCGGAAACGGCTGCAAGGCGGCATCGATCTTGCCATCCTGCAGCAGCTTCCATCGCGTGGGCGCGCCGCCCACCGCCGCGATCTCGTAATCGCCTTTGTTGAGTCCCGCGGCGCGGGCGAGGTCGTCGACCAGAAAGGTCGTACCCTCGTTCATCGAGAGCACGCCGAACCTGGCGCCGCGCAGATCGGCGAGGCTCTTGATGGCGGGCTTCGCCACGATGTAATGGGGCGGCTTTTGCGCGACGCTCGCCAGCATGCGGAAGCTGCCGCCCCGATAGGCGTTCACGATCAGGGCCTCGGGGCTGGAGATCGCGATCTGCGCTGCCCCGGAGCGAACCTCCGCATTGATCTTCTCGGCATTGTCCAAGACGTCGATGGCGGT
>DASZKX010000421.1:0-6773 GCA_035552735.1 Xanthobacteraceae bacterium
GCCGATCAGTGCCCGAGCGCAAGCGCGATCAGGCCGAGCGATCCGACGATGACGCGCCACCAGGCAAACAGCCGCAAGCCGTGGCTCGACACATAGTCGAGGAACGTCTTCACCACGATCCAGGCGGCCACGAACGAGGCCGCAAATCCGACCGCAACCAGGATGGCGTTGTTGGCGCTCATCTGTCCGTGATTCTTGTAGAGATCATACGCGAGGGCGCCCGCCATGGTCGGCATCGCGAGCCAGAACGAGAATTCGGCGGCGGCGCGGCGGTCGGCGCCGAGCAGCATGGCGGCCACGATGGTGGGGCCCGAGCGCGACACGCCCGGGATCAGGCCCAAGCATTGCGACAGCCCGATGAGGAAATACATCGGCAGCGAAAAGCCGGTGGCCTCGTGATGGCGCGGCTCGAGGTCGAGCTGATCGACCCACAGCAGCACCGCACCGCCGACGATCAACGCAAAGCAGACGATCCAGACATTGAGCAGCATGCTCTCGATGAGGTCATGCGCGAGCGACCCGACGAGGGCCGCGGGCAGGAAGGCGACCAGCACGCCGATGACGAAGCGCCGCGGCGCGGGGTCGCTGAACATGTTGGTCACCAGCCGCCACAGGCGGACGAGGTAGACGGACAACAGCGCCAGCACGGCACCGAGCCGTATCAGCACCGCGAAGGTCTTGCCGAAGTCCTCGGCGTCGAAGCCGAAGAAGCGCTGCACCAGCAGCAGATGCCCGGTCGAGGACACCGGCACGAACGCGCTCAGCCCTTCGACGGTGCCGAGAGCGAAAGCCTTGAACAGATCGAACCCCATGAGGGACATGGATGACTCCGCGGCGCGGGCGGGGCAGATCGGCTGCTGCTTGCCGCTAGCCGCGCGGATGCAATCTAAGTGATTCTGCTCGGAGCGTGTCGCGATCACGGCTCGGACGGCCGGGAAAACAGTTTATTCGGCGCGAAATCCACAGGCCGTCAGCGCCTCTGCTCGCGCTCGCGTCTCTTCCGGCCGGTTGCTCCCCGCCTCCCGCATCGTTAGGGTCCCGGCGCGTCGTTCCAAGTTTTCGCCTCGCATCCATGATCCGGCAACCGCATGCTGACGCTGTTTCATCATCCCTTCTGCCCGCATTCACGCTTCGTGCGGCTCGCGCTCGGCGAGTTCGGGCTGGCGGCACGGCTGATCGAGGAGCGGGCATGGGATCGGCGGCAGGAGTTCCTGGCCCTCAACCCGGCCGGCACGACTCCGGTCCTGCTGGTGGAGGGGCAGCCGCCGGTTCCGGGGGCCGCGATCATCGCCGAATTCCTCGACGAGACCATCGGGGGCGAGCTCGGGGACCGGCGGCTCCTGCCGCCCGACCCCGGTCCGCGGGTCGAGGTGCGCCGGCTGATGAGCTGGTTCAATGACAAGTTCTTCGAGGAGGTCAGCCGGCCGCTGACCGGCGAGCGGCTCTACAAGCGCCATATGCCCACCGACGGCGGCGGCGGCTCGCCCAGCACCGAGGTGATCCGCGCGGCCCGCCACAACATCCGCTATCATCTGGCCTATATCGGCTGGCTGGTGCGCACGCGCGACTGGCTGGCGGGCGACCGCATGACCTATGCGGATCTGGCTGCGGCCGCGCACGTGTCGGCGGCCGATTACATGGGCGATGTGCCGTGGAAGGAAGACGAAGCCGCCAAGGGCTGGTACGCGCGGATAAAGTCGCGGCCGACGTTCCGGCCGCTGCTGACCGAGACGCTGGCCGGGATTCCGCCGTCGGCGACCTATGCGGACCTGGACTTCTAGGAGAATCCGATCTTCTAGAGAAATCCGGCCTCAAGGACGCGCTCATCGCAACGGCGCGCGAGCATGGTTTCGACGTGCTCGGCGTGACGCGCCCCGATGCGGCCCCGCAGGCAAAAGCGCGGCTCGAACGCTTTCTGGCCGAGGGCCAGCATGGCGACATGGCCTGGATGGCGCAGACCGCGGAGCGCCGCGGCGACCCGCGCGCCTTGTGGCCGCAGGTGCGCTCCATCATCCTGATCGGCTTGAACTACGGCGGCGCCGACGATCCGCTGGAGATCCTGCGGCACCGCGAGCGTGGCGCCATCTCGGTCTATGCGCGCGGCGACGACTACCACGACATCATCAAGCCGCGCCTCAAGGCCATCGCGCGCTGGCTCTTGGCGCAGGCCGGCGGCGACGTGAAGGTGTTCGTCGACACCGCCGCCGTGATGGAGAAACCACTGGCGGAGGCCGCGGGCCTGGGCTGGCAAGGCAAGCACACCAATCTGGTCTCGCGCCAGCTGGGCTCTTGGCTGTTCCTGGGCGCGATCTTCACCACCCTCGACCTGCCGCCCGATGCCCGCGAGGCCGATCATTGCGGCAGCTGCCGGGCCTGCCTCGACATTTGCCCGACCGCGGCGTTTCCGGCCCCCTACCGGCTCGATGCGCGCCGCTGCATCTCCTATCTCACCATCGAGCACAAGGGACCGATCCCGCGCGAGCTGCGCCCCCTCATGGGCAACCGCATCTTCGGCTGCGATGATTGCCTGGCGGTTTGCCCCTGGAACAAATACGCGCAAGCCGGCCACGAGGCGAAGCTGGCGGCGCGGGAAGCCCTGCAGGCCCCGCGGCTGGCCGACCTCGCCGGCCTGGACGAGGCCGCGTTCCGGAAGCTGTTTGCGAAATCGCCAGTCAAGCGCGCGGGCCGCGACCGTTTCGTGCGCAACGTGCTGATCGCGATCGGCAACGCGGACGAGCCGGCGCTCGCCGGCGCGGCCGAACGCCTGATCCAGGACCCGTCCGCACTGGTGCGCGGCGCCGCCATCTGGGCGCTGGGGCGGCTGGACCGGAACCGACTGCGCGAAATCGCCCCGATCCATCGCGCCGCGGAAGGTGATCCGATGATCGAGGCGGAATGGCTGGCGGCACTCGATGCGCCGACGCCAGCACACTCCGTCTCGTGATCGCCGATTGATCGTCGCCGGGTCCAAGCAGGCTCAAAATTCCGCCACCGCGGCCAGCAACCGCTCGATGTCTTCCGGTCGCGACAACCGATGGTCGCCGTCCTTGACCAGAGTGAGCACCACGTCGTCCTGCGCCAAGCGGGCCGTGAGGTCGACCGCGTGCTGCCACGGCACGTCAGGATCCTGCACCCCTTGGAGGATGCGGACCGGGCAGCCGGTTTCGATCATGCCGCCGAGCAGCAGGTGCTGGCGCCCCTCCTCGATCAGCCCGCGGGAGATCGGGTAGGGCTCTTCGCCGTATCGGGAGGGCCGCTCCCAGGCGCCTTTCTCATCGATCTGCCGCCGGATCTCGGGCGAAAAGCGCTCCCACATCAAGGCTTCGGTGAAATCGACCGCGGGCGCGATCAAGATGAGGGCCGCGATCGTGGCTGGCGCCGGCGGGACCCGCCTGGCCAGCGCGCGCCCCAGCAGCAAAGCCATCCAGCCCCCCATGGACGAGCCGATCACCACCTGCGGGCCGGTGCAGCAGGTCTCGAACACCGCCAGGCTCTCGGCGAGCCAGCGCCCGATGGTCCCGTCCGCGAAGCTGCCGCCCGATTCGCCGTGACCGGAATAATCGAACCGCGTCAGCGCCCGCCCCTGCTGCTGCGCCCAGGCATCGAGGGCCTGCGCCTTGGTGCCCTGCATGTCGGATTTGAACCCGCCCAGCCAAAACAGCCCGGGCGCCCCGCCCGGGCGCTGCCGGACCGCGATCGGCCGGGCCGCCTGGCCGGTTCCAACCGCCACCGATTTCAGGCAATCATTGCTCATGGATCAACACCCGCGAATCACCTCCGACAACCGTCGTCCGACCATCATCAGGCCAGAATGAACGATCTCTCATCCGTCCTGAATGCTACACCGTCGCCATGTTTCGGCGCACACCGTCGCGTCATGCAAGAGCGTCGATGACCGCGTTCGCCGTCGGTGGATCCGCGCCGGGCGGCCGGAGGGAAGCACCGCCGTGAGCGACGGCTTCGAGGCAACACGCGTTCCGCGGCGCTCGCTCGCCGGCGCCACCATATTGCAGATCGTGCCGGCCATGTCCGAGGAGCCCCGCTCCCGCGCCGCCGTCAATGTCGCGTTTGCCCTGCTGCAGGCCGGCGCGCGGGCGCTGGTGGGGGCCGCCGACGGTCCCCTGGTGGGCGAGCTTCGGGCCTGCGGCGGCGAATGGGTCGACCTCCCCAACGAAACCGTCAACCCGTTCCGGCTGCGCCGGAATGCCCGTACCCTGGAAAACCTGATCGCGGCCGAGCGCATCGATATCGTGCATGCCCAGAGCGCGGGCGGCGCCTGGAGCGCGCGCGTGGCGGCGGCCCGGATCGCGGTTTGGCTGGTCACCACGCTGCCCGACGCGCCCGTCGCCGGCCGGCGCTGGCCGGAATCGATCGCGGCCGCGCTGGCACAGGCCGATCGCATCATCGCGCCATCGATCTACGCGGCAACGCCCGTCATGGAGCATTATCGCGTCGCGAACGATCAGATCACCGTCATCCCGCGCGAGATCGACACCGCCGGGTTCGATCCGCTGGCGGTGTCGCCGGAACGCAGTGAGGGGCTTCGCCGGGCCTGGAAAATCCCAAGCTTTGCCCGCATCGTTCTGGTGCCGGGCCGGGTGGCACCGTGGAACGGCCAGATCATCGTGCCCGATGTTTTGCGCGCGCTCGCCGAGGAAGGCCTCGAGGGCGTCGTCTTCACGATCGTCGGCGAGCACGCCACGCACCGTCATTATGCGCGCGAGATCATGAAGCAGGCGCGCGAGCGCGGCGTCGATCGCCTGTTGAGACTGACCGGCCATTGCCCGGACATGCCGGCCGCGTTCGCGGCCGCCGATCTGGTGGCCGTGACGGCGGTCGAGCCGCCGCTCCTGGGCAGCGTGGTGGCGCAGGCCCAGGCCATGGCCCGGCCAGTGGTGACCTCCGATGTGGGCGTGTTGCCCGAGCATGTGCTGGTACCGCCCCGAATGCCCGAGGACCTGCGCACCGGCTGGGTGGTGGGACCGGCCGATTCGATCGGCCTTGCCCATGCCCTCAAGCTCGCCTTGGAGCTCGGTCCGACCGAATATCAGGCGATGGCGGCACGCGCGCGCCAGTTCGCCGAATACATGTTCTCCCCGCAAAGCGCCGCGGTGGCGACCCGCGCCGTCTACATGTCGCTGTTGGCGCGCGATCTCTGAGCTGCCGGCACGCCGGACCCCTGCCTGAATGCCCCTCTTGAATGCCCCTTCGGGGTAACCCATGTGGGCGGCTGTCGGCCGCCTGGGCGGCTGTCGGCCGACCGGGCCCAGATGAGAACGCATATTGCCGTTGACTTGCCCCCGGTTTGTCCCGATCCTTCGTCGGCCCGCCGTTCAAGGGCTCCACGCAACAGCATAGGAGAGCAAAGCCATTCGCCGCCCGATGAGAACCCCGCAGCCCGTCCAGAAAGACGGCCCGCGCCTCAATGAGGAAATCCGATCGAACCAAGTACAATTGATCGACCAGACCGGCGCCAACATCGGCGTTGTCGATACCCAGATCGCCTTGGCAAAGGCGGTCGAGGCTGGGCTTGATCTGGTAGAGATCGCCCCCAATTCGGAACCGCCCGTCTGCAAGCTCCTCGATTACGGTAAATACAAATACCAAGCCCAGAAGAAAGCAGCGGAAGCCCGCAAGAAACAGAAGGTGGTCGAGGTCAAGGAGATCAAGCTCCGCCCGATGATCGACGACCATGATTACGAGGTGAAGATGCGCTCCATGCAGCGCTTCTTCGAGGAAGGCGACAAGGTCAAGGTGACGCTGCGCTTCCGCGGCCGCGAGATGGCGCACCAGGAGCTGGGCACCCTGCTCCTCAACCGCGTCAAGGACGACAACTCCAAATACGCCAAGATCGAGCAGGAGCCCCGCTTCGAGGGTCGCCAGGTGGTGATGGTGCTGGCGCCGCGGTAGGCGGCGCGTGGCGCCGCGGTAGGCGGCGCATGGCGCCGCGGTAGCGCGGGCAGCCCCCAGGCCCGCGCACTCCGTCTCCCGCCCACAACCGGCTGGTGGCTCCATCGCGGGGCTCGGTCGCGGGCGGCCGCCGACGGTTGTATTTTCGCACGGCCTCTGCCATAACCCCGCCCTCCCGCGACCCGGCTCACAAGGGCTGCCGTGGCTGCGGCGAAGTGCTCAATCAGCACACTTTATCGATGCAATTGCCGGCGGACCGGGCCGTTTTGCCCAAATGTGTCCGGCCGGAACAGGAGAGCAAAATGCCCAAGCTTAAGACCAAGGCGGGCGCCAAGAAGCGCTTCAAGATCACGGCAACCGGGAAGGTGCTTTATGCGCAGTCCCGCAAGCGCCACGGCATGATCAAGCGGACCAAGAAGGCGATCCGCCAGTTGCGCGGCACCTCGGTTCTGTTCAAGACCGATGGCGACAATATCAAGCGATATTTCCTGCCCAACGGCTGAGCCGAGCCTTTTTGCCGGAGCATGATGTCTTCCGAAGCCGGCATCCGCCCCCACCTTGGTGCGGGCAGGCTTTTCGGGATCATGCTCCAGAACCAACCAACCGCCTAGGAGATCAGCCATGGCCCGCGTCAAACGTGGCGTCACCAGTCACGCCAAGCACAAGAAAGTCCTCAAAGCCGCCAAGGGCTATTACGGCCGGCGCAAGAACACCATCCGGGTCGCCAAGCAGGCGGTCGAGAAGGCGGGCCAATACGCCTTTCGGGACCGCAAGCGCAAAAAGCGCACCTTCCGGGCGCTGTGGATCCAGCGGCTGAACGCGGCGGTGCGGCCATTCGGGCTGAGCTACAGCCGATTTATCGA
>DASZKX010000422.1:0-3845 GCA_035552735.1 Xanthobacteraceae bacterium
GGACAATGTCATGGAGCGGACAATGACCAGGAAAGCATTCGGCCTTGCCGGCATCGCCGCAGCGCTGTTGGCGGCGCCCGCACTCGCGCATCATTCCTTCGCCATGTTCGATCAGTCGAAGGTGCTCTACCTTTCGGGCACGGTGAAGGAGCTCGAATTCATCAACCCGCATGCTTGGCTTCAAATCGTCGTCAACGACAAGGGCGACGCGTCGACATGGTCCTTCGAGGGCGGCTCGGTCCCGCAATTGGTGAGGCTCGGCTGGTCCAGGGATGCCTTCAAAGCCGGCGACGACGTCGAGGTCGGCTTCCGCCCGATGAAGGACGGTTCGCGCGGTGGCCAGCTCATGAGCGTCAAGTTCGCGGACGGCCGGAAGGTCTGCTCGAACCGCGGCTGTGGCGACGGGACCGGCACCATTCTGAACGGAACGCCGACAGAGTGAACGGACAGCAGGTCGGCCGCCTGCCTCGGGGTGCGGCCGCCCGGCGTCTGGTTCAGTCGAAATGCCCATCCGGCGGGAAGCGGATGGTCATGTCGTAGCGCGAGGGTGTGGTCATGTCCTTGTCGCCGCGCGCCGGAAGCACGATGGCGTCGGCAATATAAAGCCGTCCTTTGTGGTAGTAGAGCGAGCTGCGCGCGCGGCTTCCATCCTTGCGATCGACCACGAGCGTGACGCCGTAGATCGACTGCTGGTCCTGATAGACGCGCGGGAAATCGGTGTACAGCACGTCGCCCTTGCGCATCAGCTCGTAGCCCGCTTCGTTGAGGAAATTCGAGCCCATGTCGGGATGGTTGGTCAGATCGATGACGGTGAGCTTGTAGAGGACGTGACCGTCCTCGACGGAATAGACCATCGACGCAAGGCGCTTGGCGAAGATCGAGTCGTAGGTCGACTTCATCGCCTGCGGCTTGGCGGGAAACTGGATCGCGACGCCCTGGTCGAGATAGACGTATTCCTCCCAGGCCGATGCCGGGCCTGCGCCGAGGAAAAGCGCGAACATGAGCACGGCGAGAATGCGCATGGTCTCCTCCATTTGCTGCCGACCGCGATCATAGCATGCGGACACGGCGGCAGGAGCGAATTCCTCGAGGGTGATCCGCACCGCCATCTCCGCCTTGGTCGGAGGGTCAAGCGAGGATTCCTTGCCGATCCGCGCCGAGACAGTTGCGAGCGGCGGAACGATTCTCCTCGGGAGCCCGGATAGTATTGGCAGCGTGAGGGACACGCCATGAAATTTGCGGGGGGCTTTGATGACCGGGAGTGACGCGCCGCCGCAGGCGAGCTTAAAGTATTTTCCTGAAAATGCGTTAAAGAAACCCGATCGACAGCCACGGAAACAGCGCCACGATGACGAGCGCGGCGAGGACGGCGGCCAGATAGGGCCACACCCGTCCCATGGCCTCCTCGGGCGGAACGCGGCCGATGGCGCAGGCGGCGTAGAAGCCGAGCCCGAACGGCGGCGCGAACAGCCCGATGCCCATGGCCAGGATCACCACCATGGCATAATGCACGTCGTGCAGGCCGAGCGCGCGCGCGGCCGGGAACAACAGCGGCCCGAACAGCACGATGGCCGGGATGCCTTCCAGCACGCTGCCCAGGATCATGAAGGCCACGATCGAGATCGCCAGGAAGCCGAGCTGTCCCCCCGGCACCTGCGCCATGGCGGCCACCAACTGGTGCGAGAAGCCCGACTGCGTGAGCGCCCACGCCATGGCGGTCGCGGTGCCGATGATGAACAGGATGGCGCCCGAGAGCGAGGCGGTCTCGACCAGCATGGGATAGAGCCGACGCCAGTCGAAGCGGCGATAGAACAAGAGGCCGGCGAGCGCCGTGTAGACCACCCCAACGGTCGAGACCTCGGTCGCGGTGGCGACGCCTTCGATCACGGCGCTGCGGATCAGGAAGGGCAGTGCCAGCGCCGGCAGCGCTACCAGGAAGCTCGTTCCGACCTGGCGCCAGGGCGCGCGTTTGACACCGCTCAAATCGTCGCCGCGAGAGCGGAAGTGACAGATCACGACCAGCATCAGGGCGGCCACCAGGGCGGGCAGGAGCCCGCCGGTGAATAGGCCCTGGATCGAGACATTGGCGACTGAGCCGATGGTGATCAGCACCAGGCTCGGCGGGATCGTCTCCGACATGGCGCCTGACGCCGCCAGCAGCGCCACCAGCTCGCCGGGCCGCGCGCCGCGCCGCTTCATCTCCGGGAAGAGGACGGGCGCCACCGCCGCCATATCGGCGGCCTTTGAGCCGGAGATGCCGGAGACCAGATACATGGCACCGAGCAGCACATGGGCAAGGCCGCCGCGGACATGGCCCAGCAGGGCAGCGATGAAATCGACCAGCGCCCGCGCCAGGCCTGCCATCTCCATCATCAGGCCCAGAAACACGAACAGTGGCACCGCCAGAAGGATGAGGCCGGACATGCCGGCATCCATGCGGCTGATCACGATGGTGAGCGGGATCTGCGTGGTGAACGCCAGATACGCCAGGGTCGCGAGGCCGAACGCAAAGGCGATTGGCACCCCGAGCGCCACCAGGATGCCCACCAGCGCGACGAAGAAAACCACCAGGTTGTAGTTTCCAATCGCCAGCAGGGCAGGTCCGGCGAGCCACAGGGCGCCCGCGACTGCACCCACGATGGTGGCCGCGATCAGAATCTGGCCGACGCGGGCGCGCTCGATCAGGCGCGCCCCCGCGATGAGCAGCATCAGGGCCACGCCGACCGCGATGGCGACGACCCGAAAGGCGTCCGGGATCTCGAGCGCCGGCGTCGTGATCATCTGCTGGAAGGATACATAGTCGAGCGCCGGCAGCATGATGCCGAGGAGGAAGACCAGCACCGTCATGGTGGCGAGGGTGTCGATCCAAGCGCGCAGCCGCGGCTGCGCGAGCGACACCAGGAAGCCGAGCCGCATATGCTCGGTGCGCCGCAACGCGATGACGGCGCCCAGCATCGCGAGCCACAGGAACAGGATGGAGGCGAGCTCGTCCGACCAGGTCAGCGGCCGGTTGAACACATAGCGCGAGATCACGCCGGCGAGCAGCACCAGGATCTCGACCGCGACCAGGATGGCGGCCGGGATTTCGGTGAGATGGGCGAGCAGCTGGTCGAGCCGAGCGAACACGTTCGATCGCAGCCCAGCGGCGGCCGCCTCGGGCCTGGTGCCTTGCAGTGCGCCGCCGGCGGTTTCAGCTGAGCGCACCGACTTGGCTCTCCAGCACTGCCCAGGCCTCGGCGCCGTATTTATCCTTCCATTCGGCGTAGAAGCCGGCCGTGCGCAAGGCGGCGCGGAATTTTTCCGGATCGGTATTGTTGAAGACCATGCCCTTCTGGGTCAGCGCGCCCTGCAAGGAGGCATTGAGGGCGCGCACGTCGTCGCGCTCCTGCTTCGCGGCTGCATCGAGGTTGTGCTCGACGACGTCCTGCAGGTCCTTCGGCAGCGATGCCCAGATCCGGCCGTTGGCGAGCGTCCAGAACCCGTCCCACATATGGTTGGTGACGGACACGAACTTCTGCACCTCATAGAACTTGTAGAGATCGATCAGGGCCAGCGGATTTTCCTGGCCCTCGACGATCCTGGTCTGCATGGCCGAATAAGCCTCGCTGATGTTGATGCTGGCGGGAGCGGCCCCGAAACCCTTGAACATCGAGGTCCAGAGCGGGCTCACCGGCACCCGGATCTTGAACCCCTTGAGATCGTCGGGCGTGTTGACCGGGTGCGTGCTGCTGGTGACCTGGCGATAGCCGTTGTCCCACGTCGTGCCGAAGGCATAGAGGCCCGACTTTGCGATGGCGGCGCGGATGAAGGCGCCGAGCGCGCCGTCCATGGCGCTCCACACCTGA
>DASZKX010000423.1:0-7988 GCA_035552735.1 Xanthobacteraceae bacterium
CGGAGAGGTTGCCCGCTGCGCCAGCACGGCACCGAAGACGGCGACACAAACCACGATGGCAAGTGCGCAGGCGGCGGCTGCAAAACGCATCTTACCCACCCCATTGTTCGACGGAAATCATCCCAAGACATCAGTTAAGAAAGCAATCCTTGTGCAAGTCAAGAAGCGTTCCACAACAGCATGGAATCACTTGGTAATTCGCGAAGCAAAGCAATCCTGCCAGCTCGGCAGAGCGGGGCCGAAAGGAAGCGGCACCGCAGCAAAGACGGCGCGCGCCACCGCGCGCGCCACCGCATTGGCGGCGCTGGTTCCAAGCTGCGCCAGGCTTAAGAGCGAATCGGGGAGCGGCTTGCGCCCGGTCGCGGCGGCGAACACCACGTCGCCATCGAGCGGCGTGTGCACCGGATAGATCGATCGGGCGAGGCCGGTTTGCGCCATGACGGCGAGCCGCTTCGCCTGCCCCTTGGTCAGGACCGCATCGGTCGCCACCACCACCAGGGTGGTGCTCTCGCGCTGGCTGCCCTTGGTGCGATGGCGCAGCGCTTCGGGCGGCATTGGGGTGGGCAAGCCGAGGCCGCCGAATTCGGCATCCTGCTCGAACGGAGCCGCCCAGAACCAGGGGCCACCGCCCATCACCACCGAGCCGGCCGCGTTGACGGCGGCGATCGCGCCGACCACGAGACCCTCGGGGGTGGTGGCCACCGCCGACCCGATGCCGCCCTTGAGGTCGAGCGTGGTGGCGCCCAAGCCGGCCCCGACGCTGCCGAGCGCGAATTCGGCGGCGGCATTTTCGGCGGCCGCATAGCCCAGCTCCCGATAGGGGGCGAAGCGGCCCCAATTCTTGTCGCCTCCGGCCAGCAAGTCGAACAGGATCGCGCCCGGCACGATCGGCACCCGGGCGCTGCGCACCGCAAAGCCGCGGCCGTGCTCGCGCAGCCAGGCCTGCATGCCGCCGCCGGCCTCGAGACCGAAAGCCGAGCCGCCCGACAAGGCGATGCCGTCGATGCGCTCGAGGGTCGCGGCCGGCTCGAGCATGTCGGCCTCGCGCGTGCCGGGCCCGCCGCCGCGCACGTCGATGCTGGCGACCGCCGGCTCCTCGAACACGATCGCGGTGACGCCAGAGCCCAGGCGGGCGTCCTGCGCATGCCCGACCAGGACGCCGGCGACGTCGGTGATGAGGTTGCGTGCGGCCACGACGGTCCTTTGTTCTTGCGCCCGACCCGAGCCTAGCATCCGGCATCACATCGTTGCGACCGACTTGCATTGGGGGCGCCCGCCATCGCATGTAGCCCCATGGCCGCGAATACCACGATTGTCGCCGCGCTGCTGGCGGGGCTGGTGAGCTTTCTGTCGCCCTGCGTCCTGCCGCTGGTGCCGCCCTACCTGGTCTATCTCGCCGGCGCGTCGCTAGAGCGGCTCGCGGACGCCGAGCCCGAGCGGCGGGTCAAACGCGAGACGATCGCGGCGGCGCTTCTGTTCGTGGCCGGCTTCTCCACCGTATTCGTGGCGCTGGGCGCGGGCGCGAGCGCGATCGGCTCGCTGATGCGCTTTTATTCGAACGCGCTCGCGACCGTGGCCGGGATCGTGATCATCGTGATGGGTCTGCACTTCCTGGGCATCACCCCGATCAGCCTGTTGCACCGGGAGCGGCGGCTCGAGATGCAAAAGCCGGTCGGCCTGTGGGGCGCCTATGTGATGGGCCTCGCCTTCGCGGCCGGCTGGACGCCCTGCATCGGGCCGATCCTCGCCACCATCCTGGCGGTCGCCGCTTCCGAGGCGACGGTGGCGAAGGGTGCCGGCCTGCTGGCGGTCTATTCGCTCGGCCTCGGCCTGCCGTTCATCGCCGCCGCTTTCGCGGTCGAGCCGTTCGCGGCCTTCCTGACGCGCTTTCGCGCGCATCTGGGCCTCATGGAGCGGGTGATGGGCGGCCTCCTGGTGTTGACCGGCATCGCGTTCCTGGCCGGCTTCTTCACCCAGCTGAATAATTGGATGCTGGAGGCGTTTCCGGCGCTCGGCCAGATCGGGTGAGGTGCTGGTTGCTCGGCCAAGTTTTTCTGCCCGGCGTGCACACTCGGCGTCGTCCCGGCCAAGGCCGCCTGCGGCTGCCGAGCCGGGACCCATACTCCGCAGCCGGTCGAGAGGACACGGAGTATGGGTCCCTGCTTTTCGCAGGGACGACCTCAGGGGAGTCATCGACCAACAGAAAATTGGTGAGCGCACATTCTTGCACAGCAAAAAGCCCGCCCCGGATGCCGGGGCGGGCGCGATCGTAACAAGCCGGTGCCCGCTCGCTTACTTCATCTCGACATAGGTGATCTTGCTGGAGCTGGGATCCTTTTTCCAGACATAGATCACATAATCGAGGCGGGTGACGTCGCCCTTTTTGTCGTAGGAGATATCGCCGATCACGGTCTTGAACTTCATGCCGGAATGCATCGCATCGGCGACCTTCTTGGGATCGAGCGATTTCGCCTGCTCGGCCGCCTGCTTGATGATCTGCACCGCCGCATAGCTGTAGAGCGTGTAGGCCTGCGGCTCAAACTTGGCGGCGCGGAATTTCTCCACCACCGCCTTCGCTTCCGGACGGTTGCGCGGATCGGGTCCGTAGGTCATCAGCGTGCCTTCCACGCCCGGCCCGCCGACGGTGGCGAACTCGTCGTCGGTGATGCCGTCGCCGCCCATCAGGACCGCTTTGACGCCCTGGTCGCGCATTTGGCGCACGATCAGGCCGCCTTCGGTGAACAGTCCGCCCCAATAGACGAGCTCGGCGCCCGACGCCTTGATCTTGGAGACCAGGGCGGAGAAATCCTTGTCGCCGATATTGATGCCCTCATAGAGCACTTCCTTCACGCCCTTGGCGTTCATCGCCTTCTTGGTCTCGTCGGCGAGGCCCTGGCCGTAGGTGGTCTTGTCGTGGACGATGGCGACCTTCTTGCCTTTGTAGTGCGCCGCGATATAGGCGCCGGCGACCGCGCCTTGCTGATCGTCGCGGCCGCAGGTGCGGAAGATGTTCCACATCTTGCGCTCGGTGATCATCGGGTTGGTGGCCGAGGGCGTGATCTCCAGGATGCCGTTCTCCTGGTAGACTTCCGAGGCCGGCATGGTGACGCCGGAATTGAAGTGCCCGACCACGAACTTGACGCCGTCGCCGGAGAATTTATTGGCGACCGAGACCCCCTGCTTGGGATCGGAAACGTCGTCGCCGTAGCCGAGCGTGATCTTCTGGCCCAGGATGCCGCCGGCCGCGTTGATGTCGTTGACGGCCTGCTCGGTGCCGTTCTTGAGCTGCGCCCCGAACGCGGCATTGGGTCCGGTGATCGGACCGGCGACGCCCATCTTGATCTGCGCCGCGGCGGTGCCCGCGAACGCAGCAGCAAAACCCAGCGCAAGGCCTAGCGTGGTGATCTTTCTCATCGCTTTCAACTCCCCTCAAAAGCGTCCCCGGCGCTGCTGCCGGGAACGGTCTATCCGTAAGAACCAATTCAAGCCGCCTTCGCGGCAAAAGTCACTTACAATCCGTTGCAATCCGCTTGCCCGTGCGGCTTCACGGTTTCCGGCGGGCCCAGGTGAAGGCGCCGGTGCGGACGTTGATCCAGCGATATTGGGTCGCCATCTGGGCGGCGCGGGCAGCCCGGAAGCCGAGGAAACCGAGCCCCACGCAGATCGCGGTGTCGACCAAATAATAGTGCAGCGACAACAACGTAGCGTCGAAAAGGGCGAAGTGGAGGAAGCGCACCGCGACCCCCAGGATCAGCATGTAGAAGGCCACATGCCACCCGGGCCGCCAGGTCGACGCGATGGCGCGGCCGGCGAGCCAGGCCGCCCCGCCGCCGAGGAAAACCGACACCAGGAGGAAAACCCCGAACGAGTCCTCTTCGAACAGGAGATTCGCGATGGAGAAGTCCGGCATGGGTCACCTTTTTTGGATCAAGCTTTTGGCTCGGCCGGTTGCTCAATTTTCTGGCGTCCGCCTTCGAGATAGGCGGCCTTGATCTCGTCGCGTTCCAGCAATTCGCGCCCGCTGCCGGAGAGGGTGATGCGGCCGTTGACCATCACGTAGCCGCGATGCGCGAGCCGAAGGGCATGAAACGCGTTCTGCTCGACCAGGAAGACGGTGAGCTTCTCCTCGACATTGAGCGTGCGGATGACGTCGAAAATCTGCCGCACCACCAGCGGGGCGAGCCCGAGCGAAGGCTCGTCGAGCAACAGGAGGCGCGGCCGGCTCATGAGCGCGCGCGCGATCGCCAGCATCTGCTGCTCGCCGCCCGACAGCGTGCCGCCGCGTTGGTCGAGCCGCTCACGCAGGCGCGGAAACAAAGCGAATACGCGGGCGAGATCGGCATCGAAATTACCGCGGTCGCCTACGGCGGCGCCCATCTGCAGGTTCTCCAGAACCGTCATGCGCACGAAAATGCGACGGCCCTCCGGCGCCTGCGCGATCTTGCGGCGCGCGATCTCGTGGGTCGGAAGCCGGGTAATGTCGCGGCCGTCGAACTTTATCGAGCCCTCGCGGGCGCGCGGACTGCCGCAGATCGTCATCATCAGGGTCGACTTGCCGGCGCCGTTGGCGCCTATCAGCGTGACGATCTCGCCGTCGTGGACGTCGAGATCGATGCCTTTGAGCGCCATGACGCGGCCGTAGAAGGCCGTGACGCCGCGCACCGTGAGCAGCGCCTCGCTCACAGCCCGACCTCCGCCTCGACGCGCGCGACCTCTTCGCCCTCGACGCCCAGATAGGCGGCGACCACCTGGGGATCGTCGCGCACCTGCTGCGGCGCCCCGTCGGCGATCTTTACGCCATAATCGAGCACCACGATGTGGTCGGAGATCTTCATCACCACCGACATGTCGTGCTCGATCAGCAGGATCGAGATGCCGTAGTCCTGCCGGATGGCGAGCAAGAGCTCGTTGAGCTCGGCGCTTTCGCGCGGATTGAGGCCGGCGGCGGGCTCGTCGAGGCAGAGCAGCACCGGATCGGTGCACATGGCGCGCGCGACCTCCAGCCGACGTTGCGCCCCGTAGGGCAGGTCGCCAGCGCAGCCGTCCGCCCGCTCGGTGAGGCCGATGCGGTCGAGCCAAAGCCTCGCCTTCTCGATCGCGGCGCGCTCCGCCGCCGCGTAGGACGGCAGCCCGAGCACGCCGAACAAGGTGAAGCCGGAGGCGAGCATCAGGGCGTTGTGCTGCGCCACCAACAGGTTCTCCAGCACCGTCATGCCGGGGAACAGGCGGATGTTCTGGAAGGTGCGGGCGACGCGCGCCTGCTGCGTCACCAGATATTCCGGCATGCGCTCGAGCAGATAGAGGGCGCCCCCTGGCCGCAGCACCCTTCGGGTGCCGCTTTCGGTCAACGCATCGAGCTCCCCCCACATCGCGGCGTCGCCATGGAGGAGCGCGATGCGGCCCTCGCTGGCGTTGTAGAAGCTGGTGATGCAATTGAACACGGTGGTCTTGCCGGCGCCGTTGGGGCCGATCAGCGCGGTGATCTCGCCGCGCGCGGCCGTGAAGGAGAGGTCCTCCACTGCCACCAGGCCGCCGAAACGCATGGTCAGATGCTCGACGCGCAGCACGATGTCGCGCGCGCTCATCCGTGCCCCTCCTTGACCAGGTCGGAGGGGATCGACTTGCGCTCCTTCAGGAACACCGAAGGCGCGCGCGTCACGATCAGGCCGCGCGGCCGCCAGACCATGATCAGCACCATGAAGAAGCCGAAGATCAGCATGCGGTATTGGGTCGGATCGAAGGTCTCGCCGAAGATCTGCTTGAGGAAATCGAGCTCGCGCATGATCTCGGTGCCGCCGATCATGACGATGGCGGCGATCGCGACGCCCAGCATGCTGCCCATGCCGCCCAGCACCACAATGGCCACGATGGTCGCCGATTCCAGGAAGGTGAAGGATTCGGGCGAGATGAATCCCTGCCGCGCCGCGAAGAACGATCCGGCGAAGCCCGCGAACATCGCCCCCATCGCAAAGGCGGTGAGCTTGGTGTTGGTGGTGTTGATGCCGAGCGACCGGCAGGCAATCTCGTCCTCGCGCAGCGCCTCCCAGGCCCGCCCGACCGGCAGCCGTCGCAGCCGCAGCGTGACGAAGGCGGTGAAGAGCGCGAGCCCGAGGATGACGTAATACAGGAACAAGGTGCGGTACATCGGCGTGAATTCGAGGCCGAACACCGCCGCGAAGCCATCGTCGTTGGCGTTGAACGGAATGCCGAAGAAGGTCGGGCGCGGAATTCCGCTGATGCCGGCATAGCCGTTGGTCACGCCCACCCAGTTGATCAGCACCAGGCGGATGATCTCGCCGAAGGCGAGCGTCACGATGGCGAGATAGTCGCCGCGCAGCCGCAGCACCGGAAAGCCGAGCAGGATGCCCCAGAACGCGGCCAGGATGCCGGAGAGCGGCAGCAGCGCGAAGAACCCCACCCCGAAGTGCTTGGCGATCAGCGCGTAGGAATAGGCGCCGACCGCATAGAAGGCCGCGTAGCCGAGGTCGAGCAGGCCGGCGAGGCCGACCACGATGTTGAGTCCCCAGCCGAGCATCACATAGATCAGTATCTGGATGCCGAAATTGTCGACCCACTTCACCGCGCCGCCGGTTCCGGTGATGGTCAGCACGATGACCGGATAGGCGATGACGAAGCCGATCGCGAAGGGGGCGAACCATTTGGCGAGCGCGGTGCGCCACGCAGCGGGCGCCAGCGGGGCGGGCTTGAGCGCCGCCCGTGCCAACAGCGGCGTGATCAGGAGCGAATAGGCGAGGCGCCCGCCGGCCACGATGGCGACGAAGGTGGCGAGCAGGCTGAAGCGGGTGTCGAGCACCAGCTGGCGGTCCATGTTCTCGGCCGTCACGAAACCGATCAGCGGCAGGAACAGGCCGAAGGCGAGCAGTGCCGTCCAGCCGGCATCGCGTAGCGCGCGGACGAGATCGACGCGCGAAATCTGCGTCGCCGCGCTCATCTCACACCTTCTCGACGTCGGGGCGCCCGAACAGGCCCTGCGGCAAGAAGATCAAGGTGATCACGAGGATGCAGAAGGCCGCCACGTCCTTGTAGTCGATGGAAAAATAGGCCGACCACATGGTTTCGATCAGGCCGATAAGCAAGCCGCCGACCACGGCGCCCGGGAGCGAGCCGATGCCGCCCAGCACCGCGGCCGTGAAGGCCTTCACGCCCGGCACGAAGCCGTCGGAAAAGCTGACCACGCCGTAATAGGTCAGGTACATGGTGCCGGCGACACTGGCCAAGGCGGCCGCGATCACGAAGGTGATGGAGATGGTCTGGTTGACGTCGACGCCCAGCAGCGCCGCCATCTTCTGGTCCTGCTCGCAGGCGCGCTGCGCGCGGCCGAGCGCGGTCCGGCTCACCAGGAACCAGAAGCCGCCGAGCAGCGCGGCAGTCACCAGCCAGATGGCGATCTGCTTGTAGGAGAGCGTCACGTCGTAGCCGTCGCCGGACATCAGGACGATCACCTGGTTGAACATGGGCGGGATCGACTTGTTGTTCGGACCCTGGGCGACCTGCACGAAGTTCGACAGGAAGATCGACATGCCGATGGCCGAGATCAGGGGCGCGAGGCGGAACGAGCCGCGCAGCGGCCGGTAGGCGACCCGCTCGATGGTCCAGCTCACGATCGAGGTGAACACCATGGCGACGACCAGCACGATGAACAGCGCGAGCGCGATCGAGGTGACGCCGAGGAAGGTGGTCAGGATCAGGAAGGTGATGAGCGAGATGAAGGCCGACACCATAAAGACGTCGCCATGCGCGAAGTTCACCATGCCGATGATGCCGTACACCATGGTGTAGCCGATGGCGATTAGGCCGTAGATCGAGCCGAGCGTGAGACCGTTGATGAGCTGCTGGACGAAAACTTCCATTGAACCTCCGCGCCCCCCGGTGCGGCGTTGCTATCGATCCGGCACCGTCATCGAAGCCCTAAAGCATTTCAAAAACAAGGGGAATTCGGCCCTTGGCCGGAAAAAGCCCACAGCCGG
>DASZKX010000424.1:0-3781 GCA_035552735.1 Xanthobacteraceae bacterium
GGCAGCCCCAACGTGTAGTGCCCGCACCCGTACCGGATCCAGGTCGGGTGGAGTCCAAGGCTGCGCAGCCGTTCGACATAATTGCGCGTGAGCGCGGGCAAGAACACGGTGTCGAGCGCTCCCGAGACGATCAGAAGCCGATCAAGCCGGGCACTCAAGCGTGCCGCATGGCTCGCCGGGCTGATGATGGACCAGGCCGAGCGGACTTCATCGCGGGTGAATCGGCGCTCGAGGCTATGCCGGACATGGCGGGTCGCGCTGCCGGTCCAGACGGCGTCGGCGAAGTCGTCGGCCATCAACAGCAACGCGGCGACGCGCACGCGCGCGTCGATGGCGGCGACGATCGATGCAATCGAGGCGCCGATGCTGACGCCGATAATTCCGATCCGCTGATAGCCCTCCCGCTCGAGCCAGGTCAGGCAGGCGCGCGCATCCAGTACGGCCTGCCGGTTGGACCGGATGGTCAGACCCAGATTTTCGCAGGCGAGCTCACGGGCAAATCCAACCCCGATGGTCCGGCGTTCGTCATGATAGGGCAGGCTGAGCTGGATGCAGGTTATGCCGCAGCGGGCGAGCAGGGTGCCGAACGGCCGGCAGGCCGCCCGCTCTGCGTTCCAGTAGGGAAGCAGCACGACGGCGCGGCGGCGGTGCCCGGATTCGAAGATTTGCGCGCGCGCGACGCTGTTGGAGCCCTGGTCCGCGGATGGGCCCTGGCCCGCGGATGGGCCCTCGCCCGCGGAAGGGCACTCGCCCGCGGACGGGCTGTCGAAAGCGAGCATCGCGCCCTGGCGGCGGAAGACCGGCGGCGGGCTGCCGGTGAAGTAGGCGTCGGCATCGCGCAACGCGGCGCTCACGCTGCCGAGCAATTGCGGCAATTCGTCCGCGGCGCTCCCGGACCGGAGATGGTCTAGGCCGACCGACGCCTCGCCGGCGAACTTGACCGGTACGCCTTCGGCCGCGAGCCGGCGCTCGCGCTCGCCGACAAAATTTTGCCATCCTAACACGTTGGCGGGTTCATTTCGGGCGCCGTCGTCGCAGCGGGTGTGGTGGCCGCACGGCCAGTGCACCGCTATTCGGGCGGCATTGCAAGACCGAGCGATCCGGCTCGATGACCTCGCTCGCCGAGAATCAGGCCTGGCTCATGGCCCCGGTGAGCATGCTGGTGACGTCGGCCTTCGGCCGCTCGCGCACCAGCGAGTAGCCGTTCACCATGTAGTAGACGGCTTCCGCGATATTGGTCGCATGGTCGCCCATGCGCTCGAGATTCTTGGTGCAGAACAACAGGTGGATCCCGAAGGTGACGGTGAGGGGATTTTCCATCATGTGAACGAGCAACTCGCGGAACAGCGACGTATAGAGACGGTCCACATCCTGGTCACGAGTCCAAACGTCGATGGCCTTGGCGTCATCGCGGCGCGCGAAGCTGTCGAGAACGTCGCGCAGCTGAGCCAGCATGAGGTTGGCCATGTGGCTGACGCCGCGCAGCGACCGGCGCGGCATGTCTTCGCCGTTGATGGCGATGATGCGCTTGCCGATGTTCTTGGCGAGGTCGCCGATGCGCTCCAGCTCGTTGGCGATGCGCAGGATTCCGACGACCTGCCGCAAATCCATGGCGACCGGTTGGCGCCGCGCGATCGTCTCGATGGCTCTTTCCTCGATGGCGCGCTGCATGTTGTCGATGACCGCGTCGGCGTTGATCACCCGCCAGGCGCGCTCGCTGTCCCGGGTCGTCAATGCCTCGATGGCCTCCGCGATCTGCCGTTCGGCAAGCCCGCCCATCTCAGCCATGGTCCGGGCGAGGTCCTGCAGATCCGAGTCGAAAGCCTTCGTCGTGTGTTCAGACCAAGCCATGTGGTGGGGCCGATCTACGCTGCGCGCCGCCGTGCCGCGCGATAAGATTCTTTTGTTTATTATCGTCAGATGACTCTGCGATGACGGCCCGTCGTGCTTTTCGCGGCGCCCCGGCGTTCGGTTGCGGTCGCGCTGCCCTTGCGGGCCGGCGGAACGCCAGGAGTTATCCACCGGCGGGAAATTTCACTGGACTCCTGCGTGGCTTTGGCGGCGAATCGCTTGTGGATCATCGCGGGAGCTCGGCATGGCTGATATTTTCGTTCAGTGTCCACGCACAGGCGCCCCGGTTCCGACCGGCCTCAAGACCGAATGGGTTCTGCTCAAGAGCCTTCCCTGTGTCGCCGTGCCGTTGCGCTGTCCGGCTTGTGGCCAAATGCACAAGTGGAAACCCGATGACGCTTGGATCGGCTCCCGGCCATCCGGCGATGGAAATTCGTGCCGGCATCCCGAACGCCGCTCATGATGGCACGGTGGTGCCAAGCTACCGGATCGCGACTGACTCTGGGCTGCCGGATGCTTCGTCGCACGCGCGAAGCACGAACATCATTCGGCGGCGGCGGGCACGGCGACCGGTATGACGTGCGGCTCGACCACGGAGCGGTCGGGATCGAGCCAGAACGCCCACACTCCTGCGCCGGCGACGAGCAAGGCGGCGGCGATCACGAAGGGGGTCTGCCAGTCATCGTGTTGGAAGAAATATCCCATCACCAAAGGCGATAGCGCACCCCCGATATTGCCGGCCATGTTCATCATGCCGGAGACCGTTCCGGAGTATTTGCCGCCGCAATCCATGGGCACCGACCAGGCGGGTCCGATCGTGCATTCCAGGAAGAACCCGGCGCCGGTCAGGCAATAAACCGCCGTGTAAGCATCCTCCGCGAGCGCTGCAGGTACGATGCAGGCCGCACACCCCAAGAGGCCGACAATGGCGACCGAGCGTCGGGCGAACTTGGCGCTTCCCGTCCGCTTCAAGAGCCAATCGGTCGCCACACCGCCGACTGTGTCGCCGATGACCATCGCAAAAAGCGGCAGCGAAGCAAGCATCCCTACCTTGAGCAAGGTGAAGTGCCTGTGATCCACCAGATAGCTGGGTAGCCAAGTCAAGAAGATGTAGAGGCAATAAACATAAGTGAAGTAGGCGCACATGATCGCCCACATGTTGGGCGAACGCACCAGCATCCCCCAGGGTACGTTGGCTCCCTCCCTTTCGATCGTGGCCTGGTTGATCTCGCCGGTTTCGCCGAAACCTCGGATACGTTCCAGTTCCGCGCGGTTCACCATTCCGTGCTCTTCCGGCAGATTGCGGTAGCTCACATACCACCACAGCGACCAGAGGAAACCGGCGCCGCCGCAGATATAGAACACCGAGCGCCAGCCGAGGGTGGCCATGATCCCGACCACGATCGGCGGCGCGATGGCGGCTCCGAACCGGCTCGCGCTGTGGGTGAGCCCCTGCACAAAGCCGCGCTCCGGCCGCGGGTACCAAACCTGCATGGCTCGGGTGGCGCCCGGAAACGCGCCGGCTTCGCCGGCCCCGAACAGAAAGCGAATGGCCACGAAGGAAAAGGCCCCGGTTGCCAGCGCGGTTGCTGCGGTCATGACCGACCAATAGGCCACGATCGTCGCCAATACCGGCCGGGCGCCGAACCGGTCGCTGAGCCAACCGCCCGGAACTTGAAAGACGGCGTAGGCCCAAACGAAGGCGCTGAAGATCGCGCCCATGGTGATCTTGTCGAAGCCGAATTCCTTGGCGATCTCCGGCGCCGCCGTCGAGATGTTGACGCGGTCGAGATACGTGATGAGGTACATGAGGCAGATCAGCCCCAGAATGTACCACCGGCCATAGCTCGCGCGTGTTTGTTCGGCTTCCGGCATGGTACTTTCCTCCCAGAGGCAATTTCTTCTCTATTGATCGCCATTGTGCGGGTTT